>NZ_LWFF01000062.1 GCF_001635685.1 Erythrobacter sp. HI0063
CCGCCCTCGCAATACATCAGGTAATAGCGCCACAGATCGCAGAACCGGGCGTCGAACCCGGTTGGCAGACTTCCGTCCGCCTCGGCCCGGTCGAAATTCTCGCGCCACACCTTCAGCGTTTCCGCATAGTCGATTCCGAAATCGATCTGGTCGCGCCAGGCGAGCCCGCGCGCTTCGGCGAGCGCGCGGAATTCGCTGGTGCGGATCAGCAGTCCGCCGGGAAAGATATAGGCCTGGATGAAATCGGCGCTCTGGGCGTAGGCCTCGAACAGATCGTCGCGCATGGAAATATACTGGATCGCCGCGCGCCCGCCCGGTTTCAGATTGCGAGCGATGCAATCCATGTAATTCGGCCAGTATTCGCGACCCAGAGCCTCGACCATTTCGACGCTGACAATCGCATCGAACGTGCCGCTTGCGTCGCGGTAATCCTGCCTGCGAAAATCCGGCCCCGGATGATGCGCGCGCGCCCAGGCGAGTTGTTCGTCCGAAAGGCTGATCGCGGTCACTTCGCTGCCCCGATCCGCCAGATGCCCGGCGAGCGCGCCCCACCCGCAGCCGATTTCGAGCACGCGCGATGCCGCGCCGATCCGATCCGACAATTCATCCCATTTGCGTTTCTGCGCCGCTTCGAGCGTTTCGGAACCGACGGCCAGCGCGGAAGAATAGCTCATCGTCGGATCGAGCCAGGCGGTGTAGAAATCGTTGCCGAGGTCGTAATGCGCCGCGATGTTGCGCTGCGCCCCCTGTTGCGTGTTGCGATTCCAGAAATGCGCCAGCTTCAGCGCATGGCGGAACGGGCCCTTGGCACGTGCCGTATCGCCCAGCCGCGCGGCGTGCTGCATGAACAGGGCGAACAGCGGTACCGGATCGGGGCTCGCCCATTCGCCCGCTTCCCACGCTTGATACCAGCCGACCGAGCCATTGCTGGCCAGCCGGACGAGCGCGTTCCAGCTCCTGAGATCGACCTCGCACTCGAAACCCGCAGCCCGTCCACCGAGGGTCCGCTTCGATCCATCGGGAAGCGTGGCATGCAGCGCCCCGCTCGTCAGCGCCGCATCGATCCGGTCGAGCACCTTGGCAAAACCCGGCGCGACCAATCGCGCCACCAGCCCCGGCTGGCGCGAAAAGCGCCGCGCCCCGTCGGTAAGACTATGGCCCCGCTGGCTGGTCGGCATATCCATCGCAGCGCCTATGACGCGCCGCGCCATGATCGACAAGCGGTCAGTCCTTGCTGGCCCTGTACGCCTCCAGCGCCCGTTCGCGCGCTTCCTTGTGAGCGATCATCTTCACCGGATAATCTCCACGCCTGTCGTCGGGCGGATCGTGGATGCAATAGTTATCCAAATCCGCCAGTTCGGGGACATATTCGCGGATATAATCGCCCGCATCGAACTTCTCGCTCTGCGTCAGCGGGGCCATGATCCGGCTGAACATATTGCTGTCCACGCCCGTGCCCGAAATCCACTGCCAGTTGACGCCGTTATTGCCGTAATCGGCATCGACCAAGCAATCCCAATACCAGCGTTCGCCATATCGCCAGTCGATCAGCAGGTGCTTCACCAGGAAGCTGGCGCAGATCATTCGGACGCGGTTGTGCATCCAGCCGGTCTTCCAGAGCTGACGCATGCCCGCATCGACCACGGGATAGCCGGTCATCCCCTTCTGCCAGCATTCCAGATCCTCGCGGATCAAGTGCCCCGCCTCGGGATTGCGCCACAAGGTCCGCTCGTCATAATCGCGATAGCTCTCGCGCGGATAGTCGGGAAACTGGTCGATCACGTTCTGCGTGTAATCGCGCCAGATCACTTCCTTGGCGAAGGTCTTCCAGCCATCCGACCGCTTGTCCTTGAGCCGGTGCCAGACGGTTGCGGGGCTGATCTCGCCCCAGTGCAGATGGGGGGAAAGGCGGCTGGTGCGATCGACCGAGGGAAGGTTGCGCCCATCGTCGTATTTGGTCACCTCGTCCGCCCACCAGTCGAGCCGGTCATGCGCCGCATCTTCCCCGACCTGCCAAAAATCGCGGATACCTCCGGCCCAGTTCGGCGATGTCGGGAGCAGCTTCCAGTCCGAAAGATCGTCGCTTTCGGGCCACGCGTCCGGGGAATGGATCGTCTCGGGTTCGGGCAGAGGATCGCGCGGTGGCATCTGCTCCAGCATCGCGTTGGAAAACGGCGTGTAGATCTTGTAGGGGTCGCCCGCATTGGTCGTCACGCTGCCGGGCGGAAGCAGGTAGTTTCCGTCATAAAGGCATAGCTGGCACTCGTCTCCGAGCGCGTCGCGAAGCTCGTCCTCGGCTTCCTTCCACCAGGGTTCGTAATGCCGCATCGCATGGATGCAGGCGGCCCCGGTCTGATCGGCGATCGCGGCGAGAACCTGGGCGGCATCCCCCTTGCGCAGCACGATCTGAGAACGCCGCTTTCCCAGCGATTTGCCAAAACTCTCCAGCGAGTGGTGAAGCCACCATTTCGAAGCCGCGCCATAGGCATGATCTCCGCCCCGATCCTCGTCGTAAACGAAGACCGGGAGGACCTGCCCGGCCTCGGCCGCCGCATGCAAAGCCGGCTGATCCTTCATGCGCAGATCGCGCCGTAGCCATACTATCTGTGTTCCGGAGATATCCGCCCCCTGCCCTCGATGATCGGTTCAGAAGCGAAAACCGTGCTAACCCTCCCGAGGTTCCGCGCAAACTCCATCCTCGAGCGGCACGGAGAAGCGCCCTCGACTGCGCGGATCATAGAAGCGCGCATCGTAGAGCGTATAGGAACCGTCCTCCTCGGGCACTACGAATGGCGTTCTTGCCCAGAACAGGAATGCATCGACATTCGGATCCTGCGCCCGAGCTGCGGCGAGGTCGCAGGAAACGAGAGGGACGCCGGGCAAAGCCTCTCCATCGATAGCGTAAAGGCCCTTGCCGCCCGTGATGATCTCGCGCTCCCACGACCTCAGTGGCGGTGGGCTGGCGATGACCAGTTCATTCCCGGTCGGGCCTTCGGCAGCGCCGTTCTCGGCCGCGTAAGTAAGCGCTCCGTTCACACCGATATAGCCGAGACCGAGTGCCACCGCGGTCCGCGCAGGTTTGCGCCAATTTCCGCCGCGTTTCTCGCGCCGCAGCGAAATCCATGTCGCCGATCCAAGCACCAGCCAGAGAAACGGATCGATGATGAACAAGGTGTCGCCGTAAAACCATCGGCTCGAAAACGGTTCGAGCAGCCGGATACCGTACACATTCAGCCAATCGAGAGCGGGATGAGTGAGGCATCCGAGCAAGCCCAGCAGGTAAAGCCATCCGAAGCTCATCGGCAGGCGCGCGGCAGGCCTCGTCCCGCGTTTCGCCTGCCAGCGATCGAACCCGTAAAGCAGCCCGGCCAGTACAAACGGCAAGAGCAGCCATGCGGGCGGGCCATGCGTAATCCCGCGCCGGAAGGCGAGATGTTGGGTACCGTCGAGCAAGAAAAAGCAGGCTGCATCGATGTCGGGCAAGTTCGCCCCGATAATGAGGGCAGGCATGGCGAGACCGGTCTTGCGCTTCAGCCCCGCCTGCCCGATCAACGCGCCGACCAGCGAATGGGTAAGATTGTCCAGCGTCCGTCTCCCTGGCGGCCCGTCGAGAAAGGATGCATCGCCGCGCCCGATCGGTATAGCCGCGCCCATGCGGCTTTCCACCCTCAAGACCTATCTCCACCGCGAACAGCGCCTTCTGATCGGTCTCGCGATCGGCGGTGCACTCGCCACCCTATTCATCAAGCTGGCGGGCGAGATGAGCGAGGGCGAGACCGCGGCTGTCGATATCGCGATCCTGAAGGCGCTCCGCCTGCCGGGCGATCCTGCGGTGCCTGTCGGACCGTCATGGCTACTCGGTTCGATGCGCGACCTGACCGCGCTGGGCGGTGTAACCGTGCTGACCCTCGTTTCGCTGCTGGCCGTCACCTTCCTGTTGGTTCGCGGACGCTGGCACCAGGCGCTCTACACAGCGGTGGCGACCGGCGGCGGCGCGGTGATGGGCAAGCTCCTCAAATCCCTCTTCGCGCGCGAGCGGCCGGAAATCGTGCCGCATCTGGTCGAGGTCCATTCGCTGAGTTTTCCCAGCGGCCATTCGACCAACAGCGCGATCGTCTATCTGACGCTCGCCGTCCTGATCGCGCGCAGTTACGAATCGCGCCGTACGCGCGGTTTCGTGATCGGTGTCGCCGCGTTGCTGGTTCTCATGATCGGGATGACGCGGGTCTATCTGGGAGTGCATTTTCCGAGCGACGTGCTCGCCGGATGGACGGTGGGCGCGGCGTGGGCCCTGTTCATGGGCCTGATCGCGACAAAGCTTCAGCAGCGAAACCGCATCGAGGCTCCAGAAGGCAATTCAGGGCCTGCTTGACCGCACGAAAAAAGGGGCGCCGGATCGCTCCGACGCCCCTTCCTGGGGTCTATCGCACCAGTCGCTACATGGACGATCCGCCCGGCGTGCGGGCGCTGTTGCGAGCGGCCGTGAATTCGCCGTCACTCAGATAGGTGTTACCGTCCTCGTCGAAATAGAAGAAGGTCTTGCCCGCTTCATTGATCTGGTCGGTCGAGATGTAAGGCTTGGTCTGATCGTTCTCGACCGGCGTGTTCGGATTGGCAGGGACTGCCCAGATCGCATATTCGGCGACCGAAAGCTGCCCGTCCGAATTACGGTCGAGATAGGCGAAATCCATTTGCGAGCGCGCGGGCAAGGCGGCAACATTCGAGCTGTCGGAACTGTCCGCCATCGAATCGTCCGAGGTCGAGCCCCCGGACGTCGACGTGGTATTTGCGCTGGACGCACCGGTCATGCTATCACTGTTTGACCCCATCGCATCCGAGTTGCTGGGGGCCGAAGAGTTTTCGGCCATCATCGCATCGCGGTTAGTGTCGTATTCGTCACTGACAGCCTGGCGGTCCATCGCATCGTAGGATGCCTGCTGCGTTTCGTTCAGCTCGCCGCCGACCGGCATCGCATCGTCATCCATGACGGCCACGTCCATATCGTCCGCGGCTTCCTGAGTGATCGGGGTCTCGTCCTGCTGATCGGAACAGGCGGCAAGTGCGAGCGCGGCGGTCGATACGGCGAGAATGGTGAATTTTTTCAAGGGTAAGCTCCTGTTGCAACGCGCGCTCTCGGTCATGGGCGCGCTTGCCCCCTCTACGGACGAGACGCCCGATGGTTCATTTTCAGGAAAGGATTGCAGCCAAACAGTCGATCAGACCGGATCCTGCGCCGTTCCGCTGACCGTCCAGGTCTGCCCCTTGGCGAGCAGTTTGGCGAGATTGGCTTCCTTGCCCGCGCTGGCCTGCTCTCGCTCCGCAATCACGGCGCTTTCGAAAGTCGGGCGCGGATCGTCGTAAAGCACGCCGAGCGCCATCGGGAACGGCCCGAACGGCATATCGACCAGCATGTGCGCGACCTGACGCTTGGTGACATCGTGAACCAGCACGCCCGCCGCTTCCCAGTTCCCGTCCGCGACATCGACGACCTTCAGTTCGAGCGCATCGCGGTCGAGCGCGATGCCCTTTTTGTCGCCCGCGAACAGCATCGGCTTGCCGTCCTCCAGCCAGAGCTGGCGATCTTCCGCCCCCTTCGGCGCGGCGAAATCGTCGAACACGTCCTTGTTGTAGACGATGCAGTTCTGGAAAATTTCGATGAAGGCAGCCCCCTGATGGGCATGCGCGGCCTTGAGCACGTCGGGCAGGTGCTTCGACACGTCGAACCCTCGCCCGACGAAGCGCGCGCCCGCGCCCAATGCGAAGGCGGCGGGCTTGGCCGGATGGTCCACACTGCCGAGCGGGCTGGACGGCGAGCGCGTTCCTTCGCGGCTCGTCGGCGAGGCCTGGCCCTTGGTGAGGCCGTAAATCTCGTTGTTGAACAGCATGATCTGCATGTTCACGTTGCGGCGCAGCACATGCATCAGGTGATTGCCTCCGATGCTCAGGCCGTCGCCATCGCCGGTCACCAGCCAGATATCGAGCTCCGGATTGGCGAGCTTCACGCCCGTCGCCACTGCCGGCGCACGGCCATGGATCGTATGGAAGCCGTAGCTTTCCATGTAATAGGGAAAGCGGCTGGAACACCCGATACCGGAGATGAACACCGTCTTCGCAGGGTCTGCGCCCAGCTGCGGCAGCGTGCGCTGGACGGCTTTCAGGATCGCATAATCCCCGCAGCCGGGGCACCAGCGGACCTCCTGGTCGGTTTCCCAGTCCTTAAGCGTGGTTTCGAATTTAGCGGGTGCGTTCATAGCGGTCACTCGATTTGAAGATGAGAAAAATTGCCAGCGAGACGAGCGCCACGCCCACTCCAACGACGAAAGTCCATCCTAAGGCACGATCGTATTCGATCGGAAAGCTCAAGCGCAAAAACGTAAATGCAAATGAGGCCAAGGCCACTATCCAGTAACTCATTTTAACATCGAGCTTGTGCGGCAAACGCCAGAAAATGATAGTCGCAATAAAGGTCACTAGGAAGCCAGCGATCGCGGCCGCGGCGAAGGATTCCTGCAAAATGACGAAACGGAACGTAAGCAGCATCGAGCCGAGCGTGGCTGTTAAGATCAAGAAGCCGTTGAGATACCCGATCACGGATTCGATGCCTCAACACTCGGCAGCTGCTGATCGTTTGCCAATACCTGTCCGCCTTCATTGCCTTCGATCCCGTCGAAATATTTCGCGATCGCGGCTTCAAGTTCCGCGATTTGGAAGGGCTGGCCGCTGGTCTTGGTGAGCGGGGTCGCATCGACCAGAAACTGGTCGCGCAGCACGGTCTTGAACTGGCCGGTATTCATTTCCGGTACCAGCACATGGTCGAAGCCTTCCAGCAGCTCGCCGAGATTACCGGGCAACGGCCAGATGTGGCGCACATGGATATGGCTGACCGAACACCCCTTCGCGATGCTGCGGCGCACTGCCTGGTGGATCGGGCCGTAGGTACTGCCCCAGCCGACCACGGCAAGCGTCCCGGTCTTCTCGCCCAGCGCGACCTGCTGATCGGGCACTGCGATATTCTCGACCTTGGCCTTGCGCAGATCGGTCATGCGCTGGTGGTTGTCGGGCGAATAATCGATATTGCCGGTGGTCTCGTGCTTCTCGATCCCGCCGATGCGGTGGAGGAGGCCAGGCGTTCCGGGCTTTACCCAGGGACGCGCACCCTTCTCGTCACGCTGGTAAGGCAGGAAGGTGTCGCCGCCGTCTGCATCCTTGGCGTTCGGCGTATCGAGAAATTTCGCCGGGAACGGCGCGAAATCGGCCGGGTCGGGCACTTTCCACGGTTCGGCGGCATTGGCGATATAGCCATCGGTCAGCAGCATGACCGGAGTCATGTATTCGACGGCGATGCGGCATGCTTCGATGGCGACCTCGAACGCGTCGGACGGGCTGCGCGCGGCGATCACCGGCATGGGCGCATCGCCGTTGCGGCCATAGACCGCCTGATAGAGATCGCTTTGCTCGGTCTTTGTCGGCAGACCCGTGCTCGGTCCGCCGCGCTGCGAATTGACGATGACGAGCGGCAGTTCGGTCATGATGCCGAGCCCGATCGCTTCGGTCTTCAAAGCAATCCCCGGCCCGCTAGAGCTGGTAACGCCCAACTGCCCGGCATAGCTCGCGCCGATGGCGGCGCAGACTGCGGCGATCTCATCCTCCGCCTGGAAGGTGGTGACCCCAAATTCCTTGAGCCGCGCCAGATGGTGCAGGATCGCGCTCGCCGGCGTGATCGGATAGCCCCCGAAGAACATCGGCAGTTCGGCCAGCTGCGCACCAGCGACGAGCCCGAGCGATACCGCTTCGGCCCCGGTCACGGTGCGATAGAGGCCCGGCTCACTCTCGACCGGATCGACGTGAAGCTGGCGGAACACATTGCCCTGCGGTCCCGACAATTCCGCCGTTTCGCCATAAGCGTGGCCCGCATCGAGAGCGGCGATATTCGCATCCGCGATGTCCGGCGCCTTGGCAAATTTCGACTTCAGCCAGTCATGGATCGGTTCGCGCGGGCGATCGAACATCCACAGCGCGAGGCCGAGCGTCCACATGTTCTTGGACCGCAGCGCATCCTTGTTGCCGAGGCCGAAGGGCTTGACCGCTTCGATCGTCTTTTCGCTGATGTCGAAGGCGAGCAGGTCGAATTTCGCCAGGCTGCCGTCTTCCAGCGGATTGCTGTCGTATTTAGCCTTGTCGAGATTGCGCTTGGTGAAGGCACCGGTGTCCGCGATCACCAGCCCGCCGGGCTTCAAGGCCGCCAGATTGGTCTTCAGCGCGGCCGGGTTCATCGCCACCAGCACGTCGGGCGCATCGCCCGCAGTGTGGATCGCGCGGCTGCCGAAATTGATCTGGAAAGCCGACACGCCGAACAGCGTGCCCTGCGGCGCGCGGATTTCCGCCGGGAAATCGGGGAAGGTGGCGAGATCGTTGCCCGCCAGCGCGGTCGACAGCGTGAACTGTCCGCCGGTCAGCTGCATCCCGTCTCCGGAATCGCCTGCGAACCGGACGACGACGGAATCGAGTCCCGTATCCGCTGCTGTCTGATCGAGGCCGTCTTGCGGCGCGGCGGCGGCGTTGGCCATCCGGGGCATCCTTGCGTCAGGGGTGCCGGGTGCGGCACCTTTGTTCGGGGTGCCGAGTGCGGCACCGTGTATCTCGGGCGCCCAGCCGGACGCCCTTCGTGTGGAACGCGACCTAAGTGTCGCCCCACCCTCCCGCAATCAATATTCTCTGCTAGCCGACAAATGGCGGCTGGAAAACCGGGGGGCAGTCGCTACATCCCTTCGCCTACGGCAGAGACAGGAGAGGGAACAATGGCCGATAAAGAACCTTTCGTGCGCGAGGATGTGCGCGGTTTCCTGACCATGCTCGAACAAATCGGCGGCAAGGGTGTGGAGGAAGTCGGCGCCGAAATGGGCCGTCAGCAGATGCGCGCCATGGGCAGCCTCGCCGAAGCACCCGCGCGCGACATGGCGGTCAAGCGCGACCTCGCCTGCCCCGGCCCGGCAGGCGACATCCCGCTGCGGTTCTACGATACGAAGGAAAGGCGCGAAGCCGGGCCCTGCGTCGTCTTCTTCCACGGTGGCGGTTTCGTGATCGGCGATCTCGAAGTCTACGATTCGCTCTGCACCGAAATCGCGCATCGGCTCGATCTGCCGGTCGTCTCGGTCGATTACCGGCTCGCGCCCGAACACCCCTTCCCCGCCGCGCCCGACGATTGCGAAGCGGCGGCGCGCTGGGTCGCCTCCTCTCCCGAAGAGCTGGGCCGCGAAATCACCGGCCTCGTCCTGACGGGCGACAGCGCGGGCGGCAATCTGACGATCGTGACGACCAACGCGCTCACGAACGATACGGCAGACGTGCCGGTGCTGGTTCAGGCCCCCATCTATCCGGTGGCGAGCGACATAACGAAGCATAAGAGCTTCGCCAAATTCTCCGATGGCTACCTGCTCACCGGATCGACCATGGCTTGGTTCACCAAGCAGTATGGCGGCGATCCGGACGATCCGCGCAACACGCCGATGGTCGGCGATTGTTCTAACACCCCGCCGACGGTGCTGTGCACCGCAGGGCTCGATCCCTTGCGCGATTCGGGGCGCGAATACGCCGCCCATCTGATCCAGCAGGGGACCGAAGTGGCATATTTCGAATTCCCCGGCATCATTCACGGCTTCACCACGCTTCGCAAAGCGATTCCGAGCGGTCAGAAGGATGTCGAAGCGTTTCTCGCAGCGATCCGCAACAAACTCGATCGGATCAAGGCATGAGCGGGACGAGCGAACTCGGCTATCGCCCCTGTGTCGGCGTCATGCTGGTCAACGCGAAGGGACAGGCCTTCGTCGGGCGCCGGATCGATACCAAGGAAGGCGATTGGTGGCAGATGCCCCAGGGCGGCGTCGACGAGGGCGAGGATCTGCGGGATGCGGCCTTGCGCGAATTGCACGAGGAAACCGGCGTTACGGAGGAAAATGTCACCATCCTCAAGGCGACCGAAGAACCGATCCGTTACGACCTGCCCGAGGAGTTGATCGGGAAATTGTGGAACGGCCGGTATCGCGGTCAGGAACAGGTCTGGTATCTCGCCCGCTTCACCGGCAGCGACGAGGACGTGAATCTCAACGCCCACGATCCGGCGGAGTTCTGCGACTGGAAGTGGGTCGAGGTGGACGAGCTTCCCGACCTGATCATCCCCTTCAAGAAGCGCGTCTATCGCACCGTTGTGGAAGCGTTTCGCGAGCTGGTCTGACGATTCACCGCCACGCGTGAGCTCTCATCGCAGGGAAATCGGAGATCAGGAGAGGTAGCCTCTCCGCCTTCAATTGTCCTGCGTCACCTGCGCGTCCGGCATCACCGCTTCGGCGGTCAGCACGCGCTCTTGCGGCCCAGCGGCGATCGAGGCGGCGAGGCTGGTCGTTTCCGAGCAGCCCCCGCCGCACAGCGATTCCAGCTTGGCGAGATTGAGCCGCGCCTTTTCCAGCGCCCCCTTTTCCACCAGCGCTTCGCCCTCGCCTGCGATGGCGGCGATATTGCCGGGATCGCGGGTCAGCGCCTCGCGGTAATAGCGGATGGCCTTGCCCTGCAATTGCTCTTGCCGCGCGGCTTCGGCCAGACGGATCAGCACCGGCGTATAAGCGGGATCGACGGTCAGCGCGGCTTCGTAAGCGTCGATCGCGGCCTGCGTATCGCCCGCATCGAGCGATGCCTGGCCTTGCGCGATCAGAACCGCAGCGCGCGGCGACGGATCACGCTGCGCGCCCCAACTCACGCTCGCGGTCAGAGCGAGGGCCAGCGAAAGGGCGGCGGCAGCGGGGGCAAAACGCATGATCGTCTCCAGAACGTCGTGACGGTGATGGACCGTTTGGGGCTTGACCGGGGATGGCATCACGAACGCCGAATACCACGCTCAACCTGCACAGGCGATGAAAAACCCGTCGGTCCCGTCATGGAAGGGGGATAGGCGCCACCCCTGCCCGCGACTGCGTCCGAGCGGCAGGGCAAGCGTTTGCGCCGTCAGCGTCGGATGCCGACCGAGGAAGGCATCGAAGCGTTCCGCACCTTCCCCGTCGAGCAGGGAGCAGGTGATGTAGACGATCCTGCCGCCCGGCTTCACCAATTGGGCCGCGATGTCGAGAACGTGGTCCTGCAAATCGCGCAGCCGGGCCAGTTCCGCTTCATCCAGCCGCCAACGGGCCTCGGGATTGCGGCGCCAGGTGCCGGTGCCCGAACACGGCGCATCGACCAGCACCGCATCTGCCTGACCGGCACAATCGGCCAGCGCCTCCATCTCGCGCTTCGGGTCGAGCAGGCGCGTCTCGATCATGTCCGCCCCGGCGCGTTCGGCCCGCGGCTTCAGGCGGGACAGGCGGCCGCGATCGGTGTCGCTGGCGAGCAGCCGTCCCAGGCCGTCCATGGCGGCAGCGAGCGCGAGCGTCTTGCCCCCGCCTCCGGCGCACAAATCGATCACGGTCTCGCCCGGCTGCGCGGCCAGCGCGAGGCAGGCGATCTGCGAGCCCGTATCCTGCACCTCGATCTTCCCGTCGCGAAATTCGGGCCATTGTTCGACCTGCGTGCCGGTCGGCAGGCGAAGTCCGTGCGGGGCAGCGGTCGGCTCGGCCTCGACCGGAAGCACCAGAGTGGCGCGCGCGGCCTTGAGAGCGTTGACGCGAATATCCAGCGGCGCGCGATCCAGCAGAGCCTCGGCCTCGCGCCCCTCGACACCGGATTTGGCCAACCGGTCGGCCAACCAGTCGGGCGCCACGCCGCCCTTGGCGGGCTGCTCGCTCTCGCCGATCGGCGCCGGGCCGTATTGCGACCCGTCGAACAGAGGGAGGATCGACGGATCGACCTCGGCCAGACGCAGCATCGCTGCGCGGCCCGTATCCGGCACCGGTCCGCAGGCGCGAATGGCGGCATAGACCAGCTCGCGGATCGCACGGCGGTCCTTCGATCCGGCGAAGCGGTTCTGCTTGAACCAGTCGCCCAGGATCCGGTCGGCAGGCGCGCCTTTCGAGCGCGCCGCCAGAATGACCGCATCGAGCAATTCGATCGCGGTCTGAACGCGCGCGGCAGGTGTCATGATCTAGCGCGTCGGATAATTCGGCGCTTCGCGCGTGATCGCCACATCGTGGACATGGCTTTCGGTGAGGCCTGCATTGGTGATGCGTACGAATTGCGCGCGCTTGCGCAGATCCTCGATCGTGCCGCTGCCGGTATAGCCCATCGCCGCCTTGATGCCGCCGACGAGCTGGTGGACTACGGCTGCCGCCGGGCCCTTGAACGGCACCTGCCCTTCGATCCCTTCGGGCACCAGCTTCTGCTGCGACACGTCCTGCTGGAAATAGCGATCCGCGCTGCCGCGCGCCATCGCCCCCACGCTGCCCATGCCGCGATACGCCTTGTAGCTGCGGCCCTGATAGATAAAGGTTTCGCCCGGCGCCTCTTCGGTCCCGGCCAGCATCGATCCGATCATGATACTGCTCGCGCCTGCCGCAAGGGCCTTGGCCGCATCGCCGCTGGTGCGAAGGCCGCCATCGCCGATCACGGGCACGCCTTCCTTCTCCGCCGCTTCGGCGCAATCCATGATCGCGGTCAGCTGCGGTACGCCCACGCCCGCGACGACGCGAGTAGTACAGATCGAGCCCGGCCCAATGCCGACCTTGATGGCGTCCGCGCCCGCGCCGATAAGAGCGCGGGTCGCTTCTGCGGTCGCAACGTTGCCGGCGATGATCTGGACGCTGTTCGAAAGCTTCTTCACCCGCTCCACCGCGCGGGCCACGTCCTTGTTATGGCCGTGCGCGGTATCGATCACGACCACGTCCAGTTCGGCGTCGATCAGCGCTTCGGTCCGCTCGAACCCCTTGTCGCCCACCGTGGTCGCCGCCGCGACGCGCAGACGCCCCTTGGCGTCCTTTGTGGCTTCGGGATAGGCGACCGCCTTCTCGATATCCTTGACCGTGATCAGGCCGACGCACTTGCCCTCGTCATCCACCACCAGCAGCTTTTCGATCCGGCGCTGATGCAACAGTCGGCGCGCCTCTTCCTGATTGGTGCCGAGCGGCACGGTGGCGAGATTGTCCACCGTCATCAGTTCGCGCACCGGCTGGCCGGGGTTTTCCGCAAAGCGCACGTCGCGATTGGTGAGGATGCCGACGAGCTTGCCGCTGCGATCGGTCACTGGGATGCCGCTGATGCGGTTCTGGGCCATGATCGCCTGCGCTTCGCCCAAAGTGGCGTCGGGATGGATGGTGATGGGATTCACCACCATGCCGCTTTCGTACCGCTTGACCGCGCGCACGGCAGCGACCTGATCTTCGACTTCGAAATTGCGGTGAAGCACGCCGATCCCGCCCAATTGCGCCATCGCGATCGCCATGTCGGCTTCCGTCACGGTGTCCATCGCGCTGGAGATGACGGGGATGTTCAGCCCGATTTCGCGCGTCAGCCGCGTCGCGGTTTTCGCCAGGGACGGAACGATGTCGCTTTCCGCCGGGCGCAGCAGCACGTCGTCGAATGTAAGACCGAGGGGGATGTCGAGATGTGCCACTATGAGAATCGCCTGCCGGGGGGAGAAATGTGGCGGCCCATGTAACGACGGATTGCCTCTCTCGCTAGTGCCATCCTGTCCGGCGCGGGGGACGGATCACTCCGCCGTCCAGCCGCCATCCACGCTCCAGTTCGCTCCGTTGACGTTGCGCCCGGCGTCCGAACACAGGAACACGGCCAGCGCGCCGATCTCTTCGGGCTGGACGAACTGCTTTGTAGGCTGCTTGGCAAGCAGCACGTCGTTCATCACCTGCTCGCGCGTCATATTGCGGGCCTTCATCGTGTCTGGGATCTGGTTTTCGACCAGTGGCGTCCAGACATAGCCGGGGCTGATGCAGTTCGCCGTTACCCCGTCCTGCGCCAGTTCGAGCGCGAGAGTCTTGGTGAGCCCCGCGATCGCGTGCTTGGCAGCGACATAGGCGCTCTTGAAGGGGCTGGCAGTCAGCGAATGCGCGCTCGCCGTGTTGATGATCCGGCCCCAGCCCCGCTCCTTCATATGCGGCACGGCGAGCCGCGAGGTATGGAAGGCGGCGCTGAGATTGAGGGCGATGATCTGGTCCCATTTCGCGACCGGAAATTCCTCGACTGGGCTGACGAACTGCATTCCGGCATTGTTGACGAGGATGTCGATACCGCCCGCCTCCGCCATCATCTTTTCGATCTGCGACACATCGGTGAGGTCCGCGCCCGAATGGGTTGCGCCCAGTTCCTCACACAAGCTCGCGATCTCGTCCGCATCGCCGAAGCCGTTCAGGACGATATCGGCCCCCTGCTCCTGCAAAGCCCGTGCAATGGCGAGGCCGATACCGCTGGTCGACCCCGTTACAAGCGCGCGCTTGCCTTTGAGGAAATCGGGTTGAAACATTTTGGCCTCCGAGCGTTTGAAGCAGATATTCCGCGCCTTCGCCGAGGAGGGCGGCGCGGTCAATGATGGGGGAATAGCAATGCGGCTCAATCCGTTCGATACAAGCAAGATCGATGTCGGAACGACAAGCGGCGGCCTGCCCGGCGGGAAAGCCGGGGGCCTTGGTTGTGGCACGATCATTCTGGCCGCAATCGGGTATTTCGTATTCGGACTCGATCCGATGCAGACCGCCGCGACAGTCGAAGGCATCCAGCAGAGCGCCCCGCAGCAAGCGCCGGGCAGCGAAGACGAGCAAGCGGTCTGCACCAGCAATGATTATGCGACCGAGACCTGCAACGCGCTGACTTCGCTTAACGAGACCTGGTCGCAGACTTTTGCCAATCAAGGATACGGGGATCGCTTCCAGGAACCGGGCCTGCGTTTCGCGACGACCCAGAGTTTTCGGACCGCCTGCGGCAACGCCTCCGTCGGGATGGGTCCGTTCTATTGCCCCGGCGATCAGCGCATCTATATCGATACGAATTTCTACGATCAGCTTGCGCGGATGTCTGGCGATCGCGGCGATTTCGCGCGCTATTATGTGGTCGCCCACGAATACGGGCACCACGTCCAGAACATCACCGGCATTCTCGGATCGATGGACAGCGCCAAGCGGCAGAACCCGCGCGCGGCGAACCAGTTGCAGGTCCTCACCGAATTGCAGGCCGATTGCTATGCCGGCGTGTGGGCGGGCAAGAACCGTAATCTGATCGAGCCCGGCGATATCGAGGAAGGAATGCAGGCCGCCGCTGCCATCGGGGACGACCGCCTGACCGGTGGCCGCGTGTCGAGCGAGAACTTCACCCACGGCACCAGCCAGCAGCGCAGCGATGCCCTAAGGCTAGGCCTGCGCGGTGATGATCGCGCCTGCGACGCGATCACCAATATCGGCTGAGTTAACGCCGGAGCCGGATCGCGCGGCCCTATCCCTCCGCCGGTTGAAGGCGCGAAGCTTCCACCTCGGCCAGAGCTTCATCCATCGATCGCAGAGCTTCGGCCTTGGCTTCTGCGGGCAGCGTACGGTCTTTCGCGATTGCGCTACGAGCAGCCAGAATGCTTTGCCTCGCCATCGATAGCGCGTTGGTACGGCACACGATGGTTGTCGTCTTTCCGTCTGCATCGACGCGGGTCGCAACCGTATCGCGTTGGCCGTCCAGACAGCCGAACACCACGCGCGGCGCTGCCTCTACAGTCGCTTCGACGCGCGCGCGGATTGCCTCGGCCTCTTCGCTCCGCGCCGCGAATGCGCGGCGGGCCTTTTCCATCGAGGCCTCGAATTTCTCACGATCCTCGATGATCACCTTTGATACGGGCAAGGAAGAGCGATCGATGTGGTGCTCGATTGCGCCCGGACCGGTGCGGCGTACGCGCAGCACCGTGCGCTGGCCGTCTTCGACGATTTCGCGTTCCACTTCCGCGACCTCGTCCTGCATTTCCTCGAGCTCCTGCTCCATCTCCGCGATTTCCTCACGGGTCTCGTCGTCGAACTCGCCCGGTTCGGGCGGAGTCGGCGGGAGCGGCGCATCCGGGGCCATCGGCGGAGCCGGGGGAGGCGGCGGCGTGGGAACTTCGATCTCCTGCCCGATCGTCTCGGCATACGTGATCGATGCGGTCAGCGGCAGCGCGAGCGCGCCACCTACCAAAAGCGCGCGGCTGGCCATCCGGCGGCGGGGCGAAATCTCGGTCATGGTCAGGCTCCTCAAACGGTGGATGATCGATTTGTCGCCGAGCACCGGACAGGCCATTGGCGCGGCCAGCGCAGGGCGACCGCCGTTTCCTGCTTGTGTGGCGAAACTGGCGATGACGGCGGCGTAGGTCGCCCGCTCCTCGGCATCGCTATGAGCGACGACACGGGCATCGCAGGCCGCTTCCTGGTCTCGGCGCATCGCGGTCCAGCCCATCCAGCCCAGCGGATTGAACCAGTGCAGCGCGAAGAGCGGCTGGACGAGCATGTTAACGAGCAGATCGCGTCCACGATGATGCGCCAATTCATGCGCGATCGCGAGATCCCGCGTCCTGCGATCGCGCGTAGCCATGAAGCCCGTCGGCAAGGCGACCACCCGGTCGATCACGCCGAAAGCCAGCGGTCCTTCGACCGCACCGGTTTCGACAAGCCGCACCCCGCCCGCCTCGCCGACCGGGCGCGATGTGGCGAGCAGTTCCCCGCGCATACGATGATAAAGCGCGAAACGGCGTACCAGAAATACGGTTGTGCCGATCAGCCAGAGGCCGAGCAGGATTGTGGCGAAATCGATGTCGGCGGCGGGCTCGTCAATCGGCACTGGGGGCAAGGCCGCAGCCTCCATCGTTGCGGTGCTCGGATCCGCAAGGCTCCGTGGCGTATCGTGCATTAGCGCGATAGAATCGGCCGTCGGGGCCAGCCAGCTCGGCAGGACGAGCGGCGGCATCGCCAACCGGAGAGCGGGCAAGGCCCACAGCGCATAGGCCGCGCGAGGTCCGAAATGGCGCGCGACCGGGCGGCGCAGCACCAGAACGAGCGCGATCAGCGCGCCGGTCCATACCAGGGTCTGGATCAGGAAATCGCTCATTTGCGCAGCTCCTTCAGCAGGGTCTCGATCTCGGCAAGGTCTTGGTCGGTCAGCGCCTCGTTCTCCGCGAGGTGGGCGAACAGAGGCGCCGCGCGTCCGCCGAACAGGCGATCGACCAGGCGCCGCGACTCGCCGCCGACATAGTCCGCGCGCTCAAGCAGCGGGCTGTAGAGAAATTTGCGCCCTTCCGGCTCCGTCGCCACCGCGCCCTTTGCAACCAGGCGCGACAGCAAGGTCTTCACCGTGGGCATCGACCATCCGCGCGCCTCGCACACCGCATCGCAAACATCGGCGGCGCTGCGCGGGCTGGTATCCCACAATACCTCCATCACGGCATGTTCAGCCTCGCTGATCCGTTCGGGAAATTGGGGCTGGTCCTTGGGCATCGACAGGCTCTCGTCTACATCTGTAGCCGATACCTATTACATTCGACTACGCATGTAAACGCCTTTCTTCGAAGGAACGTCCAGCCCTGCCGCGCGCTCTGGTATCGTACACGAAAGGGCTTTCACTTGACCGAAACGATAGACCGCGACGCCGTTCTGGGTGCGCCGCAATTGCGGCTCGTCGGGAGTGTGGACGAAGCGATGTACCAGGAATTTCGCAGCCAGCTCGCCGCCGCGCCCGAAGATGGACCGCTGGTCGTCGCGCTGACGACGCTGGGCGGCAATCCGGAAATCGCGCGCGCCATTGGGGACGATGTCCGGCTGCTGCGCGACACCGGGCGAGAAGTCATCTTTCTGGGCAAAGCGGCGGTCTATTCGGCCGGAGCGACCTTCATGGCGAGCTTCCCGGTTCATGCCCGCTTTCTGACAAAAGGCGCCACGCTGATGGTGCACGAACGCCAGATCACGCGCACGATCAACCTGTCCGGACCGCTGAAGAGCTGCACGGCACAGTTGAAAGCCGCGCTCAATGAAATCGAGCAGTCGATTACGATCGAGGAAGCGGGCTTCGCGCGGTTCGTCGAAGGGTCGGATGTGGATTTCGACGAATTGCGCGATCGCGCGCCGAACAATTGGTACATCCCCTGCGACGAGGCGAAGGAGCGCGGGCTGATCGCCGACGTAATCTGACGTGATCTGACCTGATCTTACGGGATAATCCCGGTCAGCAGACTTCCGCCGTATTGGTGGGCACGGGCCCCGGCGGCACCCGCGCCGGGCTGCGATGGAACGGGTCCGAGGCGAGGCGGCGGGTATCGCCGTAAACCTGGCCCAACAGCGAATGAAGACGCGGATCGTACGCCGCGAGGTCTTCACGGTTCAGGATCCGGCGCCCGTCGAACACTTGCAGGCGGTTGGATTCGAACCAGAACTGCGTCCCTTCCGCCCAATATTCCTGCACCGTGGTGGAGCCGTATTCATCCTTCCACAGTCCCTCGGCGAGCGCTGCGGCATAGGCCGCCTCCACCCGCGCATAGAGCGCCGGATCGACCGCCTGCACCGCGAACAGGAGCTGATGAGCGAATTCGTGGACGAAGATCGTCTCTCCGTAATAGCGACTGGAAGGCAGGCCCAGCACGTCTTCCGCGCCGTCCGCCATGTATTGCCCACCCGTCGCCCGAGCCCGCGCGTTCCAGTATTCGCGCGCGGAAAAGCGCCCGATCCGCTCGTCGTAATGCTTGCGCTCGCAGCGGGTCAGTCGGGGATCGTCGGCAGTGGGCTTCTCCCAATGCGCGTTTTCGGGAAGGTCGAGCAGCGCCTCTTCTTCCGCGATGATGGCGATGCGCCAGCCATTCGTCGCCAGCCAATGGGCGAGATCGGGGCGGTGCGCGGTCATTCCCGTCGCCATGTCCCGCGCGGCGAGAAGCGCTTCGTCCGACACTCGCGCGGACGACAGGATGGGGATGCCGCGCGCGCTTACATATTTGTCGTAGAACCAGGGCGCGCCGATTTCAGGCGGCGGCGAGCGCGGCACGGTCGCGCAACCGGTCAAGGCGAGCGCCATCATCGGAAGACCGGCGGAGCGAAGAATTGTGTGCATTACCAATATTTGCTATATGCGCGTAATGGCCGTCAAGACAACCTCCGTCGCTCTGGGTGCGAAGCTCACCGAATACACGCGCCGCAAGGTCGAATCGGGCGAGTTCGGATCGGCGAGCGAAGTCATCCGCGACGCTCTGCGGCGGGCGGAAGAACGGGACCGGAAGATCGAACGCCTTCGACAGCTGATCCAGGAGGGCGAAGAAAGCGGCGCCCCGCAGACCTTCGATTGGGATCAGTTCATGGAAAGCAAATTTCCGGATGCTTGATATCGTCTACCGCCCCAAAGTTTTGGAGCAGATCGACGCCATTTCGAATTATACGATCGCTGAATGGGGGCACACGCAAGCCAAGCACTATGTTGCGAATTTGCGTCGCCAGATCCAATTCGCGGCGGAATTTCCGGGGATCGGCAGTGAGGTTATTGGCCTGCCAGTTCAGTACAGGAAAGTGCGCAGCGGGACTCATCGAATTATATATCGCTTCGACGATTCCCAATTACTCGTCGTAGCGATCATTCACGAGCGAGAAGACATGCCCGAAGATTTCGACGACGTGCGCTGACAAGCGACCACGACGAGGCGCTCGACTGATCGGCGCCCCGCCCTGAACATCCGGACTTAGTAGACCCGCTTCTTCGGCTCGATATATTTCACATCGTCGGTCAGCGTGTATTCGTGGACCGGACGATAATCGATACGGAGATCGCCGCCCTTGCCGCCCCATCCGTCGAACCAGGCGATGGTGTGCTTCATCCAGTTGGCATCATCGCGATCGGGGAAATCCTCGTGCGCGTGGGCACCGCGGCTTTCCTTGCGGTTTTCGGCGCTCGCCATGGTGACGTTCGCCTGCGCCATCAGATTGTCGAGTTCAAGCGTCTCGATCAGATCGCTGTTCCAGATCATCGAGCGGTCGGACACGTTCACATCCTCAAGGCGCTTGTTCACCGCCTTCAGCACGTCGACGCCTTCGGACAGCAATTTGCTGTCGCGGAACACGGCGGCGTGGCGCTGCATTCCCTTCTGCATTTCCGCGCGGATATCCGCCGTCGGCGAACCGCCGCTGGCGTGGCGGAAATGGTCAAGGCGGGTGAGCGCGAAATCGGCGCTGTCCGCAGGCAGTTCGTCGTGGCTGGAATGCGGCGTGATCAGATCGCGCAGGCGATGGCCGGTCGCGCGGCCGAACACGACGAGATCGATCAGCGAATTCGAGCCCAGGCGGTTCGCGCCGTGGACCGAAACGCAGGCCGCCTCGCCCACAGCGAACAAGCCGGGCACAATCTTTTCCGGATCGGTCTTGTCGCCCGCGATGACTTCGCCGTGATAGTTACACGGGATGCCGCCCATATTGTAATGCACCGTTGGGGTGACGGGCAGCGGCTGCTTCGTCAGATCGACGCCTGCGAAGATCTTGCCGCTTTCGGTGATGCCCGGCAGACGCTCTGCCAGAATGGCGGGATCGATGTGGTCGAGATGGAGGAAGATATGGTCCCCATCCGGCCCCACGCCGCGCCCTTCGCGCATTTCGAGCGCCATCGAGCGGCTGACGACATCGCGGCTGGCGAGGTCCTTCGCGCTCGGCGCGTAACGCTCCATGAAGCGCTCGCCCTCGCTATTGGTCAGATAGCCGCCCTCGCCGCGCGCGCCTTCGGTGATGAGCACGCCCGCGCCGTAAATGCCGGTCGGGTGGAACTGGACGAATTCCATGTCCTGCAAGGGCAGGCCTGCGCGCAGGACCATGCCGCCGCCATCGCCGGTGCAGGTGTGCGCGCTGGTCGCCGTGTAATAGCAGCGGCCATAGCCGCCGGTGGCCAGCACCACGGCATGGGCGCGGAAGCGGTGGATGGTGCCATCGTCCAGGCACATCGCGATCACGCCGACGCACTTGTCGCCGTTCATGATCAGGTCGAGCGCGAAATATTCGATGAAGAAATCCGCGTCGTATTTCAGGCTCTGCTGATAGAGCGCGTGCAGCATGGCGTGGCCGGTACGGTCGGCTGCGGCACAGGTGCGCTGCACGGGCGGGCCTTCGCCCATGTTCTGCATGTGGCCGCCGAAGGGGCGCTGATAGATGGTCCCGTTCTCGTTGCGGCTAAACGGCACGCCCGCGTGCTCCAGCTCGTAGACCGCGGCGGGCGCTTCGCGCACCATGTATTCGATCGCGTCCTGATCGCCGAGCCAGTCGGAGCCCTTGACGGTGTCGTACATGTGCCACGACCAGTGATCGGGCGTATTGTTGCCGAGGCTGGCGGCGATCCCGCCCTGCGCGGCGACGGTGTGCGAGCGCGTGGGGAAAACCTTGGAAATATTCGCGGTCTTCAACCCGGCTTCGGCAGCGCCCATCGTGGCGCGCAGGCCCGATCCGCCCGCACCGACGACGACCACGTCATAGGTGTGGTCGATGATCTCGTAGCCCTTGATCCGTTCCTGGTTCGGGCCGGTGCCGCGATCCTTGGTTTCTTCGGGCGGCGCCTCGGGCGGCGCGACATCGCGATCGTTGGGGTCGATGTCGGTGGGGGAAGGTGTCGAAACCATCAGGCGGCTCCTGAAAAGACGAGGCGTGCGATGGCGAACAGGCCGAACGCGGCCCCGCCGATCGTCGCGAGATTGAGCAGCGCGATCGCCGCGAACTTGTTACCCGGCGTGTGAACGTAATCCTCGATGAGGACCTGCAGGCCCATGCGGGCATGCCAGAACACGCTCACGATCATCAGCGCCAGCGCGGTGGCGGGAATGACGCCCGAAGCCCATTCGCGCATGGTCGCGTAATCGTAGCCCGGCAGCAGAGCGAGGCTGATCGCGAGGAACAGCACGGTCACCAGATTGCCGATGGCGGTGAAGCGCTGCTGCAACCAGTGATGCGCGCCTTCATGCGAGGAACCGAGCCCGCGCACCTGGCCGATGGCCGTGCCTTTGGAACCGTAGCGGTTGAGAGTGGATCTGCTCATGTTCAGTCCTAGACGAGAAGAACCATGGCCCAGAAGACCACGGTGAGAACGATGCCGGATGCGACCGATACGATGGAGAAGGTCCTGTTGACCTCCAATTCGTAGCCCGCGCCGATATCCAGCACGAAGTGCCGGATGCCGCTCGACAGATGGTTGAAGAAGGCCCAGCTGATCCCGACGAGGACGATCAGCCCGATCGGCGATCCCATCACGGAAGCGAAGGTGTCATAAGCTTCCGGCCCGGACGCCAGCGCGCCCAGCCACCAGAGCAAAACGGCCAGCCCTACCGTCGCCATCCCGTCACCGCTGACGCGGTGCAGGATCGAAACCAGCATGTGCGGGCCCCATTTCCAGATGGAGAGATGCGGAGAAAGCGGGCGTTCGGCCATGGCGGGATATTTCCGTTGCGTATCGATACTCGGCTCCTCCCTTAGCGAACCATGCGCGCGAGGCAAGGCGGCTGCCCTCGACAAGGCGCGCAAATTTGCGAATAGGGTGTTGCATGACATGCATTCTCCTTACCGGCTCATCGCGCGGGATCGGCGCGGCGGCGAAATCGGCGCTCGAAGCGCGCGGCGCGAAAGTCATCGGCCAAGCCACCAGCAGCGACCGAACCGACACCGTACCGGCGGATTTTTCCGAACCCTTTGCCGCGCGCGAATTGTGGGATGCCGCCCTCGCCCGCGCTGGCGGCACGATCGACGTGCTGGTCAACAATGCCGGGCGCTTCGTCGCCAGCCCGCTCGATGCGTCGGACATGCAATGGCTCGATGCGTGGGAAGATACGCTGCGCATCAATCTGACCGCTGCGGCACAGTTGAGCCGTTTCGCCGTACAGCACTGGCAGGAGCGCAAGGTTTCCGGCCGGATCGTCCACGTCGCCAGCCGCGCGGGCCATCGCGGCGATTCGCCCGCACACTGGCATTATGCCGCCAGCAAGGGCGGGATGCTGGCGATGCACAAATCGATCGCGCGCGCCTATGCGGGCGAGAACATCCTGAGCTTCGCGATCACGCCCGGCTTCACCGATACGGCGATGGCGGGCGATTATCTCGAAAGCCGTGGGGGACCGGGTCTGCTCGCCGACATTCCGCTGGGCCGCGTGGCGGAGCCGGAAGAGATCGCGAAGCTGATCGAATTCTGCGCGCTGGATGCGCCCGCCAGCATGACCGGCGCCACGCTCGACGCGAACGGGGCGAGCTATGTCCGCTAGCTGGAAGCTGTCGGTCGAAGTCGCGAAACCGGTCGCCGAGGCCGCGCTGGCGGCGCAGGAACTGGCGCCCGACTGGGACGCGGACATCGTCCTCACCGCCTGCGAGATCGACGAGCAGCATCCCGACGACTGGCTGTTCGAAGCCTGGCTGCCGCGCAAACCCAAGGCTGCCGATCGCCGCGCGGTCGCCGCATTGTTCGATGGCGGCGCGCCCGATCTTGTGGCCGAGCAAGTGCCCGAGACCGACTGGGTAACCGAAAGCCAGCAACGCGTTCCGCCGATCCGGGCCGGGCGTTTCCACGTCCATACGCCCGATTATCCTCCTGATCCGGACGCGGTCGATCTCGTCATCCCCGCCAGCCAGGCTTTCGGGACCGGGCAGCACGCGACCACGGCGGGCTGCCTCGCCATGCTCGACCTGATGAAGCGCGAGGGCCTCGCCACGCGCAACCACGCCGATATCGGCACGGGCACCGGCCTGCTTGCCTTTGCCGCCATGCGGTTGTGGCCGCATGCGCTGGCGACGGCATCGGATATCGATCCGGTCTGCACCGGCGTGCTGACCGAGAATGCGCGGAACAATGGCGTGCCGCTGGGCGGGAAACGCGGCGAATTGCTGTTCACGGTGGCGGACGGGATGGACGATCCGCTGTTGAAGGCCCGCGCGCCGTTCGATCTTCTGATCGCGAATATTCTCGCCGGTCCGCTGGCTGAAATGGCGCAGGATTTCGCCGCGGCGGTCACGCCCGGCGGCAGCATCGTGCTGGCGGGATTGCTGGAGACGCAGGAGGCCCGCGTCCGCGCGGCCTATCGCCGCCATGGCTGTCGCCTGGCGCGGCGGCTCGTCAAGGGCGACTGGTCGATTCTGTGGCTGCGCAAATCCCGCATCCGCTGAAGCGCTGGCGCGTCTGGCTGGCGGGAGCGGCTTGTGCCCCGCTCCTGCTGCTTGCCGCGTTCCTCCTTGCCGCATGGATCGGCTCCTCGCTCACGCGCAACGCGGACCGTAGCGAGCCGGCAGACGGCATCACCATCATGGTGGAAACCAACGGCATCCACACCGGCATCGTCATGCCCGTTTCGAGTCAGGTGAAGGACTGGCGCGCAACCTTTCCCACTGCCGCCCTGCCCCGCGCCGACGGGCAATATCCCACGCATATCGCAGTCGGCTGGGGCGAGAAGGAGGTCTTCCTCAATACCCCGACCTGGAACGATCTGTCGATCTCGACCGCGCTCCGGATCGTTTTCCGAGGCGGTGACGGCCTGCTGCGCGTCGCACACTACGTCCGCCCCGCCCCATCGCCCCACCATCGCCCGATCCGGCTGAGCGAAGCGGAATACGCCCGCCTCGTCGCGCGGATCGAGGAGGCGCTGCCCCCTGCTCCCGCCGGAACCGTGCGTACCGTCTATACGAGCTACGAGCCAAACGCCGTGCATTACGACGCGACGGGGCACTACACGCTCGGCAACACCTGCAACCAATGGGTCGGCGATACGCTGGCCTTTGCCGGGATCGAGATGGGTCGCTGGACGCCGCTGGCGGGCGGCGTGATGAAATGGATCCCCGAACCGCCGCGCTGATCAGCCCACCGGCTGCGCGACCACTTCGGGCGGGTCTTCGTTCGCGCGCTCCAGATCGAACTGCGCCGTCGCCCGCGTGACCTCCTGCATCATTCGCATCCGTGCCAGCGTCGGCTCGCGCGTGCGGGCGATCAGCACGGCCAGCGTATAGCGATGCCCCTCCGGCGAGGTCAGAATGCCGATATCGTTATAGCCCGATTGCTCGCCGTCGAAGAACTGGCCGGTCCCGGTCTTGTGGCCGATCGACCAGCCCGGCGGCACGCCGCCCTTCAACCGCTGCGGTCCGCTGCGGGTGTTTTGCAGCGTGGCGAGGATCAGCGCTGTCGAGGATGGCGACAGCAATTCCCCGCGCGCCAGCCGCGCCAAAGCCTCCGTAATGCCCACCGGAGTCGCTCCGTCGATGGGATCGGCGAGATACCCTTCGAACGCCGCGCGCCGGGCGGCGTCGGGCACCCTGTCGCGCGCATCGAAAAATGCATTGCCGACCGAAAAGGCCTGATTCCAGCGCAGGCCCGCAATGGCGCTCTGCTTGGTGCGCTCGTCCGCGCCGAAGCGTACGCCGGTAATCTTTTTCGCCGCGAGGAAATCCTCGACCGCTTCCGCTCCGCCCACCCGGCGCAGAATGCGATCGTTGGCCGTGTTGTCGCTGCCGGTAAGCGCGCGCTGCATCAGATCGGCGTAATCGGTCCGGAACGCGCCCCGCGCCTGCACGAGATCGCGGATCGGCTGATGGAACAGCGTCAGATCCTTCGGGCCGATCGCGACGGCCTCGTCCAGCTCAAGCCGCCCCTCGTCCACTTCGTCCAGCGCGGTCAGCGCGACCCACAATTTGCTGACGCTCTGCTGCGGAAACCAGTCGTCGCCCCGGATCGCATAGCTGCGCCCGGTTTCCACATCGGTGACGGCGACGCCGACTGTACCATCGAGCGATGCGGCGATCTCTTCCAGCTCCTGTTCGAAGGCCCGTTCGGCCTCGGTCGGGATATGGACCAGCTCCGGAGTCGGACGCGCTTCGGGTGCAGCCTCGGGGGCAGCCGCCGTGCGCGGAAGCGAGACGACGATCACTGCGAGCGCGAGCACGGGCAGAAGGATGAAAAGAAAACGATAGGGTGCGGCCACATGCCTGCAACGAGGCGCCGCGCGCTTGTTTCCGAAAAGTCTATCCCGCCGCCGCGACGATTGCGGCCCATCCGGCCTCGTCGATCACTTCGATGCCCAATTCGGCGGCCTTCTTCATCTTCGATCCCGCGCCCGGCCCGGCGACGAGCAGGTCGGTCTTGGCGCTGACCGACCCGCTGGCCTTGGCACCCAGACGCTCGGCCTGCGCCTTGGCTTCGTCACGGCTCATGGTTTCGAGCTTGCCGGTGAAGACCACGGTTTTGCCCGCGACCGCGCTGTCTTTCGTTTCCACCTCGAAGCGCGGAGGAGAAACCTGGCGCAGGATATCGTCCCACACCGCGCGATTATGCTCTTCGTGGAAGAAATCGCCCAGCGCCTCGACCACGGCGCTGCCGATCCCATCGATGGCAGTCAATTCTGCGATGGCCTCTTCGTCACCGCTCCGCGCCCGTTCCGCCACCTCGCGTAAGGCGGGCAGCGTGTGGAAATATTTGAGCAGGTCGCGCGCCGTCACGGTGCCGACATGGCGGATGCCGAGCCCGAACAGCAGCCGCGCCGCATCGGGCTCGCGCCGCGCCTCGATACTGGCGAGGAGGTTGTCGACCGACTTCTCCTTCCAGCCATCCAGCGCGAGGATATCCGCGCGCCGATCCTTCAGGCGAAAGATATCGGCGGGGCTTTCCAGCCAGCCGAGCGCGAAGAACTGGTCGATGGTCTTTTCGCCCAGCCCATCGATATCGAGCGCGCCGCGGCTGACGAAATGCTTCAGCCTCTCGGTGCGCTGCGCCGGGCAGATGAGGCCGCCGGTGCAGCGGACATCGACCTCACCCTCTTCCGCGACGGCTTCGCTGCCGCATTCGGGGCATTCATCGGGGAAGACATAGGGTTCGCGCTCAGCATCGGGCGTCAGGTTTTCGACCAGCTGCGGGATAACATCGCCTGCCCGCTGCACCACCACCCGGTCGCCCGGCCTGACGCCGAGGCGCGCGATCTCGTCGCGATTGTGGAGCGTGACGTTGGTGACGGTCACACCGCCCACCAGCACGGGCGCGAGCCTTCCTACGGGCGTCAGCTTTCCCGTGCGCCCGACCTGAATGTCGATGCTCTCCAGCGTGGTTTCGGCCCGTTCGGCGGGAAATTTATGCGCAAGCGCCCAGCGTGGCGCCTTGCCGACCGAGCCCAGCCGCGCCTGCCAGTCCAGCCGGTCCACCTTGTAGACCACGCCGTCGATTTCATAGGGCATGTCGGGCCGCGCGGTGCCGATCGTCTCGTAATGGGCGAGCAGCGCGTCGAGACCCCCTTCTCCGTCCAGCCGCACGAAATGGGGCGAGACCGGGAAGCCCCAGCTCTCGATCGCGCGCACCACCTCTTCCTGCGTCTCGCCCGGAACCTCGGATGCGGCGCCCCAGCCATGCGCCCAGAATTTGAGCGGGCGCGACGCGGTGACGCTCGCATCTTTCTGCCGCAGCGATCCGGCGGCGGCGTTGCGGGGGTTGGCGAACAGCTTCTGCCCCGCCTCATGCTGCGCAGCATTGAGTGCGGTAAAGTCCTGTTTCGCCATGTAAACTTCGCCGCGCACTTCGAAGATTTCGGGCACGTCGCCGGTCAGATTTTCGGGGATGTCGGGAATATGTCGGACGTTCGGCGTAACGTCCTCACCGACCTGCCCGTCGCCCCGCGTGGCGGCCTGCACCAGCACGCCCTTCTCGTAACGCAGCGAACAGGACAGACCGTCGATCTTGTCCTCCGCTGTGACCGCGATCGGCTCGCCCTCGCCCAGCGACAGGAAACGCCGGACCCGCGCCAGCCACTCGCCGACCTCCTCGCCGGAAAACCCATTGTCGAGGCTCATCATCCGGACGCTGTGCGTCACCTTGCTCAGAGGCGAAGCAGCGGCGCTGTGCCCGACCTTCCGGCTCGGCGAATCCGCGCGCACCAGATGCGGAAACGCCGCCTCCAGCTCCGCATTGCGGCGGACCAGCGCGTCGTATTCCTGATCGGTAATCTCGGGCGCATCCTCGGCGTGATAGAGCCGGTCGTGATGCGCGATCTGCTTTGCGAGCCGCATCAATTCATTGGCGGCGTCGGCTTCGGACAATTCGCTCACACCCCCTCCAGCAAACGATCCGCCTGCGCTCTCGCCTCGGGCGTGACTTCCGCGCCCGATAGCATCCGCGCGATTTCTTCCTGGCGGCCTGCCGCGTCGAGCAGGACCACGCCGGTGCGCGTCACCGTGCCCTCCGACGATTTCGCGATCATGTAATGCGTGCGACCGCGCGCCGCGACCTGGGGGCTGTGCGTCACGGCGAGCAATTGGCCGTTATCGGCGAGGCGAGCCAGACGTTCGCCGATCGCGCTCGCCACCGCGCCGCCGACACCGCGATCGATCTCGTCGAAGATAACCGTCGCCGCGCCGCCTTTTTCGGCCAGCGCGACTTTCAGCGCCAGAATGAAGCGCGACAACTCGCCCCCGCTGGCGATCTTGTTGAGCGGGGCGAAGGGTGCGCCGGGATTGGTGGCGATAAGGAATTCGACCGCGTCCATCCCCGCTGCGGTCCAGCGATCCTCGGGCAGTTTTTCGACTGCGGTCTGAAAACGCGCCGCATCGAGCTTCAGCGGCGCAAGCTCGCCCGCAACCGCCGCGTCCAACCGCTCTGCAGCCTGTGTGCGTTGCCGATGCAGCGCGGTTGCAGCGTCGCGATAGCGCGCTTCCGCCTTGCCCGCCGCATCCTCCAGCGCGTCGAGCTCGGCCTCCCCGCCTTCGATCGCATCCAACCGGGCGCGCATGTCGCGCATCACGGTGGGCAGTTCATCGACCTCGCAGCGATGCTTGCGAGCGATGGCTCTCAACTCGAACAGGCGCCGCTCCGCCGCGTCGAGCGCGACGGGATCGTGCTCGAGAGCCTCGGCAGCGGCGCGCAGTTTTTCTTCCGTCTCACCCGCTTCGATCACCGCGCGATCGAGCGCGCCAAGCGCTTCGGCCAGCATGGGGTGCTCGGGCGCGATCCGGTCGAGCCGTCGCGCCGCCACGCGCAGCGAAGCGAGCGGCGAATCCGACCCTTCCCAGATGTGGCGCAATTCTTCGAGATCGCCGGACAGCTTCTCGCCCTTCTGCATCGAAGCGCGCGTTTCGGCGAGGCGCGCTTCCTCGCCCGCCTGCGGTTCGATGGCCGTGAGTTCGGAAAGATGCGCGAGCAGCAGATCCTGATCGGCGCGCGACTGTTCGAGCGCATCGCGAGCTTCGTCCAGCCGGGCCTGAGCTGTGCGCCAGTCGGCCCAGGCTTTTGCTACCGCAGCCGTATCCGCGCCCGCGAACCGATCGAGCAGAGCGCGATGCCCACGCGGATTGACGAGGCCGCGATCGTCGTGCTGGCCATGCAGTTCGACCAGCGATCCGGCGAGATCGCGCAGCAGCGCCACGCCCACCGGCTGATCGTTAACCCAGGCCTTGCTGCCACCATCGGCCTTCACCTGACGGCGGATCACGAGAGCTTCGCCCGCTTCCAGCTCCACGCCCGCGTCGTCCAGCGCTTCGGCGAGCGGAGCCGGCAGCGCGGCGAATTCGAAGCTGGCGGTAACGCTGGCCTTGTCCGCACCGGCACGCACCAGTGCGGTTTCCGCGCGGTTGCCGAGCACCAGCCCCAATGCGTCGAGCAGGATCGACTTGCCCGCCCCGGTCTCTCCGGTGAGCACGCCCAGCCCGCGCCCGAAATCGAGATCGAGCGCTTCGATCAGCACGATATTGCGTATGGATAAACGGGTCAGCATCGCCAAATCCGTCTAGCGCAGGCTTTGCCCCGTGTCAGCGTATCCGATGCAATATTAGCCGCAGTAATTTCGAGGTCCTGCTCCGCTCAGCTCGCGGCGGCGAGGCCGGGGGCCTTGTCCTGCACCAGATCGTAGGCCCGCTCGTACCATTCATTGCCCGGATAATTCGCGCCGAGGACGGCGGCATATTTCTTCGCTTCGGTGGGAATACCCAGCGCCAGGCTGCTTTCGACCAGGCGATAGAGAGCTTCGGGCGCATGGCTGGTGGTCTGGAAATTATCGACCACGTTCTGGAAGCGGATCTGCGCCGCGATCCACTTGCCGCTGTTCTGGTAATAGCGGCCGATCTCCATTTCCTTGCCCGCGAGGTGATCCTCGACGAGGTCCAGCTTCAGGCGCGCGTCGGTTGCGTATTCGGTCGCCGGGAAGCGGCGGTCCACTTCGCGAAGCGCCGTGCGCGCCTGCTCGGTGATCTTCTGGTCGCGCTGCACGTCGCTGATCTGCTCGTAATAGCTGAGCGCGATCAGGTAATAGGCGTAGGGCGCATCCTTGTTACCCGGATGGATCGAGAGGAAGCGCTGCGCGCTCTGGATCGCCTTGTTGTAATCGGCGGCAACGTAATAGCTGAAGGCGCTCATCAATTGGGCGCGGCGGGCCCAGGGGGAATAAGGATGCTGGCGCTCCACCTCGTCGAAGAGCGCGGCGGCCATCGGCGCATTGCCGCGATTGAGGCGATCGCGCGCTTCGGCATAAAGCGATTCCACGTCACGGGCGACATAGGCGGTATCCGCCGGTTCGCCCCCACTCCCCGCGCAACCCGAAAGGACGAGCGAGGAGGCGACAGCCGCGCCGAGAAGGATCGAAGGATTGCGGCGGCGGGCCGGTGCGTTGGGATAGCTGGTCATGGCCGAGGCCTATAGCCAGCGCGGCCGTGAACGCCAAGTGAAGGATCGGATCGCAAGACGGGAAATCGCCATCGGTGTCCGCACCGAAGCTTCAGGTGGCCGAAGCTTCGGTCGGCGTCGGCGCATCCCACAGCAGATGGCGTCCTTCCAGAAGCACGAGGTTCTTGGCCCGGATCACTTCGCCCTTGGTGCGATAGCCCAGCAATTGTTCGGCATCGAGATGCGGGTTCACCGCCAGAACGCGCAATTCCTCGGAGGTGAAATCGCACAGTCCGCGCGCGCGCTCGGTGCCGTTCTCGTCATAAATATGGAGCACGTCGCCACGCTGGAAATCGCCATCGATCGAACGGATATCCTCGCGCCGGATCGGCCGCTCGCCCGACTTGAGAGAGTCGGCCAGATCGTCGGAGATGCCGAGGCTGCCCGCCATCTGGAGCCGGTTGGCGATCCAGCGCTCCCACCCAGAAGCGCGCGCTTCATGCGGCGGGAAGTGAGTGCAGGTGCGCTCCCCATCGATCACGCTCGACAGCGGCCGCTCGGCTTCGCCGTGCGCAATATAGGTGGAACAGCCCGCTTCCTGCGCCATATTGGCGGCCATAAGCTTGGTGGTCATGCCTCCGGTGCCGAGCGTGCTCTTGCCGGTGGTGGCGGCCATATATTCCGAAACGTCGTCGACTTCCTCGATCAGCTGCGCCCCGTCTTCGTCCGGATGGCGATCGTACAGGCCGTCGACTTCGGTGAGGATGATGAAATCCTTGGCATCCACCATCTGCGCGACCTTGGCGGCCAGCCGGTCGTTATCGCCCACGCGGATTTCCTCGGTGGTGATCGAATCGTTCTCGTTCACGATCGGGATCACATCCGCTTCGAGCAGGCGGAACACGGTGTTGCGCGTGTTGAGGAAGCGGCGATGGTCTTCGAAATCGCCCAGCGTCAGCAGGACCTGCGCAATATCCATCCCATATTCGTGGCCGAGCTGCTTATAGACGTTGAGCAGCAGGGGCATACCGCAGGCGGCGGCGGCCTGCTTGTCGCTGACGCCCGCATTTTCCGGCGTTTCGCCCACCATCTTAAGCCCCAAGGCAACAGCTCCCGAACTGCACAGGATGACCTTGTGCCCCCGCTGGCGCAGCCGATAGATATCCTCCATCAATCGCTGCAAAAACCCGAAGCGCGGCGTCAGAAGGTCCGAATTGGCGATCAGGGTGGAGCCGATCTTGACGACGATGGTGCTCTTTTCAGCGCCATCGGACGCGTCGCTGCCATTGGCGCTGGCGGAAGGTTCGAACTGGGGTGCGAGGGAATCTGTCACGGGCAATCTCTCGTATTGTCTGGTATGTCTGCTATATCATTTGAAATATCTGTGAAGATACCTAGGTAGGAATGGTGCAGCGCACAACCGGATTTACCGGATTATTTTCCGAGGGCCGTAACCGATCGCGCCGAGCGGTGCTTTATGAGAACGGACCTCAACCAAAAACAAAGACTATTTATTTATACAGGGAGATTTTGTTATCTCTAGAAAAATACTACTCATTGGCTGCGGAAAGATGGGCGGAGCCTTGCTCGAACACTGGATGTCGGGTGGCGAAGAATTTACCATTGTCGATCCTATGCTTGAAACCGCGCCTGAAGGGGTTCGCCTCGTCAGGGATCGTTCGGAAATTGCCGAAGAACGCTTCGATACGATCATTGTCGCAATCAAACCGCAAATGATCGATGACGTGCTGCCGGACTATGCAGCTAACCTGGCAGAGGGCGGCTACGTGCTGTCCATCGCCGCCGGGGCGAGCGCGGCTCGCCTGGCGAAGGCCATGGACGGCGCGCCCGTCGTTCGCGTCATGCCGAACCTGCCCGCTGCGGTGGGCAAGGGAACCAGCGGCGTGCTCGCAGGGCCGGACGTGTCCGATGCGCAGGCCGATCATGCGATGGAGATGATGCGCCGCACCGGCACCGCCGTCGCGGTCGAAAACGAAGACATGCTTGACCGCGCCACCGCCGTCGCAGGGTCCGGTCCTGGCTATGTCTTCGAAATCGCCCGCAGCTATGTCGCGGCTGCGGAAAAGCTCGGCTTCGATCCCGATCAGGCTCGCGCGCTCGTGCTGGGGACGATGGAAGGCACGATCGCCATGGCGCTCGCCAATCCGGACACCCCCCTTGAGGAGCTGCGCAATTCGGTCACGAGCAAGGGCGGCACCACCGCCGCCGGGCTCGATGCGCTGAACGGCGATGGCGGCCTTTCCGACAAGCTCGATGCCACGCTCACATCCGCCTACAACCGCGCGGTCGAGCTGCGCTGAACCGATTTTCGGAACACGCGCGCCCGCGAGGCGTCGGTATGACAGACATTACGAGGTACTCATGAACGACCAGACATTCGATCCGCAAATCCACATCCACGAGCTCGGCAGCAAGGCGCGCGCCGCGGCCAAGGGCCTGCTTTCCGCCTCCACCGAAGCGAAGAACACCGCCCTTCGCGAGGCCGCCAAGGCGTTGCGGGCGAATATGGCCGATCTAATCGCCGCGAACGACAAGGATGTCGAAAGCGTCGCCGGCAAAAAGCCCGACAGCTTCGTGGACCGCCTGCGGCTCGACGAAGACCGGATCGAAGGGATGGCCAGCGCGCTCGAAGAAATCGCCGAGCTGCCCGACCCGGTCAATCGCCAGCTCGCCACCATGGACCGTCCCAACGGCCTCAAGATCGAGCGCGTCGCGGTTCCGATCGGCGTGATCGGCATGATCTACGAATCGCGCCCCAATGTCGGCGCGGATGCCAGCGCGCTGTGCCTCAAGAGCGGCAATGCGGTGATCCTGCGCGGCGGGAGCGAAAGCCGCCATTCGACCAAGGTGATCGTGGATTGCATGCGCAAGGGGCTGGCGGCCGCGGGCCTTCCCGAAGATGCCGTCCAGACCGTGGGCACGACCGACCGCGCCGCCGTCGCTGCGCTGCTCAAGGCGGATGAGTTCGTCGATCTCGTGATCCCGCGCGGTGGGCGTGGCCTCGTCGAACTGGTGCGCGACCAGGCGAGCGTCCCCACCCTTCTCCACCTCGATGGCAATTGCCACAGCTACGTCCACGAAGCCGCCGATCTCGACAAGGCTGCCGAAGTCATCCGCAATGCCAAGCTGCGCCGCACCGGCGTCTGCGGGGCGACCGAGAGCATCGTGGTCGACCGTGCGGTGGCGAAGGATTTCGTGCCGCGCCTTACCGCCATCATGGGCTCCGATTGCGAGCTGCGCGGTGACCAGGAAGCGGTGGCAATCGACAACTCGATCAAGCCCGCCGAAGATGCGGACTGGAACACCGAATATCTCGACACCATTGCGTCCGTGAAGGTCGTCGACGGCCTCGACGAAGCGATCGCCTGGGTGGACGAGCATTCCAGCCACCACACCGACGCGATCATGACCGAGGACGACGACGCCGCCCGCCGCTTCATGACCGCCATCGACAGCGCGATCGTGATGCGCAACGCCAGCACGCAGTTCGCCGATGGCGGCGAATTCGGCATGGGCGCGGAAATCGGTATCGCCACCGGCAAGATGCACGCGCGCGGGCCGGTCGGCCTCGAACAGCTGTGCAGCTTCAAATACCTCGTCCACGGCGACGGTCAGACGAGGCCGTAATTTTGTTTAGCCTCAAGCGCCGGGGGGCCCCTCCGGGCCCTTAGGCTTTCGCGCCATAAGGCGCGGCGGCCTTTCGGCCTTGCGGACCTGCGGTCCGTCTATTCATTTTCCTACACGGCGGTTTTTTGCTCCACCCTGTCCGGTTCGCCCCTTTCCCGGGCGGACCCGACAGGAGAGCTTTCATGACCCGCCGCAAGGACCCCACCGAAATCCGCATCCCCGTCGCGCCGGAGGATCTTCCCGCGTTCGAGCCGGTGTCCCGCAAAGCGCAGCGCCACGACGGCTGGACGCCCGAGCGCCAGCGCGCCTTTATCGGAGCGCTGGCCGATACCGGCAGCGTCAGCCGCGCCTGCCGCCACGTCAATATGAGCACGAACGGCGCCTATTGGTTGCGCCGCCAGCCCAGATCGGAAGGGTTTCGCCGCGCGTGGGAGGCCGCGCTCGACCTCGGCGTGCAGCGGCTGAAGGACGTGGCGTATGAGCGCGCGATCGACGGCCAGCTCGTCCCCGTCTTCGTCGCGGGCAAGCTCAAGGGGTTTCGCCGCGTGCGCAACGACCGGCTGCTGATGTTCTGCCTCAGGATGAACATGCGCGGGGAGGACGGCAAGCGCCTCGCCGCCAGTTATTTCGACCCGGCCGCGGCGAGATTGTCGGGCAGCGCCATCTCGGGAAGTATCACCACCCCCGCCCTCTCCCGCGCGGAGAAGGACGACATGAACGCCGCGATCGTGGAGCATTTCGATCCCGTGGACATGACCCTGTCCGAAATCGAGGCGATGCAGACGATGCTCGCCGAGACCGCCCGCCGCAAACGCGCCGAGGAAGACGGCCCGCCCGACCACGACACCGACCCCGCCTTCGTCCAGCTCACCAGCAGCGACTGGAAGGAAGCGGGCACCCTCGAAGGGCTGGAGCAGGTGGAGGACGAACTCGAACGGTGGAACGCGGACGAGGATCATTGGCGCGACCTTGGCGAAGGCGACTAGCGACGAAGCTCGCGCAGCGAGCGCCAAGCTAGGAGCCGGTGCGCGAAGCGCGGCGTCCAGCCCGGCCGACGGGTCCGCGCAGAAGGCGCGGAGCCCGTTCGACGGCGCCGCTAGGAGTCACAGAGCGGTCGCTTGCAAAAAATTAGACAACTTCAAGAGAAAACTAATTATAAAATTAACTGCGAGACGCTACCAAAATACTAGCAAAGATTGTAAATAGAATTTGCCAAGCTATTGCTGTTCCAGTTTATTATTTCATCCGCTATGTCCATAAGATCTTGCGGATCGCGCTGCTGACCTCTCCTACGAAGGGCTATGATTGGCTTGGATTTGGTGAAACTTGTCCGCGCCATATCGATCTCTTTTTCAATCCAGAATCTATTATTTACATACATTCCTGCAGGTACAATCACCACGCTCGCCAACCGGATTTGCTCCTTCAGCAAGGCGGTAAGCTTCGCAATTTTCACTGCCTCGCTGGGATCCACAATCGGGTCATGCTTTGGTACGCTATAGTTCTTATAATCGAACCACGTTAGATTTTCTTTGGCAGTATCCAGCAAGTTCACAGTCCCGCGATACCGATCTGAGTATGACCACGCATGACTCACAAAAACGTTATATGCCATCCCCTATCTCCTTCGCCGCTGCTCGCAGCCTGTCAATTAAGTCCATCATCCATAGATGCTCAACAACTTCGGATCCCCACGCTTTATCAATTAACTCCAGATTCTTTGCAGTAGTCTCAGCCTCCCAACCTTCCCGTAAATAAGCCAATGCGTCCTCCAAGGATCGATCAGCCTCCTCGCGGTCTTTCCTAAGCACCGCCAGCTCAAGCTTTGTGGCATAATCCCAATAGTCGGCGTTGAATGAAATGCTTCGGTCCAGAGCGAATTGCACCACGGGCGCCAATCTTTCGATCTCAGGATCTTTCGGGTTTTGAATCGTGAGCAGCGTAAGAGCATTTATTCCTGGATAAGGGTCTCTCCAGTCAGCCTGAAAGCCCTTTAAATAAGTCGCAATCGCCTTCCGGAGCTCACCCTTTGCGCGGGCATCACGGCCTGCTTCAACGCTGTCTTGCCATTTATCTTTATAGACCCGCCCCAAAATACCATAGCTCTCGCTACTTCCGCCCCTTTCGTCAATCAATTCAAGCAGAATTCTCTCTGCACCTGTTCGATCTTTAAGTCGATTCTTCGCGAGGGCCAACTGCTCTCGGACGAGTACAGTAGAGGCGACGATAGGCGTCATCTTTTCGTGAAGCCTGATCATGTCCTCATATGAACTAACAGCACGATAAGATAATAAAAGGTCGATCAAGATGCCCGCCTCTAAATCACCTAAATCTCCAAGCCCTTCTTCCACACTGCGGATTGCGTCGGCGTTCTCTTCACGAGCGACGCGGAGCCGCTCTTTGGTTTCGGCGGCGTAGCGCACCCGCTCTCTAAAGACGTCCGTTTTTTCGTGGGCAACATCGGGATAATCGTCGAGAAGCTGAAATAGAGGACTGTCCTTGTCAGTACCACGCCTTGCGGAAATTAAGCGATCCTCAAGTGCCTTGCGAACATCATTCAAGTTACCGAAATTACCGTACTCATCGATTTCATAAGGAATTGCTCGCAATTGATTGACATCAAACGGCAACCGTCCGTGGCCCTCGGCAAAAAGCAAGACAGTAGTACGAGATTTCGCAGCATGCCGCACACCTAGCTCGTAGAAGACATTAGCGTTAGCGAGTGTGAGGTCAGCAACTGCGAAGTCGCATAGAACAAGACGCTCGAACATCGGCTTATGAATGATGCCCCCTGAATCCTCTTCGTCAGCACGAAGAGGTTCCAACCCTGCATTGATGACAGCCGGCTTTATGAGATTTTCGTAAACTTTGTCAAAATCGATCGCTAAGCCGCCGCCAGCATCTTTTTTACCGAATGGCATCAACACAAAGCAGAGGGGTAGGTGAGCCATTTAAAAATCCAATGAAATAAATAGCAGATTATCGTAATCTTACGTTGGACCTAATATTTTTTTCGGTCAAGTGGATAGAAGTCGATCGATTCACGGCGCACTTTACCATTTGCGATTTGGACATCAGGCGCCGTTCCGCGATTGCTGACGCAATCGCTCCATGCGTCGCGTGACGTCAGTCGGTTTCCCGCTGCGTGGACCCGCTTGCCGATGCTCGCGATGCGCTCACGCGCACCGGCTTGTAACTTGTCGCTTGGTTAGCCAAGCTCTGGCGTTAGGCGCCTTCGCTCGCTATTCTTCCCCCATCCGCAACGCAGCAATAAACGCTTCCTGCGGGATGCTCACATTGCCATATTCCCGCATCCTTGCCTTGCCCTTCTTCTGCTTTTCCAACAGTTTTTTCTTGCGGCTGATGTCGCCGCCATAGCATTTGGCGGTCACGTCCTTGCGCAGGGCGGCGATGGTTTCGCGGGCGATCACCTTGCCGCCGATCGCGGCCTGGATCGGGATCTTGAACAGGTGGCGCGGGATGAGGTCCTTCAGGCGCTCGCACATGCCGCGCCCGCGTTCTTCCGCCACGTTGCGGTGGACGATCAGGGAGAGGGCATCCACCGGCTCGTTGTTGACGAGGATGTTCATCTTCACGAGGTCCCCTTCGCGAAGGCCGATCTGTTCGTAATCGAAGCTGGCATAGCCGCGGCTGATCGATTTCAGCCGGTCGTAGAAATCGAACACCACCTCGTTCAGCGGCAGCTCGTAACTCACCTGCGCGCGCCCGCCGACATAGGTCAGATTGGTCTGGATGCCGCGCCGGTCCTGGCAGAGCTTGAGGATGGGGCCGAGATATTCGTCGGGCGTGTAGATCACCGCCTTGATCCACGGCTCCTCGATCATGTCGATGCGGCTGGGATCGGGATAATCGGCCGGATTGTGCAGCTCGATCACCCTCGCATCCTCGTTCTTCGTATGGCCGAGATGGATGCGATAGACGACCGAGGGCGCGGTGGTGATGAGATCGAGATCGTATTCGCGGCTGAGGCGCTCCTGAATGATCTCGAGGTGTAAGAGGCCGAGGAAGCCCGCGCGAAAGCCGAAGCCCAGCGCGGCGGAGCTTTCCATTTCGTAGGTGAAGCTCGCATCGTTCAACCGCAGCTTGCCGATACTGTCGCGCAGCTTCTCGAAATCGGCGGCGTCCACGGGGAAGAGCCCGCAGAAGACGACCGGCTGCGGCTCGCGATAGCCGGGCAGCGCCTCGCTCGCCCCGCCCTTCACGGTGGTGATGGTGTCGCCGACGCGGGCCTGCTCCACCTCCTTGATCTGGGCGGTGATGAAGCCGATCTCGCCCGGCCCGATCTCGTCGAGGTCGGTGCGCTTGGGGCGGAAACAGCCGACCCGGTCGACCAGATGCTGCGTCCCGCCCTGCATGAAGCGGACGTTGAGGCCCTTGTGCAGGAAGCCGTCGATCACGCGCACGAGGATGACGACGCCGAGATAGGGGTCGTACCAGCTGTCGACGAGGCTGGCTTTGAGCGGCGCGGTGCGGTCGCCGGTGGGCGGGGGGATGCGCTTGACCAGCGCTTCCAGCACGTCCTCGATCCCGATGCCGGATTTGGCGCTGGAGAGGACGGCGCCGCCTTCTTCCCACGGGCCGGTGGCCTGGATGCCGACGATCTCCTCGATCTCTTCGGCGACCTTCTGCGGCTCGGCGGCGGGGAGGTCGATCTTGTTGATGACGGGGACGATCTCGTGGTCGTGCTCGATCGACTGGTAGACGTTGGCGAGCGTCTGCGCCTCGACCCCTTGCGCCGCGTCGACCACCAGCAGCGCACCCTCGCACGCGGCGAGGGAGCGGCTGACTTCATAGGCGAAGTCGACATGGCCGGGCGTGTCCATGAGGTTGAGCTCGTAGGTCTCGCCATCCTTCGCGGTGTAGGACAGGCGCACGGTCTGCGCCTTGATGGTGATCCCGCGCTCCTTCTCGATGTCCATATTGTCGAGAACCTGCTCGGACATCTCGCGGTCGGTCAGCCCCCCGCAATGCTGGATCAAGCGATCGGCGAGCGTGGACTTGCCGTGGTCGATGTGGGCAATGATGCTGAAATTGCGGATCTTGGAAAGGTCGGTCATCGTGCCCCGCCCTTAGCCGCGCCTCCCCGCGCTGTCAGCAGGCAAACGCGCAAGAGACCGCCATCGCATCATCAGGCCGGGGCGCGCGTCTCGACTTCCCTGAAGGCACGCTTCGCATCCGGCTCCTCGCTTCGGGGGAAGAGGATCGATAGCGCATCGTCCGGGAGTGCGCTCAAACTGCGTCCGACCGCTTCCAGCTCGTAGGGCGAGACCCGATGGCGTGTACATAGACCATCGGCTCCATCGTCGATCAGCGGGCTTTCGAACTCGATACCCTGGATTGGACCGCGCGATCGCCGCACGGTGGCGACCGTCAACTGCCCGCCCCCCATATCGACCACGAACTGCGTGCCGACCGGAACGTCCTCGAGCCCCTCGATCATGGCGCCGGTCTTGGACAGGTTGCGTACGAATGCGCGGTATCGCTGGTCTTCGTGGATCACGCCGATGCGGCGGAACACGGTGCGGCGGTCGGCACGATAACGCGCCGGCCCTTGCGCCTCGAAGGTGAGTTCCCCTTTCTCCGCCCGTTCGAGAATATCCGCCTGCGGCATGGCCGGCGAATAGATGTAACCCTGAATATGGGTGGCGCCGCGGCCGACGACCAGCTCCAGCTCGTCCTTGGTCTCCACCCCTTCGGCCACGGTCCGCATGTCGAGCGCATTCGCAAGACTGACGATCGCACTCATGATCGCAGGATTGTTGTTGCCCGGTTCGGTGCAACCGCGCACGAAGCTCTGGTCGATCTTGATTTTGTTGAACGGCGCAGTGCGCAGATAGCTGAGAGAAGAATATCCAGTGCCGAAATCGTCGAGCGCCAGATGAACGCCGATCTTCCTTAACTGCTCAAACTTGCGCTGCGTACGGTCCGAGCCTCCCAGGAAGACCGATTCGGTGATTTCAAGAACCAGCCGCGAGGGCGCGAGCCCGGTTTCGGCCAGCACCTTCTTTACGACGCTAGGAAAATCGTCGCACTCGAATTGAAGGGCCGAGATATTCACGGCCACGCCGATATCGTTCGGCCATGCGGTCGCATCGCGACACGCCACCTCGAGTGCCCACTCCCCCAGCGGTTTGATCATGTCGATATCTTCGGCGACCGGGATGAACTCGCCCGGCGAAATTCGGCCACGCTCGGGATGATGCCAGCGGATCAGCGATTCAAAGCATGCAACCGCTTCGGTCTTGGCATCGACGATAGGCTGGTAGTGCATTGCGAGCTGATCGGTATCGAGCACGCTGCGCAAATCTTCCTCGATCTGGCGGCGCCTTTTGGCACCTTCCTTCATCTCACCGGAATAAAAGCGATATTGCGCCCTGCCGCCGCCCTTGGCGGCATAAAGCGCGAGATCTGCCGCTTTTACCAAATCGGCCGCCTCGAACCCGTCGTAAGGTGCCACAGCCACCCCGATCGACACGCCGATCACCAGGCGCGATCCGTTGATGGGGTAAGGCTGCGAAATCATCTGGATCAATCGCTGGGCCAGTTCGCCCAGCTGACCGCGATCGTCCATGTCGGGCAGGATGACCTGGAATTCATCGCCGCCGAAACGGCCTACTTCGCCCTTGCTGCCGATAATTTTCGTGATGCGCGCTGCAACCTGTCGCAGCAATTCGTCGCCTACCGGGTGGCCATAGGTGTCGTTCACCGGTTTGAACCGATCCAGATCGAGCATCAGCAAGGCGCAAGAGCGTTTGGAATTGCGATAGCTTGCAAGCGTGTTGCCAAGCATCATGTCCATCCGCCGCCGATTGGCGAGGCCGGTCAGATCGTCATACTGCGCCATGCGTTCGCTATCCCGCTGGCGATCGCGGCTTTCGGTCACGTCGCGCGCGCTTCCGCGATAGCCGAGGAAATTGCCCTCCTCATCGAAGGAAGCCTTGCCGGATATCTCCCAAAGCATGGGCTCGGCGCTTCCTGCGACGCGGACCGGCAGGAAAGTGATGGTGTTGCGCGCGCCGAGCAGGAAGGCCAGCGGGCGGTTGGTCCGCTCGCTTTCCTCTTCCGCAGCCAGGGAAAACAGATCGGTCAGAGGACGACCGATCAGTTCGGGCTTCGACCAGCCATAACGCTCGAAAGCCGTATCGGTCAGATAGATAAGCCGATTCTCGCTATCCGTCGCCCAAAACCATCCGAGACCTGCCGCTTCGAACGTGTCGAGCAGCCCGATGCGATCCACCGGCACCGGCTGATCGGCAGCCGTCTCGTCGGCGGGCTTGGCGGTGTCGGATTGCGCCTGAAGTCCACGCGAAAACAGTTTGCCCAACGGCATGCGACGTACTCCAAGAATGTCATGTGCTCCGGCTCTGAGGCCGGGTTGAATCACGCATTGTGCGTAGTGTGTAATGCTCAACCATTGGTTAATTCGCGCCGACGCCGCACGCTCGGTCGGCTTGCCAGAACTGTAGGAGCGGGGCATGACTGTTAGCGGGAGACTGCCATGCGTCATATCGCCATCGTCGGATCGGGGCCCGCGGGATATTACACCGCGGAAGCGGCGCAGAAGATGTGGTCCGACGATGTGCGGGTCGATGTGTTCGACGCCCTTCCGGTTCCGTTCGGACTGATCCGAACAGGCGTTGCGCCGGACCATCAATCGATCAAGGGGGTTTCGCGCCGCTACGAGAAAGTGGCGACCAGCGACAATGTCCGCTTCGTCGGCAATGTGACGATCGGAAGCGATGTGACGATCGCAGAGTTGCAGGAATTGTACGACGCGGTCGTCTTGGCGACCGGCGCGCCCAACGATCGGACACTCGCGATCGCAGGCGCAGATCTCGACAATGTCTTCGGCAGCGCGGAATTCGTCGGCTGGTACAACGGGCATCCCAAATTCGCCGCCCTCGACCCCGATCTTTCCTGCAAGACTGCCGTCGTGGTCGGAGCGGGGAATGTCGCGCTCGACGTCGCGCGCATTCTCGCCAAGACCGAGGAAGAGTTCGCCGGATCGGACATCGTGGGCCATGCGCTCGACGCCCTGCGTGACAGCGCGATCGAACGGATCGTGATCCTGTCGCGGCGCGGACCGCACGATATCCAGATGACCCCGAAGGAATTGGGCGAGCTTGGTTCCTTGCAGGACGCAATGCCCATCGTCGAGCAGGGCGATCTGCCACCTGTCGAGACCGACGAAACGCTGGACCCCGGAAGCCGCAAATCGGTTCAGCTGCTGCGCGATTATTCGCAAAACGCGCCCGACGAAGTATCGCCGAAACGGGTGCGGATCGAATTCGACTTTTTCGCCAGTCCGGCCGGTTTCAGCGGAGATGGCAAGGTGTCGGGCGTCACAGTCGAAAGAACGCGGGTCGAAGACGGGCGCGCGGTCGGCACGGGAGAGACCTACGAGATCCCCGCCGGATTGGTCGTGAGCTGTATCGGCTATCGCACCTCGCCCATTCCGGGCGTTCCCTTCGACGAGCGCGCGGGCCGTTTCGCCAACGTGGAGGGCAGCATTCAGCCCGGTCTCTATTGCGTCGGCTGGGCCCGACGAGGCCCGTCCGGAACGATCGGTACCAATCGGCCGGACGGTTACGCGATCGTGGAACGGATCGCCGCCGATATCGAGGGTGGAAGCGGCAAAATGGGCCGCGAGGGGTTCGATGCTCTGGCCGAACAGCGCGAGCTCGACATCGTGACCTTTCGCGACTGGCAGCGGATCGAGGAAGCCGAGATCGCCGCTGCCCGCGTCGGGGCCCCGCGTGAGAAATTCGTCGATGTCGCCAGCATGATCGCCGCCGGGGGAGCTGCACAGGATTGAGATGGTCGCGGAACAGCAGGACTAGGATCGGCGTTCGGCAAGAAACATAAGTTTAGAGAGGATCCGAAATCGATGGCGAGACTGGAAGACGAAGCCGCTCAGCACACCAGCGCTCTAGGCCCGCTGGTCGGTTTGACCAGAGAGGATATCTTCGGCGCGGTTGCCGTGCTGCTGCGCGAGACGGCGTCCGACCCTCAACGATTGATGAAGCATTCGCAGGCGATGGGCGGCGACATGATCAAGATCATGACGGGCAAGTCCGAACTCGCTCCCGACCCCCGCGACAAACGCTTCATGGATCCCGCCTGGCAGTACAACCCGTTCATGCGCGCAGGGATGCAGTACTATCTCGCCGTGCAGAAAGGCATGGCAGGCTGGCTCGAAGATCTGGAACTGGACGAATTGGAAAAGGATCGCGCGCGGTTCGTTTCGACCATCATTATCGACAGCCTTTCGCCCACCAACACGCTGATCGGCAATCCATCGGCCCAGAAGATGGCGATCACCAGCGGCGGACTGAGCCTGATCAAGGGCCTCAAGAACGCCTATGACGACATGGTCCATAACAAGGGCATGGTCAGCCAGGTCGACAAGAAACCTTTCAAACTGGGCGAAAACGTCGCCACGTCCAAGGGATCGGTCGTGCTGCGCACCGAGATGATGGAACTGATCCATTACGCGCCGACCACGGACGAGGTGCACAAGGTCCCCCAGCTCACCATCCCTCCGCAGATCAACAAGATGTATATCAACGATCTCAGCCCCGAAAAATCCGTGGTGAAGTTTCAGGTCGATAACGGCATCCAGACCTTCGTGATCAGCTGGAAGAACCCCAGCAAGGATCAGGGCCACTGGGACATGGCCGATTACGTGAATTCCTGCCGCGAGGCCATGGAGGCGGTCGCGGCGATCACGAAGAGTGACAAGGTCAACGTCTCGGCCGGATGTTCGGGCGGACAGACCGCCGCGATGCTGGCGAGCAAGCTGGCCGCCGATGCCAAGGATGGCGAAAGCCTACTCGGCACGCTCACTCTGATGGTCTGTGTGCTGCATCCAAAGCAGAACGATATCGAAGCGGGCTCGCTCATCAGTGACAACGGCCTAGCTCTCGCCCGGCGCCGTGCCGACAAGGCGGGCGTGATCAAGGGTGACGATTTGGCGCGCGGCTTTGCGTGGCTGAGGCCCAACGACCTGATCTGGAACTACGTCATCAACAATTACCTGCTCTGCCAGGATCCGCCCGCATTCGACGTCCTGTTCTGGAATGCGGATGCGACCAATCTTTCGGCCAGCTTGATGGGCGATTTCCTGACCATCTTCGAAACCCTTGCCTTCACCAAGAAGGGCGAAGTCGAAATGGTGGACCACAAGATCGACCTGTCGAAGGTGACCAGCGATCTGTTCATTCTGGGTGGAGTGACGGACCATATCACCCCGTGGAAAGCCACCTATCGCTCTACCCAATTGTTCGGCTCAAAGGATGTGACCTACGTGCTCTCGCAATCGGGCCATATGCAGGCGATCCTCAACCCGCCCGGTAATCCCAAGGCGAAGTATTACGTCCAGAAAAAGGACGGCGCCTTGCCCGCCACAGCCGATGAATGGCTGAAGGGGACCGAGGAGGTCGCGGGCAGCTGGTGGCCGTTCTGGATGGACTGGTTGCAGCAGCGCTCCGGCGCTAAGGTGAAAGCGCCGACAAAGCTCGGCAACACGAAATACAAAACCCTGGACCCTGCGCCCGGTCTCTACGTTATGGACCCGTGCTGATATCGAGAAGGACCGACGCTTGACCGAGACCACGGAAGAGACATCCACCGCCACCTACGAAATGATCGACGCCGGAGGCCGCACTCTGCGCGTGGCGCATTGGCGGCTGGATCAGGCGTCGGACCATCCGCCGATCCTGTTCTTCAACGGCATCGGCGCGAATATCGAAGCGGTCGCGCCCTTGGCGGAAAAGCTGACGGAGCGGGCGTTCGTGATGTTCGATATGCCCGGTGTCGGGGACAGCCCCGAACCGAGCATGCCCTATAATCCGTTCACCATGTGCTGGACCGCGACACACGTGCTCGACCGGCTCGGGCTGGATGTCGTGGACGTGATGGGAGTCAGCTGGGGCGGCGCCATGGCGCAGCATTTCGCCCTCCAGCATCCCAAGCGCACGCGCCGCGTCGTGCTTGCCGCTACCACGGCGGGAATGCTGATGGTGCCGGGAAAGCCCGCCGCGCTCACGAAAATGATCGACCCGCGCCGTTACGTCGATCCCGAATTCATGAACGAACATTTCATGACGCTGTATGGTGGGATGACCAAGCGGCCCGGCAGCAAGGCGCAGCATATCGGGCGTCTGAAACCGCCCAGCCCGCGCGGTTATCTCTATCAATTGATTGCAATGCTCGGCTGGACCAGCCTGCCCGCCCTGCCCTTCCTCGACAAGGAAGTGCTGATCATGATGGGTGGTGAGGACAGCATCGTGCCCCCCGTCAACGGCAAGATTCTCGCCGCCGCGATCCGCCATTCGCGGCTTGAAATGTTCGAGGATGGCGGACACCTGTTCCTGCTGACCCACGCGGACGAGAGCGTGGCGATGCTGCGCGACTTTCTCGACGCGCCCGACACCGCAGCGGAACTGAAACGCGCCGCCTGAGCGCGTTCTCCGCTGCGATCCATCATCCGACGGAGATCCGATTTGAAAGCCATCCGCACCGGGGCGAAGCCCTCATCGCTCGAAACTCTCGCCTGGACGGACATTCCCGACGCGCCCACGCCCGGGCCCGGCGAGATCACGGTCCGGTTGAAGGCCAGCTCGCTGAACTTTCACGATTACGCCGTGGTCAAGGGCATGATCGAGGCCGACGAAGGCCGGATCCCGATGTCGGATGGCGCCGGCGAAGTCGTCGCGGTGGGCGATGACGTCGAGGACTTTGCGGTGGGGGACGCGGTGGTGAGCACCTTTTTCCCCTATTGGCTGAATGGCGCCACGCCGCCCGGCGCGTTCACCCGCGTGCCGGGGGACGGGATCGACGGCTATGCCCGCGAGGCGGTGACGATGCCCGCCCACGCCTTCACGCGCCAGCCCAAAGGCCTTTCGCATTCGGAAGCGGCTACGCTCACCTGCGCGGGTGTGACCGCATGGCGCGCGCTGTTCGTGGATGACGATATCAAGCCGGGCGACACCGTTCTGGTGCAGGGGACTGGCGGCGTGTCCATCTTTGCGCTGCAACTGGCCAAGGCCGCCGGCGCGCGTGTCATCGCGACAAGCTCGTCCGACGCCAAGCTCGAACGCGTGCGCGCTCTGGGTGCGGACGAAACGATCAATTACAAATCGTGCGAGGAATGGGGCAAGCGGGTCCTAAACATGACCGATGGGCGCGGTGTCGATTGCACGGTGGAGGTCGGCGGCCCCGGCACGCTCAATCGCTCGATCCAGGCAACGCGCGTGGGCGGCCATATCGCGCTGATCGGCGTACTGACGGGCCGTGCGGGCGAAGTGCAGACCGCCATGCTGATGGGCAAGAACCAGCGCCTCCAAGGCCTGACCGTCGGCAGTCGCCAGCACCAGCTCGACCTCGTCGCCGCGATCGAGGCCAACGGGATCAAGCCGCAGATCAGCGACAGCTTCGCCCTGGAAAATCTCGCCGACGCCTTCCGCCATCAGGAAAGCGGCGATCATTTCGGTAAAATTGCGGTCGAAATTTAACGGATCGCGCGGCTCATTCCGAGCCGCGCATCCATCACACCCGCATCGGCATCAGGACGTAGAGCGCGGGGCTCTTGTCGTCCTTGCGGATCAGCGTGGGCGCACCCGCATCGGCCAGATGCAGTTCCACCGTATCGCTGTCGATCTGGCCGAGAATATCCTTCAGATAACCGGCGTTGAAGCCGATTTCGAATCCATCGGCGCTGTATTCGGCGGGCAGTTCTTCGGCGGCGGTGCCGTTATCCGGGCTGGTCACGGTCAGCGTCACGCGATCCTTGTCGAGCCCCATCTTGACCGCGCGGGTCTTCTCGGTGGCGATGGTCGCCACGCGGTCCACGCCTTCGAAGAAGCTGCGCGGATCGAGCCTGAGGAGCTTGTCGTTCGCCGTCGGGATAACCCGGCTGTAATCCGGGAACGTTCCGTCGATCAGCTTGCTGGTGAGCACGACGCCGCCCTCACCACCCAACGTGAAGCGGATCTTGCTGGCCGAAAGGTCGATCTGGACCGCGCCTTCCCCCTTTTCTTCCAGCAGCTTGCGCAGCTCCGCCACCGCCTTGCGCGGCACGATCACGTCGGGCATTCCTTCCGCCCCTTCGGGACGCGGCAGCGTGAAGCGCGCGAGCCTGTGCCCGTCGGTCGCCGCAGCCTTGAGGACCGGCTGGTCCTCGTCCGACACATGCAGGAAAATACCGTTCAGATAATAACGCGTCTCTTCGGTCGAAATCGCGAAGCGCGTGCGGTCGATCAGTTCGGCCAGCGTCTTGGACGGCAGTTCGAAGCTCGTCGGCAAATCGCCTTCGACGATCACCGGAAAGTCGTCGCGCGGCAGAGTGGGCAGCTTGAAACGGCTGCGCCCGGCCTTCACATCCATCCGATTTTCGGCAGTTTCCAGGCTGACCTGGCTGCCATCGGGCAACTTGCGCGCGATATCGAACAGAAGGTGCGCCGAAACCGTCACTGCGCCTGCGCTTTCCACGCTGGCTGCGCTCATATGCTCTACCACCTGAAGGTCGAGATCGGTGGCGGTCACTTTCACCGTTCCGCCCTCGCTCGCTTCGATCAGGACGTTGGAGAGGATCGGAATGGTGTTGCGCCGCTCCACCACGGATTGCACGTGGGATAGGCAGCGCAGCAGCGTCGCGCGTTCGATGGTGGCCTTCATGGTCCTACTTTCATCCCGCTCAGATCAAGGGTCGCGCGGCAGGCCGGAATCGCCCCACCAGCACCGGAATACGGATGGCGACCTTAGCGGGGCGCGCATGTGGAGCAAGCGGATAGCCCGAATGCTGGGGATTCCCTTGGGGATAAACGGCGATCCTCCCCGCCATGGGGGAGGATCCCCATCATCCCATCATCGCCATCCCGCCATTCACATGCAGCGTCTGTCCGGTGACATAGGCTGCCTCGTCGCTGGCGAGATAGGTCACTGCAGCAGCGACTTCCTCGCCCTCGCCCATGCGGGCCATCGGGATGCGGCCGTTGATCGCATCCTTCTGCTTATCGTCCAGCGCATCGGTCATCGCGGTGCGGATGAAGCCGGGGGCGACGCAATTGACGGTGATGTTCCGGCTCGCAAGCTCCTGCGCCAGGCTCTTGGTCATGCCGGTCAGCCCGGCCTTGGCAGCGACGTAGTTCATCTGGCCGGGATTGCCCGTATGGCCGACGACGCTGGTGATCGACACGATGCGGCCACCGCGCGCCTTCATCATCGGGCGGGCGGCGGCGCGCATCAGGCGGAAGCTCGCCTCCAGATTGATGCGGATCACCTGATCCCACTCTTCGTCCTTCATCCGCATGGCGAGATTGTCGCGCGTGATGCCCGCATTGTTGACGAGGATGTCCATTGTGCCGAGCGTCTCGATCGTGGCGGGGATCAATTCCTCGACCTGCTCGGCGTTGGACAGGTCGCAGGTGATCTCGACATGATCGCCGCCAACGTCCGCAATCAACTGCTCGCGAAAGGCGCGCAATTTGTCTCCGTTGGAGCCGGACAGCGCCAGCCGCGCGCCCTGTTTTGCAAGCGCATAAGCGATGGAGGAGCCGATGCCTCCGCTGGCACCGGTGACGAGAGCGGTCTTACCTTCGAGGCTGAACATCATCCATTCTCCTTCGCGAAGGATTCCAGATCCTCCATCGTGACTAGGCTTACCGTCTCGGCGTCGCCATCCGTGCGGGTGACCATGGGGGACAGGACCTTGCCGCCGATTTCGACGAATTTCTCCACCCCGTCCGCGCGCATCGCGAGGACGCTTTCGCGCCAGCGGACGCGCCCGGTGATCTGCTGGACCAGGAGCTCCCGCTCCTCCGCCGGATCGGTGACCTTGGCGGCAGTGACATTGGCGAAGATCGGCACGGCGAGATCGCCTGGAGGCGTGCGTTCGAGCGCGTTCTTCATGCGCAGCGCCGCTGGCTGCATCAGCGAGCAATGGAACGGCGCGCTGACCGGCAGGCGCACGCCGCGCTTGATGCCGTGCTCCTTCGCCATGTCGATGGCGCGCTGGATCGCTTCGGCGTGGCCGGAAAGAACCACCTGGCCCGGATCGTTATCGTTGGCGACTTCGCAGACCTGCCCTTGGGCAGCAGCTTCCGCCAGCGCAGTGGCCTTGTCGATATCGGCACCCAGCAGCGCAGCCATCGCGCCTTCACCGATCGGCACGGCGTCCTGCATGGCGATCCCGCGCAGGCGCAGCAGCTTGGCCGTGTCGGCGAGGCTGAAGGCGCCCGCCGCGCACAGCGCAGTGTATTCGCCCAGCGAATGGCCCGCGACGCAGGCGGCGTGGTTCGCCAGCTCGATACCGAATTCCTTCGCCAGCACGCGCTGGGTGGCGATGGCATTGGCCATGATCGCGGGCTGCGCGTTAGCGGTCAGCGTCAGCTCGCTTTCAGGCCCATCGCGCATCAGCTCGCTCAGTTTCTGCGAAAGCGCCTCGTCCACTTCCTCGAAGACCTCGCGCGCGATCGCGCTGGCTTCGGCGAGGTCGGCGCCCATGCCGATCTTCTGGCTCCCCTGACCGGGGAAGATAAAGGCTTTCATCGCGTGTCTCCTCTAGAAGTCAGCGCGCTTATGCGGGCCGCACCGCTTCCACAACCCCGAAGGGCACCACGCGGTTGGCGCTCGTATGGCCGATTTCGGCTCGTCCCAGATAAGCGATGCCCGCTCGCCCGCACCAGTCGCGCACGATGGTTTGCGCATCGGCTCCGAACGGGCGATCGTTCTCGGGCACATGCGTGACCGCGCCGAGGCGGATGCCTGCGATAGTGCGACAGTGCTGGGTGACATGGAACATCAGCCGATCGATCGCATAGAGATGCTCCGCCACCTCTTCGATCATCACAACATGGCCGGTCAGATCGGGCATGAACTCCGTTCCCACCAACATGGCGAGAGTCATGAGATTGAAAGCGACGACCGGCGTGCCATTCGGCTCGATACTGGGCTCGATCCCCGATCGGTCCCCCACCAGCCAGGCGAGCGAGCGCCGCACTGCGTCCGTCCCGTCCTGGCGCTTGATGTCGATCGCCATCGGCGCGTGGACCGGTTTCCCGATGCCCGCCCGATACAGCGCCCCCAGCAGGGTTCCGCAGTCGGAATAGCCGAGATAGCTCTTCTTTTGGGCAGCCGCGTCCATGCGTTCGAGCGCCGCACCTGCGATGCGATTGGAACCGTATCCCCCCTTGGCGAACCAGACCGCGTCTGCGTCCGGATCGTTCGCGCAGTCGATCAGCGCCTCCAATCGGACCGCGTCCGATCCGGCGAAGTGGCCGTCCTCAAGAAAACATTGGCTGTGGAAGCGCAGCTCAAGGCCCGGAAATTCCGCTTTCGCCAGCGCTTCGACACGGTCCGCCAGCTCGCGATGCAGCGGCGCAGCCGGGGCGCAGATGGCGATCCGTTTGGTAGTCCCTTTCATCCCATCTGTCCTAGCGCGCTTGTAATGCCCGGCACAACGCCATAGCGCGGGCTGTCATGAGCGAATTTCCATCTCCCGAAGACCTCCTGGCCCGCCCGTTCTTTTTCGTCGGCGTTGGGGGATCCGGCATGCTGCCGCTGGCCCAGATCCTGCGCGGAAGAGGCGCGCGGGTCGAAGGCTCGGACCGCAGTCTCGATCAGGGCCGCACGCCGGAAAAGTTCACGGCGCTGGAAGCCCAGGGCGTCACTCTCCACCCCCAGGACGGCAGCGGCATCGTCTCGCAGGATCAGATCGTGGTCGCTTCCGCCGCAGTGGAAGCCAGCGTGCCCGATATCGCGCGTGCCGAGGATCTGGGATGCCTGCGCCTGACCCGCGCCGAGCTCAATTCGATCCTGTTCAACACCAGCGGCGCCGGACTTGCCGTGGCGGGGACGAGCGGGAAATCCACCGTCACCGGGATGCTCGGCTGGATCATGCATCATCTGGGCCGCGAACCGACCATCATGAACGGCGCGGTGATGAAGAATTTCGCCAATGCGGAGCGTCCGTTCGCCAGCGCCGTCGCCGGTGGTCAGAGCCTCTATGTCAGCGAGGTGGACGAAAGCGATGGATCGATCGCGCTCTATCGTCCCGCCGTCGGGATCCTTCTGAATGTCAGCCTCGATCACAAAAGCATGGAAGAATTGCGGCAATTTTTCGGCGATTACCTGTCGCGCAGCCGTATCGCAGTGGTGAATGCCGATGACGCGGAAGCGCTCGCCCTCCTCCCGCGCGCGGAGGAAGTCATCACTTTCGGCGTGGATCAGCCAAAGGCGCAGATCGGGATCGTGCCGGGCAGCGTGGCCGAGGGGCCGATGCGGCAGGCCGCGCTCGTCGTCGATCGCCATGATGGGAGCGAGCACCCGCTGCGCCTGAATCTGCCCGGCCGCCATAATCTGTCGAATGCTCTCGCCGCCATCGCAGGCGCTGCGGCAGCGGGCATTCCCGTGGCCGCCGCCGTCGAGGCGCTGGCCGGTTTCGACGGGCTTTCGCGCCGTTTCGAGCTGGTCGGCGTGTCGGCCAGCGGCATCACTGTGATCGACGATTTCGGCCACAATCCCGAAAAGTGCGCGGCGACCCTGCGCACGCTGCGTGCGCACGAAGGACGCATCCTCGCCTTCTTCCAGCCGCACGGCTACGGCCCTTTGCGCCAGATGGGCGCCGAACTGGCGCAGGTTTTCGCAGACGAACTCGCCGACGGCGATCGTACGATACTATGCGATCCGGTCTATTTCGGCGGCACCACCGATCGCAGCGAGGGGAGCGAGCGGATCGTTCGCCTGATCGAGGATGCCGGTGGCCATGCCGAATACATCCCCAATCGCAAGGCCGTGGGCGATCGACTGGCCAGCGTGGCGCGCCCCGGCGACCGGATCGTGATCATGGGCGCGCGCGACGACACTCTGTCGCAATTCGCGCGCGACCTGTTCGCCCGATTCTGAACCCGATTACGCCCCAGCCCGTCCGAAGGTCGTCGAACCCTGCGACACCCTTGCGTCGGCGTTGCAATCGTCCGCATCGCCGATGCGCACGCAATTGCGCCCTTCGCGCTTGGCACGATAAAGGGCCCGGTCCGCGGCCCCGAAAGCCTCGTGCATCATCTGCCCACGGCCAAGCACGACGCCTAGACTGATCGTGACCTGCGGCAGACCTGCCGTCCCCTCTTCGCCTCCGCTTCGACCCACGATCTCGCGCAGGCGATCGGCAAGCGCGATCAGCTGGTGATCTTCCATGACCTCGACGATGGCCGCAAATTCCTCGCCCCCAAGGCGATAGACGCAGCCCGGCGAACCGTCATCTTCCCGACCATCCATCGCGGGCAAATGGCCCTTCAAAAGCCCCGCGACGTTGCACAGCACTGCATCGCCCACCTGATGGCCCTCGCGATCGTTGACCTGTTTGAAGTGGTCGATATCGGCGACCAGCAGACCCTGACCTGTCTTCAGCGTGCGGACCATGTCGAACGCCCGGCGATTGGCGAGCCCGGTCAGCCCATCGGTGTTCGCCATCTGACCCATCCTGATCGCGCGCATCTGGGCTTCGTCGTGTTCGTGTTTCAGCCCTGTGAAGCGATCGCCAACGGCGATCGCCGTGACCAGCGACAGAAGGACGAAGCCGGCAAACACCATGTCGTTTATCGGAAACGGCAAAGACGACCCGCTGAAGGCGACGACGGTCCGCCATGCGACCACCAGCATCAGGCCCGACATGGCCGCCAGCGCCCAACGCGCCCCCCGGCTCCCTCGCGACAGCGCGACAGCGACGACGATCGATATGAGGATCACGACCGGAGCGAAACTGAAGACGAACCAATTGTTGATCGTAATGCGCGTCAATTCCCCACCGAAGGTGGCGATGAACTTCACAATCAACGGCAGCAGAGCCGAGACCATCATCGCCATTGTGAGGCGGGGTGGCAGGAAACGCTTCTCGATCAGGCCGGCGATTACCATCGCGCCGCATCCCGCAGACAGCGCCTGGAAAAGGCTCGTCAGCCGCCATCGCAGGTCGAGAGGGATGTCCGGCAGAATTTCGTTCACCAGCCCCGACGAAAACAGCATGAACAGGGATGTCGTCGCCACCATCAGAAAATGCCACAGGACGAAGCCCTGCCTCAGGACGCGGTAGAACAGCCCATCGTATAGCAGCGGCAGGATCAGCAGGCCGAACATGAACATGTAAGCGAGCGAGCGGCTGTAAAGCTCACGCTCACTATCGGCGAGGGAAGTCAGCCGCGCCGCGCCCGCAACGCTTCGAGTAAAAGGTCTTTCCACCACCGCATCGATCGCCACCAGATCTGCCTGCGACGAAGGCACGGGGACGGAGAACCGGTTGCCCGGAAACCAGTTGCGAGCCGTCATCTGCGGATCGACATCGACCAGGCGGGACCGACCGTCGGCATAGGTGAAGCGCACCAGCATCGATCGAAAATTCGCCGCGTTGGTCTGCCACGCAAGACCGGAATCGAGCGGAGTCTTCAGCTGCGTCGAAGAGCGTACGAAAGGCCCGCGCACGTCGAAGCGATCGGGCGCGCAGGAAAGCTGTTCCCGCGTAAGGGCGAAGGCTTCTTCCATGCTTCCGGCCTCGCCGGCGCATGTCATGGGTTTGAGATCCAGCGTGTATGCGCGCGCCGGCGCAGAGGCTGAAAGACCCCACGCAACCAGCGCCGCAACGAGAATGCGTAGCAACCCCATCATTTCCCCCACCATGGAACCGGTGGAGCGGGCGACCGCCGCTTGTCGTTGACCGGGCCTTTACGGTAACAGAAAAACGTTTTTACGCAAAAACCGAATTTGCGGGCTCGCCCAAACAGGCCGATCGTCGGCGCAATGTCTTGCGCCAGAGATCAATGCGCGGAACGGCCACCCATGGCCGGAAGGCGATGGACGATCTGAGCGATCACGAACCCTACGACCAATCCGACCAAAGCCGAAATCGCTGCATAGGTCGCCCAGCCGAGCAAGCCGCCAAGCCCGCCCGTGGCGACTTCCACCGCATGTTCTAGAGAGTGCGCCACATCCGACGGGCCGTAGAGACCAAGCTCGTGCAGGCCGTGCAGGATGATCCCGCCGCCGACCCACAGCATCGCCACCGTGCCGATCAGCGACAACGCCTTCAACAGCCAAGGCATCGCCTTCAACAGGAACCGCCCTGTGGCCTGCGCCACAGAGCTGCTCTTTTCCGCCAGATACAGGCCGACATCGTCCATCTTCACGATCAGCGCCACCGCCCCGTACACCACGAAGGTGATCGCGATCCCGACAGCCGCCAGCACGCCCGCACGGGTCAGCAGCGTTTCCGCCGCGACCTCGTTCAGCGTGATCGCCATGATTTCGGCAGACAGGATCAAGTCGGTGCGGATGGCCCCGCTGGTGCGTGCCTTTTCAAAGGCGACCGGATCCTCGATCTCGTCTTCCAGAGTCTTGCCGTGCTTTTCCCCACCCAGCTTTTCCATCACCTTTTCCGCGCCTTCGAACGAGAGGTAGCAGCCGCCCGCCATCAGCACGAAAACGATCGCCTGGGGCAGCAGCCAGCTCAGCAGCAAGGCGCCTGGCAACAGAATCAGCAGCTTGTTCTTCAAACTGCCCTTGGTGATGTTCCAGATGATTGGCAGCTCGCGCGCCGGCTTCAGTCCAGTGACGTAGCCCGGCGTCACTGCCGCATCGTCGATCACGACGCCTGCCGCCTTCGATCCCGCGCGGCTGGCGGCGATGCCGATATCGTCCACCGAGGCCGCCGCCGTGCGTGCGATCACCGAGATATCGTCGAGAAGGGCAACCAGGCCGCCGGGCATATCCGTACTCCGAGATGAACAGGCCACCGCCCTGCCCGCACGGTTCGCTCGCGACAAGTCCGATCTTGTGTTGCAAATCGCGCCGATCGCGCTATGTGCGCGGCTTCCCGAGCGGCATCGCCCTTGCGGGATACGAAGAAGGCCGGAGGGGCCCCGTCATCCGGACGGACCAGCCAGCGATCGGCATGAACTGAAAGGACCAAGGCATGGCTCTGTACGAGCATGTATTCTTGGCGCGCCAGGATCTGAGCCAGTCTCAGGTCGATCAACTGGCCGCCACCGCCACCGAGATCGTCGAGAACAACGAAGGCAAGGTCACCAAGACGGAGACCTGGGGCCTCAAGAACCTCGCCTACAAGATCGACCGCAACCGCAAGGCGCATTTCGTGCTGCTCAACATCGAAGGCCCGGGTTCCGTGGTCGCCGAGCTGGAGCGCCAGACGCGCATCAACGAAGACGTCATCCGTTACATGACGATCCGCGTCGACGAGCACGAGGAAGGCCCGTCCGCCATGATGCGCAAGAACGAGCGCGACAGCAAGAAGCGCCGTGAGCGCTCCGACCGGGGAGACAATTGATGGCCCGCCCGTTTTTCCGCCGCCGCAAGACCTGCCCGTTCTCGGGCAAGAACGCTCCGACGATCGATTACAAGGACGTGCGCCTGCTTCAGGGCTTCATGTCCGAGCGTGGCAAGATCGTGCCCAGCCGCATCACCGCCGTGAGCGCGAAGAAGCAGCGCGAACTCGCCAAGGCGATCAAGCGCGCCCGCCACATCGGCCTTTTGCCGTACATCGTGCGCTGAGGAGACTGACACCATGGATATCATTCTCCTCGAACGCATCGGCAATCTCGGCAATATCGGTGACGTCGTCACCGTGAAGGACGGGTACGCCCGCAACTTCCTGCTGCCGCAGAAGAAGGCCCTGCGCGCCAACGATTCGAACAAGAAGGTGTTCGAAGCCAATCGCGAGCGCCTCGAAAAGGAAAACGCGGAACGCCGCGGCGAAGCCGAAAAGCAGGGCGAAAAGGTCGACGGGACCGAGATCGTCCTGATCCGCGCCTCGTCCAATGCCGGCCAGCTTTACGGTTCGGTCAATGTTCGCGACATCATCGCCGGCCTCACCGAAAAGGGTCACGAGATCGACAAGAAGCAGGTCATCATGGGCAGCCCGATCAAGTCGATCGGCATGCACGACGTGACCGTCGCTCTCCACCCCGAAGTGCACGTCACCGTAAAAGCCAATGTCGCCCGTTCGGACGACGAAGCCGAGCTGCAGAGCCAGGGCGTGGACGTTCTTGCGCAGATGTTCGAAGACGAACAGCGCGAGATCGAGGAAATGGCCGATGCCAACCGCATCGATCCCAACCTCGAGCCGGGCGAAATCCCCGCGGACATGCTCGACGAGCCGACTCCGGTCGATATGGACGGCAATCCGATCGAGCAGGACGGCGAGTAATCCGCCTTCCGCTCCGGCGGAACTGCTACAGAAAGGGGCGCGACGGCTTAGGCTTGTCGCGCCCTTTTCGTAAACGGCGCATAGCGATGCGCGCATGGGTGACAGGGCCTGTCACGAAACCGATAGGAAAAGGCCGGAGGACGCCACGATGGATTCGATCGACACCATTCTCGACAAGCTGGAAAGCGTCTACGATGCCGCCGTGGCGCGGTTACGCGCGGATGTGATCGCCTTCGGTCGCGATCGGACGATCCCGGCCCCGGAACGCCGCTCCGACGGATCCTACACCTATCCCGAACTGCGCCTGCGCTATCGCGGTGGCGAACAGCCCGAAGGGCGCCGCCGTGCCTTCGGACGCCTCAATGCGGCGGGTCTTTACACCACGACCGTCACCCGCCCGGCCCTGTTCCGCGATTACCTCGCCGAACAGCTCACGCTCATCTCGAGCAATTATGAAATCGAGGTCGAGGTCGGCTCCTCGCGCCAGGAAATCCCCTTCCCCTACGTGCTCGACGGTGCGGCGGGCGCGGAGCTTGCAGGCGTCGATCCCAATGAGATCGCGCGCCATTTCCCCTCCACCGACCTCGCCGATATCGGTGACGAGCTGGCCGACGGGATCGAGCTGGACAATCCCGACGATCCGATCCCGCTTTCGCTGTTCGACGGTCTGCGCACCGATTTCAGCCTCGCGCGCCTGGCGCATTATACCGGCACCGATCCGGAGCATTTCCAGCGTTTCATCCTGTTCACCAACTATCACCGCTATGTCGATGAATTCGTCGACTGGGCGGGCGAGCAGCTTGGCAGCAATGGCTGTTCCGCGCTGGCGGGTGCGGGCGGCATGCTGCTGACCGAAAAGACCGAGAATGCGCGCGAGCAGCTTTCCGACACGGCCTGGCGCCGCCATCAGATGCCCGCCTACCACCTGGTGGGCGAGAACCGCAGCGGGATCACGCTGGTCAATATCGGTGTCGGTCCCAGCAACGCGAAGACGATCTGCGATCACCTCGCCGTGTTGCGGCCCGAAGCGTGGCTGATGATCGGCCATTGCGGCGGCCTGCGCCCCAGCCAGAAGATCGGCGATTACGTGCTCGCCCACGCCTATCTGCGCGACGACCACGTACTCGATCCGGTCCTGCCCCCCGAAATCCCCCTACCCGCCATTGCCGAAGTTCAGCAGGCGCTTGCCGGCGCGGCGGAGCAAGTTTCGGGAGAACATGGCAGCGATCTCAAGCACCGCATGCGCACCGGCACCGTCGTCACGACCGACGATCGCAATTGGGAATTGCGCTTCACCAGTTCGGCGCGGCGCATGTCGCTGTCCCGCGCGGTGGGCGTCGATATGGAAAGCGCCACGATCGCTGGTCAGGGATACCGCTTCCGCGTGCCCTACGGGACGCTGCTCTGCGTGAGCGACAAGCCGTTGCATGGCGAGATCAAGCTGCCCGGCCAGGCCAATCGCTTCTACGAACAGGCGATCGCCGCCCACCTCCAGATCGGCATCAGCGCATGCCACATGCTGCGGGAAGAAGGCCCAAGGCTGCACAGCCGCAAGCTGCGCGCCTTCAACGAGCCGCCGTTCAGGTAGGTTGGCGGCTCAACCCGTCCCCTTCGTCTTGGTCTTACCCTCTTTGGCCTTCGAGGCCATGAAGTCGATGATCATGCCCGCGATGTCCTTGCCGGTCGCGTTCTCGATGCCTTCGAGGCCGGGCGAGGAATTGACTTCCATGATCACCGGGCCGTGATTGCTGCGCAGCATGTCCACGCCGCAGACATTCAGGCCCATGCGCTTGGCCGCGCTTACGGCGGTGGAGCGTTCGGCGGGGGTGATCTTGATCAGTTCGGCGCTGCCGCCGCGATGCAGGTTTGAGCGGAAATCGTCCGCCGCGCCGGTGCGCTTCATAGTCGCGACCACCTTGCCGCCGACCACCAGCGCGCGAATGTCCGTGCCGCCCGCTTCCTTGATGAATTCCTGCACCAGAATGTTGACGTTGGCGCCGCGAAACGCCTCGATCACGGACTTCGCGCTCGACATCGTTTCGGCAAGCACGACCCCGATGCCTTGCGTCCCTTCGAGGAGCTTGATGACCACCGGCGGGCCCTTCACCGCCTTGATGATCTCTTCGGCCTGCTTGGGATCGTTGGCATAGGCCGTCAGCGGCAGGCCGAGCCCGTGCTTGGCGAGGATCTGCATCGAGCGCAATTTGTCCCGGCTGCGGCCGATCGCGACGCTTTCGTTCAAAGGCCAACAGCCGCGCATTTCGAACTGGCGCAGGATGGCGAGGCCGTAATTGGTGATCGAGGCGCCGATGCGCGGGATCACCGCGTCGTAGCCGATGCAAGGTTCGCCATTATAGTACACTTCCGGCCGATGGCTGGCGATATGGACGGTGCAGCGCGTCGTGTTGAGAATGTCGAGCGAATGCCCGCGCTCCTCAGCCGCCTGCTTCAACCGTTTGTGCGAATACAGATTGGCGTTGCGTGCCAGCATCGCGATTTTCATTGGGCGATCCTCATAGCCGGAATATTCATGGCTTGTGGCCTTCGATCGTCTTCCTGTTGGGCGTCTGCATCCAGGAATGGCCCGAATCGACCACGAATCGGCGTCTAAGCGAAGATCGGCCGATCAGCATGGGAAATCGCATGTCGGCCCGGTTGGCCAGACTGATTTCGGCGCGAAATTCGACATCGCCGATCTTGAGCGGAGTCTTGATGATGCGGCGGCGCTGCGTCTTGCCGTTGGAACTGGTGATGCCGCGCCAGTCGATATGCACCGCCTCGCACACCTGCCGGACATGCTGCTGCGGGAAATCGACCGCGAAACGCACGAATTGCTCGCCGTCGCGCTCATACTCGTCGAGCACGGTGGCATGCAGCGAAGACGTTCGCGCGCCGGTGTCGATCTTGGCGGGAAGATTGTGGAGGCCGAGTTCGGGCAGATGGACCAGCTCGCGCCAGCCGACGATTGGAAGAGCCGGTCTGGTCATCGCGCACCTCCCAATATCGCCAGCCCATCGCCACCATCTCCGCCCGACAGGCGGCGCAGGACCTTTCCGGTCGCGAAATCGACTTCGGCGATGGTGTCGGTGCCGGTCTCCGCGACATAGATACGCTCGCCATCGGGCGACCAGAGGATTGTGACCTGGAACCGCTCCTGCGCTTCTTCGGCGCTCGAGACCGCGATGCTGCGCACGACCGCGCCGCGCGCCAGATCGATCACGGTCAGAGCGCCGTCTTCCAGATCGGACGTCACGGCAAAATCGCCCTGAGGCCGCACGGCGATCCGCAGCGGGAATTGGCCGACCGGAATCGTCTTGCGCACATCCATCGTCGCGGGCGCAATGGCATAGACCTCGTCCGATCCGCGCGCGGAAACGTACAGAGTCCGTCCATCGGGGGCGAGCGCGATGCCTTCCGGCTCCACGCCGACTTCCACCGACTGCGGCGCTCGCCGCGTGACGAGATCAATGCGAGTCACCGTCTTGGAGCCAAGATCGGTCGTCCAAGCATGGCGGGCATCGGGCGAGATTACGAGCATGTGGGTGCCCTGCTGCCCGCTGCCATATTCGAAGAGCTGCGCCGTATCGAGCGGGTCCTTCACCCAGAAAATCGACTGCCGCCCCTCCGCCGTCGCGTAAAGATCGCCATTGGCATGCCAGACGATCCCGTGCGGGCGTGCATTGTCGCCGAGCTCGATACTGCGTACCTTGGCAAGGTCGGCGGTGCGAAAGATATCGAGCGTGGTGCCGCCATAGCAGGCGAGCGCGACATGCTCCCCGTCAGATGCGGTCGCCAGTTCGTGCGGATTGGCGCAGCTGTCGACGCGCGCAGTCTCCCGCCCCGTCGCCAGATCGATCCGGGCCAGCGTGTTGCCGAACTTGCCCGCCACGAACAGCGCGCCAGGCGTGTCACTGGCCGATCGGGCGGACCCGGCAGTACGGTCCATGGCACTGGGCGCGCACGCGGCCAGAAGGGCCGTGGCCAACGCCACCCCGATCATGCATTTTGCTTTCATGCCAGCCCCCTTGCCTTGTCCATTCACCGTCTGACCGCGCCATGGCGGTAAATCAAGCGGGCGGCGGCCCGAGCCAGTCCGCCATCGCCCGGCCGAGATCGGGCTTCGTGACGCTGCCCATATGCGTCCCCGGCACTTCGACGAAATCGGCATTGGGGAGCAGCGACGCCAGCTCTTCCGCCGATCCATTGTCGCGATCCTCGTCCCCGCAGACGACCAGCGTCGGCATGGTGATGCGTTCGATCAGCGCCAGATCGAGATCGGGCATGGTCCCCAGAAGGTGGCGCGCCGCGACTCTGTCTACGCCTTGCGATTTTAGGAACTGCATCGAGAAATAGGCCGGATCGCCCTTGGGGATGGCGTCGAATTCGTCGATCACGCGCCGGAAGAACGCAGCGCGCTTCTCCCATTCGCCAAGACCCGCCGTGCCCATCCCGCCGATAATCAGCCGCGCTGGATCGAGAACGCCGTGCGCGACCGCGTGAAGGGACGTCCGCGCGCCGAGCGAGAAGCCCCCGAGATCGTAATCCGCAAGGCCGAGATGATCGATCAGCGCCGCCGCATCGCGCACCAGCACGTTTTGCGGATACGCTTCCGCCTCGCGCGGCGATGCGCTGTCACCGTGGACGCGGAAGTCCAGCATCAGGACCTCATAGCCAAGGCGCGCGATGCGTTCGGCATGGCCGAAGCGGATCCAGTTCATCTGCGCGCTGGAAAACAGCCCGTGCAGCAGCACCAATGGCCTGCCTTCGCCCATGCGATGCAGGGCGAGCTGCGTGCCATCGAAACTGGCGAAATGGTCGGTCTGCGGTGTCATCTCAGCGGACAAAACAGGTCGTTCCGGAATAAAGCGCCTCCACTTTTCTCGATCCCTCCTGACCGGTCAGGAAACCGGAAATACCTTGGTCGGTGACGAATTCGTCACCCAGTGTGCTTTCCATCGCTTCGACGGAATAGGCCTTGTCGAGCGCACCTTCATCGCTGCCAAGCCCGATCCCTTTATCGGTCGCAATTTCGTTCGTGCTGCCGCCCGGATCTTTCAGAACCCAGCCCTTCAGCCGGCCCGCCTGGAAATTCACGGTCAATCCTCCGGGGAACCTGGTGGAATCGACCGTACCTGCGCCACATTCCGCGTTGCGGCTGCGGTCGGCGATCGGGCCGAGGACACGGGCGAGCTCGCGCTCCACCGTTTCGCGCGGGCTGTCGAATGCGAGGTAGATGCCCTCGGCTCCAGTCACTTCGAGACCGTCGGGTCGGAGGCGAAGCTGCGAAGCCGGATCAGCGGACCCGTCCTCAGAATTGGCCGCGCCCTGCCCGCCCGGATCGTCTCCGGTCGCCTGCTGGCAGCTGATAAGAAGCAGCGCGCAAGCGAGGCCGGAGAGAATACGGTGGGATATCACCCCTTCTTAAGGCATTCGCGACCAAGGAGTTCCGCGATCTGCACCGCATTCAACGCCGCGCCCTTGCGCAGGTTGTCGGAAACGCACCACAGATTGAGGCCGTTTTCCACCGTCGGGTCCTCCCGCACGCGGCTGATATAGGTCGCGCTGTCGCCTGCGGCCTCTACCGGCGTGATGTATCCCTCGTCCTCGCGCTTGTCGACGAGCATACAGCCGGGCGCCTCGCGCAGGATGTCATGCGCCTGTTCTGCGCTTATCTCGTTTTCGAATTCGATGCTGACCGCTTCGGAATGGCCCACGAAGACGGGCACGCGCACGCAGGTGGCCGTGAGCTTGATCTTGGGATCGAGGATCTTCTTCGTCTCGACCACCATCTTCCATTCCTCTTTGGTCGAACCATCGTCGAGGAAGACGTCGATGTGCGGGATCACGTTGAAGGCGATCTGCTTCGTGAATTTCACCGGCTCGACCGAGTCGCCCACGAAGATCGCACGGCTCTGTTCGAACAATTCGTCCATCCCCGCCTTACCCGCGCCGGAAACCGACTGATAGGTCGAGACGACGACGCGCTTGATCGTGGCGGCATCGTGCAGCGGCTTCAGCGCGACGACGAGCTGCGCGGTCGAGCAGTTCGGATTGGCGATGATGTTGCGCTTTTTATAGTCGTGGATCGCGTCCGGGTTCACCTCGGGCACGATCAGCGGCACGTCCGGGTCCATACGATAGAGCGAGCTGTTGTCGATGACGACACAGCCCGCCGCGGCTGCCTTGGGCGCGTATTCCTTGGCCGGGCCGCTACCGGCGGCGAACAGGGCGATATCCCAGCCGTTCCAGTCGAAATATTCGATGTTCTGGCATTTCAGCATCTTGCCGGTGTCGCCGAACTCGACCTCCGAGCCATGGCTGCGGCTCGACGCGACGGCGGCCACCTCGTCGCAGGGGAAGCCCCGCTCCGCCAGCACCATCATGATTTCGCGCCCGACATTCCCCGTCGCGCCGACCACGGCTACCCGATAACCCAAAGCAAATCTCCAATTCCTGTACGGGGCCGAGATAGCGGCTGATAATGGACCCGCAAGGGCACAATGGCTGGGGTGCCGCCAATGCGGGCTATCAGAGCGGCCCCCGGCCTGCGAAAGTTCACTCGGGCGGCGTCACGCCGTTGCTTTCGAGGAAGCGGAACACGGTGTTGTAGCGGTGCGGCGAGATATTCTCGCCCGACACGCGGTGAGTGTAACCGGGATAGAGCATCATTTCGAACGGCACGTTCGCTTCCTGCATCGCGGCGATGATCTCGGTCGCGTTCTCGAACACCACGTTGTCGTCCGCCATGCCGTGGATGATCAGCAGCGGGTCGCTGATCTTAGCCGCGGCCGGAATAGCTGATGCCGCTTCGTAAGCCGCACCGTCCGCCTGCGGCGTACCCATGTAGCGTTCCGTATAATGCGTGTCGTAGAGCTCCCACTTGGTGACGGGCGCACCGCTGATCCCGGCGGCGTACAGGCCCGGATCGGCCTGGAGCTGCTTGAGCGTCATGTATCCGCCATAGCTCCACCCATCGATGGCGATCTTGTCGGGATCGACGAAATCGAGCGTCTTGAGGTATTCCGCTCCCGCCTTCTGGTCGCGCACTTCGACTCCGCCCATCGCTCGGTAGATCGGCTGTTCGAAATCGACGCCGCGATTGGCACTGCCGCGATTGTCGAGCGCGAACCAGATATAGCCCTTGTCGACGATCGCCTGGCGCAGCGCGCCGTTCCAGCCGCGATTGACGATCTGCGGACCCGGCCCGCCATAATGGTAGAAATAGACCGGATAGCGCTTGCCCGGCTCCAGCTCGGGCGTGACCATCTCCCAATAGAGCGGCGTGCCGTCCTCGGCTTCGATCTGCCCGTATTGCGTCGGGCGATGGCTGGCGAGATAGGGGGCGTAAGGATGGTCGGCATCCAGCGCATTCTCCTCGACCCATGCCAGCCGCTCACCTTCCTGGTCGGCGAGATAGATCTGGCTCGGCGTATCGTCGTTCGAGCGCGTGACGAGCAGCGTCTGCCCCTTGCCGTCCATGGTCGCCGAGTGAGTGAAGCCCTTTTCGGTCAGGCGCCGGGGCGGACCGATCGTGTCGCTGTCGTAATCGAGCGCGTAGACATGCTGTTCGAGCGGATCGTCCTCGCTGGTGGCGAGATAGAACAGACGCTGCGCCGACTGATCCACGCCGACCAAGGTCGTAACCACAAACTCGCCGCGCGTTAACTGCCGCAAAGTGCGCCAGCCATCCGCGCCGGAATAGCGATAGAGGTGGCCGAAACCGTCGCGTTCCGACCACCAGATGAGGTCGCCATTGTCGAGGATGCGGTAATTGTCGGACAGGTTGATCCAGTAATCGTCCGCCGCTGCCTTTTCGGCGAAGACGGGCGCGACATCGCCGGTCGCCGGATCGACGCGCAGCAGATCCATATGAGTCTGCGCGCGGTTCTGCCGCTGGACGTAGAGCGCGCTGCCATCCGGTGCCCAGTCCACGCGTGCGAGGTAGAAGTCGGTCGGATCGCCACCGGTATAGACATCGGGATGCTGGAAATCGCCCAGATCCACTTTCACGCGACTGCCGCCATCGGGATCCATCACGAACAGCTCGACATCGGCGTTCTCGCTGCCCGCGACGGGATAGCGCTGGTCGAAAACCTTCGTGCCGGTCGCGCCGATGGCCGCACGCGTGACCACGCCCACCATGCTCTCGTCGAACCGTTCGACCGCGATGCGCTTGTCGTCGGGGCTCCACCAATAGCCGGTCAGGCGACCCATTTCTTCCTGCGCGACGAATTCCGCTTCGCCCCAGCGCACGTTCTCGTTCGCTTCTGACGGCGTGATCGGCGCGGACTCGTCGCCCACCTCGCCGACCCAGAGCCTGCGGTCGCGCACGAAGGAGACATAGGCGCCCGTTTCGCTGAGCGCGGGGTTGAGCTCGCTTTCCTCCGTATCGGTCAGGCGCACCACTTCGCCGTCCAAGCGCGCGAGGTAGAGATCGCCGTCGAGCGGGACGAGCACGCCCTCACCATCGCTCGCCCACTGATACGCGATGATCCCTTTGAGGCTGCCGACGCGCGCGCGTTCGCGCTGCATCTTTTCATCCTCGGACAGTTCGCGGCCCGAACCGAGCTTCTCGCTGTCGACCAGCATGGACCATTCGCGGCTCTCGCGGTCGTAGGCCCACAGATCGTAACGCTCGCGGTCGGTTTCGCGATTGCGCAGCAGGGTGAGATAGCGCCCATCGGGCGACAGCTTCGCCTGGCGCGGGCTCGGCCCGTCGAGGCTGGGCGAAGCGAAAACGCGCTCGAAGGTGAGGTCCGCGCTCTGGCTCATCGCGCTGTCCTGCGCGAAAACGGGTGCGGCGAGCGGCGCGGCGGCGAGGAGGATGGCGGCGGTGATGACATGGCGCATGGCAAGAAAGGCGTCCCGTGATTGCGAAATAGTGCGCAGCCTAGCCGGGTTGTCATTTGCCGCAAGCGTTGTCGCACGAGTTCTCGCCCGCAACGAAAAAGGGCCCGGCGGTCGCCCGCCGAGCCCTCCAATTCTCTGATCGCGAAAAGCTTACGCCTTGGGCGAAACCGTCTTGCGCTCGGCGATACGCGCGCTCTTGCCGGTGCGGCCGCGCAGGTAATACAGCTTGGCGCGACGCACCACGCCGCGGCGGACCACGGTGATGCTGTCGACGATCGGCGAATAGAGCGGGAAGACGCGTTCCACGCCCTCGCCGAAGCTCATCTTGCGCACGGTGAAGTTGGAACCCATGCCGCGGTTCGAACGCGCGATCACCACGCCTTCGAAGTTCTGCACGCGCTCACGCTGGCCTTCGACGACCTTCACGCCGACGCGCACGGTGTCGCCCGCGCGGAATTCCGGAATATCCTTGCCGAGATTTTCAATCGCTTCGGCTTCGAGCGTCTGAATCAGGTTCATTGCCTGGTCCCTTAATCGTTTCGCCGCGCGCCAGAGGCAGGCTGGTCCCGAGCGCCACTGTAGCGCTCCCAAAGGTCCGGCCTGCGTAACCGTGTATCTTCCTCCGCGCGGGCTTTCCTCCACGCGGCGATTTTCGCATGATCCCCCGATCGCAGCACTTCGGGGATCGTGCGCCCTTCCCAGTCTTGAGGTCGGGTGTATTGCGGGTATTCGAGCAGGCCGTCCTCGAACGACTCCTCGACCCCGCTAAGAGCCGCGCCCATTACTCCCGGAACGAGGCGAATGCAAGCATCGAGTATGGCGATCGCGGCGGTCTCTCCGCCCGACAGGACAATGTCCGCCAGGCTGACCTCTTCGACCTGAGGATAGGCTTCGAACAGCCGTTCGTCGAAGCCCTCGAACCGGCCGCACAGGATGGTGACGCCCGGCCCCGTCGCGATTTCGCGGATGCGGTCCTGCGCGATCGGCTTTCCGCGCGGCGTCATGGCGAGTACGGGGCGCTCGTCGGCCACGCTGCCGAGCGCACAGCCGAGCACGTCGGGCTTCAGCACCATGCCCGCCCCGCCCCCTGCGGGCGTGTCGTCCACCGTGCGGTGCTTGTCGGTCGCGAAGTCGCGGATCTGCACCGCCTCGCACGACCAGTCCCCGCGCTCCAAAGCGCGCCCGGCCAGCGACACGCCGAGCGGGCCGGGAAACATTTCGGGATACAGCGTCAGGACGGTGGCGGCGAAGGTCATGCCGCGCGCTTTAGGCGGCGCGGCAACGCTTTGCCATCCCGCGCGTTCGGACCGCCATGAGCGAGCATATCGACGATTGCATCATCGTGGGCGCTGGTCCCGCCGGGCTGACGGCGGCGATCTATCTGGCGCGGTTCCATCTCTCGATCCGCCTGTTCGATTGCGGCACCAGCCGTGCGAGCTGGATTCCGACCAGCCACAATCATGCGGGCTTTCCGGACGGGATCAACGGCGACGAGCTGCTGGGCCGGATGCGCGATCAGGCGGCGAAATACGGCGCGCTGCGCGAACCGAAGCGCGTGACCGGGCTGACGAAAAAGGGCGAGGTTTTCGAAGTCCATTGCGACGATCAAACCTATCGCGCCCGCACCGTCCTGCTCGCGACCGGTGTCGTCAACAATCAGCCCGATGGGATGGACGAAGCGCTCCACGCCGAAGCGCTTGCGCGCGGACTCTTGCGCTATTGCCCGATCTGCGACGGTTACGAAGTGACCGACAAGCGCGTCGGCGTAATCGGGACGGGCGATCACGGCACCGCCGAAGCGCAGTTCCTGCGTGGCTATACCGCCGATATCACGCTGATCAGCCCACATGGCGACCACGATCTGGACGATACATGCTCGCGCTCGCTCGACGATGCGGGGATCGCGCGGGTCGCGGGGCCGTGCGGCGATTTCGCGATCAAGCAGGGAAAGCTGGCTGTCGATACCGCCGAGGGCCGCTTGGCGTTCGACAGCATCTATCCCGCGCTGGGGTCGAAAATCCGCTCCGGCCTCGCAGTGGATTGCGGCGCCGATGTCAGCGACGAAGGCTGCATCCTCGTCGGCGATCACTTGGAAACCAGCGTGCCCGGCCTGTTCGCTGCAGGAGACGTGGTGGTCGGCCTCGACCAGATCAGCCACGCCATGGGCCAGGCCGGCGTCGCGGCGACGACGATCCGCAACTACCTGGCGGAAGAACGCCCGCTGCGGCGCTAGGTCGCGCCGTTACCCGCATTTGACGAACAACGCTCCGTCGCCGGCGATGGTGGCCGAACCGATCGTCACCGGATCATAGGCTGCGTCGGTTGCGGGGCGCAGGATTGCCAACCCCTCCGGGCCACGGCTCTCGAGAGGCAGATCGTCCCTTGGCGCATCGAGATCGAGGCGCGGATAATCGCCCAGTACCAGGCGAGCATCGTCGTCATGGGCCGATATAGCACCTTCGAGTACCAAGGCGCCGGGAGTCTCGCGGATCGAGAAATCGGGTTCTGCGCAATCCGCCGACGCACCCTTGGCTACCCAATCTCCGACAAGATAGCGCGCTGTCAGCGCTACTCCCCCGGAACGCGCCGGATCGCGATCGCGGGCGGGAGGTTCGGCAGCTTCGATGGTGTTCGCCACGAGCGTCTTCTCGCCCGCCATGCAGAAGCTTGCATCCGCCAGCTCGCCCGTGATCCTGACATAATCACCGGGGCCGAAGGAGTCATCCGCAAGGTCGACGGCCAAGCGGCGTCCGTCGGGCGTTACGAGCAGGCTGCATTCCGCGCCACTTTCCAACCGGCCTTCGTAGCTCGCCGACGAGGAGCGATCTGTAGATCTCGTGTCGGCGATGGTGTCCGCTTCGGACTGTACGGGCGAGGAGGTGTCCGGATCGGAGGAACAGGCCGCGAGTGCCAGAACTGCGATCGGGGTGAAGAGAGAAGGCTTGGCAATCATGCAAAACCAATGGCTTGCAGGACGGAACGGTTCCTCAGTCCAGAAAGTCCGCGCTCATCACCAGCCGCTCGGCGTTCCATTCGGGAACGGCCTGCTCGGTCAGCGGGATCATGAAGCTCTTGCCGTCGGGCTTTTCGATCTCGACGATATCGGTGGCGCCGAAATTCTCGATCGCTCGCACCTCGCCCACCGGCTCGCCGCTATCGGTAACGACCGCGAGACCGATCAGGTCGGAGTGATAGAATTCGCCGTCTTCCAACGGCGGCAGATCGTTTCGCGAAACACTCAGCGTGGTGCCGCGCAGCTTTTCGGCAGCGGTGCGATTGTCGATACCCGCGAACCGGGCGATCGCCCCGCCCCTATTGTCGCTGCGGATCTTTTGCAGCGTCAATGCACCGTCATTGTAGTGCTTGTGCGATTTCAGGCTTTCCAGCCCATCGCCTAGCAATTTCAGGCGCACCTCTCCGGCAACGCCATGCGCTCCGGTAATGGCGGCAAGGGTAATCGGTTCGTGTGACATGCCTGCCGCCGGGATTGTTCCCGACTTCGCTCAACGGCCATCGGCGTCGAGCGAAGTCGGAAAGGTATCCGTAATCAGCCCTCGGCCTTGTCTTCGGTCTCGCCCGCGGTTTCGGCGGTTTCCGCAGCAGCGCCTTCATCGGCGGCGGCAGTTTCTTCCTCGGCCGGAGCACTGGCTTCGGCTTCGGCGGCCTTCTTGGCTTCTTCGGCTTCAGCGGCCTTGGCAGCCTTTTCCTCGGCGCGTTCCTTGGCGGCTTCGCCCGGCTCGCCCTTCTTGGGGTTGTTGCGGGCGGCACGCTCGACGATGCCCGCCTTGTCGAGGAAACGGGCGACACGGTCCGAAGGAACGGCGCCGACGCCGATCCAGTGGCGCGCACGATCTTCGTCGATCTTCACGCGGCCTTCGTCATCCTTGGGCAGCATCGGGTTGTAAGTGCCGATCTGCTCCAAATACTTGCCGTCGCGCGGGGCGCGGCTGTCGGAGACGACGATGCGATAATACGGACGCTTCTTGGCGCCACCGCGCGAGAGACGGATTGCAACTGCCATGTTAATTCACCTTTCGAGTGTAAGTTTTTGAAATCACTTCTTGTTCAATAAACGGGCAAGATCGGGCGGAAGCGTGCTGGGATCGACGCC
>NZ_LWFF01000063.1 GCF_001635685.1 Erythrobacter sp. HI0063
GCAGAAGGGCGTGGACGCTACGGCCGACCGTATCGCGGCCATCAACGACGTGATCGCGCGAAGTCCGGCGTCATCGCCAGCGCCGGACTTCGCGCGATCACGTCGTTGATGGCCGCGATACGGTCGGCCGTAGCGTCCACGCCCTTCTGCATCCGCCCCAACGTCTCGGTATAGTCGGGAAAGTCGATCGCGCCGCGCTCGGCCGCCAGACCCTCCACGGCGCGGCGCAATAGCGCCAGCTC
>NZ_LWFF01000064.1 GCF_001635685.1 Erythrobacter sp. HI0063
GCGCACAGCTCAGGCCCGGCTGGACGAAGCTCGCGATGCGCTCGAACAGTCGCGCGCCGATCAGGATCTGCTGCTCGCGCATCTTTCCGAACTCACGGCCATCGAACCGCAGGCGGGCGAGGAAGCGCGCCTCGCCGAAACGCGCGCTTCGATGCAGAAGGGCGAGAAGCTGTCCGGCGATCTCGAAGAATTGCGCCACATCTGGGAAGGGTCGGATTCGCCGCTCGCTTCGCTGCGCGTGGCGGCGCGACGGCTCGACCGGATCGCGCCCGAGCACCCCATGCTGGCCGAAGCGCTTGGCGCGCTCGATCG
>NZ_LWFF01000065.1 GCF_001635685.1 Erythrobacter sp. HI0063
GATGAGGGCGTGCGCCGGGCCTACAACCACCCCGACAACACGCTGCGCGCCTCGATCCTGGCCGATCCCGCCTTCACCCGCCGCAATACGCGCGACAACACGCCGTGCGTCCTCTCGGTCGAAATGGTGCCGGGCGACACGGTGGAAATCGACGTCGCCGCCAAGGGCGGGGGCAGCGAGAACAAATCCAAGTTCAAGATGATGAACCCCAGCGACAATATCGTGGACTGGGTGGTCGAGCAAATTCCGAGCATGGGCGCCGGCT
>NZ_LWFF01000066.1 GCF_001635685.1 Erythrobacter sp. HI0063
GGTGGCATGACGCCGGATGCAAACGGCACGATCGAAGCCCTGGCGCTGAGCGAAATCTTGGGCACCGAGCCAAGCATCGCCGATGGTGTCGTGAAATACACCTTCGCTCGCCAAGGCCGCATGCACGGCGTTGAGATCGGTGGTTCGATGGGGCTTACGACCTGGGCGGCGTTCTCGGGCACCAACGACCTTGCCGCCGTGGATGGTGACTTCATCATGACCGAGGACGAAGTCCAGCCCGTGCTCCGCGCACTGCGCGAGCGGGATATCCATATCGTAGCATTGCATAACCACATGATCGGCGGTGAACCGATGTTTTACTTCCTCCACTACTGGGGAATGGGTCCAGCAAAAGAGCTTGCAGCGGCGATTGCTGCTGCCCGTAACGCACAGGCCGAAACCGGATAGGCGCAACCATTCCGATAAAAATCAGTACGGCAGCGATCGCTTGCACCTCATTGCGACAGGCATTGTCTTCGAAATGGCAGGGAACGTGAGTTATGTCGCTAGCTGGTGGGCATGTCTTTGAATGCGATGTGGATGGGACACGGCGCCGCGATTTGAATCGCGACCGGATTGTCCGTTTTCTTAGGAAAGCTCCCGAAACCAGACTGTCTCGAAGCGGCCCATGATTTGTCATCGAGTGCAGGCGTGCTGACGGTCGAACTCGGGAAGTCAATATCGTATTGATGATGCCCGAAAATTAGCGTGGAACGCCGACGTCGCTGGACCTTAAATAGCCTTTCAGTGCAGCGGACAACATGGCCGCAACGCAACCACCACGTGGGATAAGCTACGCCAGATTTCCTCCGCTTGGACAATTGGGCGCGATCGCCCAAGCAAGTTAGCTGTGGAACAGAAGCTGCAGCGTGCCCATATGCTAAGCCATGTTGAAGACCCTTCGTATCGCACGCCGGGACCGGAAGCGCTTGGAGGAACTATTCAGCGTCACTTCCCGCTATGGACTCGGCCTTCTGCTGGCGCGGATAGGGCTGGACCGGACGGGCAGCGACGATGCCGGCGACGGGTCGTCACATAGCCTGCCTCGGCGGACCCGCCTTGCCATGGAAGAGCTTGGGCCAACCTTCGTGAAGCTCGGCCAGATCCTGGCGACACGCGCCGATCTCCTATCTCCGGAATGGATCGCCGAACTCGAGCAATTGCATAGCAAGGCGCCGACGCTTCCCTTCGAGGAGTTGCGACCGATTGTCGAGGAGGCGCTTGGTGAGGCGCCCGAATGCACCTTTGCGGAATTCGATACAGAACCGCTGGCGGCGGCCTCCATGGCGCAGGTCCATCGTGCGACGCTGCACGACGGGCGCGCGGTGGTGATCAAAATCCGCCGGCCCGGCATTCGTCCGAGGGTGGAGGCTGATATCCGGCTCCTTGCGCATATTGCGACCCTTGCGGAACGCGGCAGCACCGAAGCCAAGCGCTTCGGACCGAGCCGGATGATGCGGCAGCTTGCGGACGCGATGGTCGAGGAACTCGACTTCACGAATGAAGCGCGCAATGCTGATCGTCTGCGGACGGATTTCGCGAACGAGCCCAGTGTCGTTGTGCCCGAAATCCACTGGGAATGGACGTCCGAGACGTTGCTCGTCATGGATTACATAAACGGTGTGCCGCCGAGCAATGCGCAGGCTCTGGTCGCTGCAGGGCTCGATCCGACCAGAATAGCAGCGCTGGGCGCCGACATGGTGCTCGACATGATATTGGTGAACGGCCGGTTCCACGGCGATCCGCACCCGGGGAACCTTCTCTGCCTGCCGGGCAACCATATAGCTCTGCTGGACCTGGGCATGGTTGGTTATGTATCTCCGCGCAGGAGAGAGGAATTCGTCAGCTTCGTGCAAGCGCTCAGCACTGGCAGCCCCGCGCAGCTCGCCGACGTGCTGACGCGGTGGTCAGTGGGCGACGACGTTCCGGCCGACCGCGTGCTCTCCGCATCCGAACGGCTGATCGCGCGCCATGGCAGCGGTCGATTGGTTCTGGGCGCCATGGTAACCGATTTCCTAGGGCTGATGCGCGACGAGCGCATGACGTTACCACCCGATCTTCTCCTGATCTTCAAGGCGCTGATCACGATGGACGGCGTGTTATCGAAAATTGAACCGGATTTCGACCTGACGCATGCCATGCGACGCTCTTCGTTTCGAATCGCGCAAGCGCGGTTGTCGCCCGAGCACTGGGCTCCCGTTCTGCAGGGCGTCGCCTGGGAATTGCTCAAGATCGGAGATGATGCGCCGCGCCTGATCCGGGCAGCGATCCGCCGGTTGGAGCAAGACAGAACGCCGCCGGCTTCATCGCCTTCGGATCGCAGCCGCGCGAGTGCCGACATTCGCTGGGTTGCAGCTGCAATCGTCTCAGGCGCCGTGATCATGGCGATAGCGCCCTGGTTTTATTAAGCCGTGGTCGGCGAGCCCGTCGAATTTCGGTTGAGTCATTAGCTGAATGGCAGCCTTGTGCGCTCACGCCGCTAACATCGGACAGTCGGCTTGCGGCCCAGTTTCTGCATCGATCTGTTACCCGTAAGACGCTCAGCCTGGGGAAGTTCGCGTTAAGTCCGAACGCAGCTAGGTTCCTCGAATTTTTCGAAGAGCCAGGTGATTAAGACTGATTAAGGCTTGACTGCCAAACCTACATCCCCCCTCTGCTTACCAGTCGTCAATTTCGAATCTTGATCGTATGCATACGCGATGCGCCTACGACCTACCGATCTTGGGGCTGCGTGATATCCTAGTTGCATGAGCTTCATTCAGCTGCAGCGCGAACCGGGCATCCACTACCTCGCCGGGTATCAGAACTTCCGCACGTCGCCGGCTTTCGAACATCTTCTCGAGGCCAAATGCTTGCTCCGAAGCATTACGACCGCAGGCGCCGTCGGATCGTCGCTTCACGTACCGCTGTCGGATTTCGCGATGTTCCCGATCGGCACGTTGTTCGGCTCGGGTAAAGCGATGATGCTGCGCAATCGCGGTCGCCGACGAACCCGCAGAACGATCCTTCTGGGCGACGAAGTCGAGATTTGGGACTTCGAGCGCCCGACCCTCGTCAGTCCGCAGAAGCACGCCAAACCCTTCGACCTGTCGATCCGCCAAACCGAGAAGGTGTTCATCGACCAGATCGAGGCCCTACACCCCCTCGGTTTGGCCCACGGCGAGCAGTTCCGGTTCATCTGCTCGGGGGTCAGCTTTCTGCTCGATACGCTTTCGCTGCGCTCCATCGTCTCGCAGAAGAGCCTCGCGGGCATGTTCGTCGACGAGGCGGAGACCGGAATCGACGAGAACGGTACCTACGTCATCACGCCGTTGCGTCCGTTTCAGAACGCGACCGCGACGCTGCAGATCGCGCTCCTGCTCACCAATCCCGACCTAGCGGATTACATCCGTTTCTTCTTCCGGCGGGTCGGTGCGGCGATGCGCGGGGAACCCGCCGGGTCGGAAGGGGCGCTGACGTTCCGGGACGCCATGGACTGCACGATCGAAACCGAGCCGCTCGCGATCGGCCCGCCAGGAAACGAAAGAACGGTCGACTATTGCGACCGGATCATCGCCGACCACCGCAAGCCGAATTTCAGGGATATCGTCGTCCGCATCCGCAATACGCGGGCGGACGAGCAGATCGAGCTGATCGAGGAGCTCCGCACCGAGGCGGAGCGAGAGAAGCTCAGGGTAGCGTCGAGCACCAAGGTCAAACGCTACCCGGCGGACAAGCGCACCGTTCGCCTTGGCCGCCTGGACGGCGATTTCGGGCGGCTGTTCCCCGAGTTCGCTAAGCTTGCCATGCGCTTCGATCGGCAAACCGTCCCCGCCGCGGAAGGCGATAGCCGACCGTCAAGGTTCGATCCTCAAAAGGATCGTCCCGAATTCGTAACGCCGATCGTGTCGTCGGGGCTACCCGAACCCGGCGGCAAGGTCCCCCGGGCGGAGAGCGGGCCGGTCGAGACCGTCGTCTTTGAACGCCCGAGCCTGCCGACCCGGTTCCTCGCCACGAGCGATGCGCCGGGCCTCGAAGCGCGGATCGCGAAGCTCGACGACGTGCCGCTCTTGATGCGGGAGTTCTTCCTCGCGGGCTACTATATGACCGAGCATCGCTCGGCGACGAGCCTGCCGGAATACGATCTCGGACGCGGCGAAGAAGTGCTCTATCGGCTCCCACCGTCATGGGGTGGGTTCGCCGCGCCCGACGCGAATGGTCTCACCCGCTTTGCGGCCGCCGTCCCGCTCGCCTTCGACCACGGCATAGTGTGGGCCATCGAGATCCTCAGGAACGATGCCAGCGAGGCATTCGCCATGGGGCTCGTCGCGCAGTTCGACCGCGACGACGGGCTGAGCTTTCTTGGCCGGGCGCTGCGCAGCGTCTGCGATCGCGTCGGTCGGCGGCGCGGCGACGATCCATCGGGCACCTTCCCGCGCGCCGACTTCCTCGACACGCGGATCGACACCGTCGTCCACAAGAAGACCGTCTGGGACGCGAGGACGCTGGCGCAGGTCATCCCGGCACGGGCCGAATTGCTCCTGTCGACCGAGCGGAACTTCTAGCGCGCGTTCGAGGAACCAGGGCGAAGATAGGTGTCGAGAACGTGGCGCAGCGCGAAGGGTGTCTGGACGCCCGGCTCCTCCGGCACGATCCAGCTTGCCCAGGCGCGCGCCTCGCCGCACGGACCGACGAGGCCGAACGGCCATCCCCGCAGCAGCCGGCTGACCCCGCGCATCACGCCGTGCGCAGCGCTGACGGTCATGGACCGGATACTGGGGTTCGCAGTCCTGTAGTCGAGGTCGATCTCCCCGATCGAAGGATGCAGCGCTTCGCGGACGCGCTTGCCCCAGCGTTTGGCAGCGATCGCTCGGAAGAGCGCCAGCTGGATAGCGAAGAAGGCGATCGGATGGATCCCGTGCAGATGGGGCCAAGCCACCGCGCGTCCGTCTAACACCGCTTCGTTATGCGCCTGCAGGACGAGCACGCTCGGAGCGGCGATGGACGCGGAAAGGGCGGAAAGGTCGAGGCCGCACCCGTCGCAATGGCGGAAGCCCGAGCGGTGTGGCTGGTATGGGGCATCGCAGTCCGGGCAGGCGTCCATCAGCACGGCGGCGTGCTTCGTGCATGCCGGAAAGAGCCGCAGCCGCCAGGTCAGCGGCAAATAGGGGGTGTCGTCGGCGAGGCAATGTGGACAGAAGGCCTGCCCGTGCGCCTTGCGGATCCGGTGGCGCACGCCGAGTGGCACCACCATGAACGACTGGTTGGCGCCGGAGATGGATTCGGCGAGAACGCCTTCGTAGGCGCCGAGCGTCGTGCGCCGGCAACGCTCGAGCGGTGTTCCCGTCTTCACCGCCAGAGCTCGGACGAGCTCCGGCGATGCGACGAGATCGCCATCCCTGGTCCAGAACTCGAGGCCGGGCGCGAGTTCCTTCATCAGCGAGTGGTGCTTGGTACCCTTTGCCGCGGCAATGCGGATCAGCCAGGAGCTGACCGATTCCCGTGGCAATGGGCTTGGACGGATATGCCAGCGGCTCACGCCGGTTCGCATTCCCTGGACGTCTTCACTTCGAGCCGATCGATGACGTCGCAGGCGCGCTCGGAAAGCGGTACCCACGCCATGTCCTCGAGGGTCTTCGCGTCGATCACCTCGCGGCCGCTTTGGATGGCCGTACGCGCCGCGAGAAGCATCACCCGCCGGATATGGCCGATGACGTGATCTCCCTTCTCGAGGATGGTCTCGACGAGCTTGGGATCAGCCACCACATGCGACGTCTTGCGCAGCGGCAGACGCACCTCGAGGTTGTGGATCAGCACATTCGCCTCGTCGCCGCGTTTCCATGGCGGCAGGACAACCTGCTCGAAGCGGCGCTGCAGCTGCGGATCGTCGTTCAGGATATCGACGCCCGGCGGCGTTCCGAAGAGAGCAACGCCGCAGCCGCAATCCTCGCCGATCGACTTCACCATGTTCTTGAGCGCCTCGCGGTTGCGATGGGTGCCGTTGGCAAGATCCTGGAACTCATCGATGAGAAGCAGCCTAGTCTGCATTGTCCTCAGGACCGCGTAGACCATCGAGGTGAGATGCGAGGTCGACCATCGGAGGTTGAAGGGCTCACTTACGTAGCGCAGGATCCGGATCGCGAACTCGCGAACCGACGCTTCGCCCGGCATCGACACCCGCACCACGTCGGCACGGTCCGCATCGCCCATCATGCCGGTTTGCACCGGATAGAGCGACGCAAAATGCTTCGAGATGGTGCTCTTGCCGTTGTAGCTGCGCCCGAACACCGCGATGCTGTGCTCGTGCGGCTCGGGAGCCTCGAGGATCGCCCTGAGGCGATCCTCGATCTCCATCATGCGCGGATGGTAGATGGTGTCGGGCTCGGCGAGATAGGCGAGCCGAGTGGCATCGTCCGCGAGGCGAAGGTCGTCGATGGATGTGATGGTGTTGCAGGTCATTGGACGGCTCCACTGGAGGGAAGGATGGTGATGCTGGCGGGGTCGATCCTGACGACCGGGACCGGCGGTAGCGGCGACTGCTCGGGCGCCGGCAACCAGTTCCGACCACGCTCGCGCTTGACAGCGTTCTGGGCGATCTTGCGCTGCTTCGCCCGGTCGAGCTTGGACTTCGGGTTCACGACCCTGGCGTGGCGGGCAGCATCGGCGCGCTCCTTCTCGATGATGCCCAGAATACCCGTTGCCGTCACCCGGCCGCGTTTTCCGAGCTTGGCCTTGAGGTCGGCCCGCGCCCGTTCCCACTCGGCGACGGTGATCGCCGCGCCCTCGGTGAGCGCGTCGCGAAGCTCGATGTAGCGACCGTTGCGAGGGTCCTCGACGAACGCGCGGCTGACGTCGGCGGGTTCGCGCTTGACGTTGAGCATGGTCCCCTTGGCGGCGTTCAGCAAAGGCTGGAGCTCGCGCGCGGTGTAGCTGAGGTAGCTGACGCGAAACCCGTACTTCTCGAGCTTGCGCTTCTCGGTCTTCAGGAAGTCGAGATAGAAGGCCTGCGGATCGTCGACGCGCCGGGGATCGCCATATTGGGCGACCCCCAGGTTCCACTTCTCCGCCGGCGTCATCCCCAGCGCCGGATGGATGCGGTACGGATATTCGCCAACGAAGTAGCGGACCATGTTCTCGAGGTATTCGTTGAGGGTCAGACTCGCGGTTTGGATAGGATCGATGCGATCCTTCTCCCGCCTCGTCGAGCTGAAGATGGTGTTGCCCGGCAGCTTGCGAGTTTCCGTCATCGCGGTCCCGATCATCCGCTCGACGATCCCGCCATGATGCGGCTGCGAGCGGTGCGAGAGGTCGATGCGCCACTTCCCGCATCCGCGATGGAAGGATTTCGACGTGAAGTCGACGCCGCGGTCGACGAAGATCGCCGAGGGTACGCCGAACCACGGCCAGTCAATCCCATCGATGCCCTTCGCCGCGAGCCAGCCATCCTTGGGTAGGCAGGCGATCGCCATCGCCTCGGCCAGTTCCTCGACGCTCGGATATCCGAACGTCACGTGGATACCGAGCGGCAGGCGCGAGAACTCGTCGACCACCATGGTGAAGGTCGGGCGACCGAGGGAGATCCACAGCTCTTCGGAGATGAGATGCACATCGCTGTAAGTGTGGTCGATCTGCACCCGCTCGAGCGGATAGGTGCAGAGCGGGGTCGAGCCCTTGTCGCGGTCGTATTTGTCCGCGGCCGCCTGTGCGCCGTGCTTGTGCGCGTAACGGACACGTACGTCGAGAGCCTCCCAGCGGCGGCGGATGGTCCGATCGGACGGCGGCTTGAGGCCCGCCTTCGCGCAGGCCTTCCGCACGTTGTCGATGTAAACAGTGACATGCTGGCCCTTGTAACAGCGCAGCCTCAGGAACCTTTTGAGCTCGGCCTCGGAGATGGCCTCGACCGCCGGATCGAGCTTCGAATGCCAGGGGCGCTTGATCGGCACCTTGGAGAGCCCCAGAGCGTGCCCGGCTTCTTCGTAAGCCTTCAACTTGCGGTAGAACTTAGATTTCGACCATCCGAGCATCCGTGCGGCTTTCTCCGCGTTCTCACTCGTGCGCTTGCCGCAACGGAAGGCGTCGATGACGCCCGCTTCTAAGCTGAGGCGGTTCCAGTCGTCGTCACTGATCGTGTCGATCGTGATCTTGCGATCGTTGCCGGCACACGTGAGTTTCGCGGCGCCCTTGGGCAGGGCGGGGATGATTTTCTTGAGATCGGTCATTTCAACGTACTCCTTCTTTCGAAAATGGAGCACGAGCCGGAAAAAGGGTGCGCGCGACCGGCGCCAAGCGCGCGATGGCGCTTGACTCGGGGCGGCTTTTCGGCGATGACAAGGGTGCTTAGGGGTCCTCGTATCCCGAAAAGGCCTGGCTCTTCGGAGTCAGGCTTTTTCCATTTCGTGCTGGTGAAGTTTAGTTCTCAGGCACTGGCTGTTTACATAATTTTCTCCTTGTCGATCGCGCGCAGCCACTCAGCCACGTCCTGGGTGAAGGCGAAGGTTCCGCTCCGGTCCGGAAGCTTGAACACGCGAACGCCGAGGCGTCCGCGCTCCTTGGCTTTGCGAAAGGCTGCCGCACTGGGAAACCCGAGGGATTTCCATAGCGCCTCGCCGGTCAGAAACGGTCCCGATCCATCAACCAGGTGTTCCGCCAGCTTGGTACCCGACGCCTTCGAAGCCATGTTGTCGCTCTTCCTTTCCGAACCGGAGAATCGCCAGTTGTCGTGCATGTCACGGCCGTCACGCTTGTCCAAACGACGTTATTGGGGCCAAAATCGTCGCTTGACCCGCCTGCGAATCGAAGAGCGATGGCATATCGGAAAAGAGCGTCGACCGAATGGATCCTGACCCGGTGGGTCATGGCCTGTGTCGACTTTCGTGCGACGCCCGACGACGCGGAATGGATCAAAACCGGGCTCAATTGCGGGAAGGATACCTTACGGCATTATCGCTTGGGCGAGCGTCGTATTCGCAGCGATGTGCCAAACTCCGTTCTCGATCGGTTGGACGGACGCTTTCCCGGAACAGCGGCGATGCTTCGCGGACCGATGGCGCAGATCCTGATGCGCCGCGAATTGGCACCGGGCGGTTTGAGGGTAGCGATCAGGCAGCTGTCCGATCCGTATCGCACATGCCTGCTCGCGCTCGGCTACGGTGCAGATCGGAGCGAGATCGATCCCGCCGTCCGGTTAGAAACGGCGCTTGATTACCTGCTGCGATACAGCGCTTTCGAGACGCTCGAGGCAATCGTCTTCATGCTCGCATGGTGCGACGAGATCGGCGATGAGATTGCGTGGACGACGATCTGCGGGCGATATCGGAAAGCGCTCCCAAACATGCTGTTCGAGGGCATTCCGGAACATCATCACCCCCTGCTCGACGCGATCGACGACTACGCTCGCACCATCGAGTTCCGCTATGCGCGGCGGGTCCGATCGAAGCAAAGCTGGCGCACGGCCGTCCCGAAGGCCAGGAAGATCCGCAAGCAGGGTGCAATCGAGGCCCAGCACGACTGGGAAGCTCTGCCACGAGATTTCACTCTACGCATCAATCCGCAGGCGAAGGACGTCGACCGTTAGATCTCGAGGCAAGGACCACGCTCAATAAAGGTCATCGCAGAAAGACCCGCCGACGCGACCCCCGCCTCAGGATTGCCTCCTCATCCCACGTGCGCGTGATATCGAACCATAGTTCATCGATGGCACATGCGTGCAGCGCCGCCGAAATGATCTCGCCCCTCTCATATGCGTAACGCTCGGCGTTCGCGATTACCGACCCGAGCGTCGCCGGAAACTCGCCAAGCCTGCCCGACAGTATGAGGTCGAGCAACGATCGCTCCGGTCTGTGGCTCGCGCGGTCCAGAATTGCTTTCGCATTCGGCAAACCCTTCTCGATCAGCTTCTCGTCGGTAACCAAGAGGAACGAGCAGTCTGTCTGTTCCCGGCACCAGCGCATCATCGCGATATGCGCTCGTCCTGCGGCCGACGCGCTTCCCGCCGCCGCAATATGATCGGCTTCACGGCGCTCCTTTACCTCGACGATGTAGCGGTAGCGCTGGCCCTCGCGATCATTGATCTCGACGAGATAGTCAGGTGTATAGACACGTGTCCGGTTGTCGACGAGATCGCGGAATTCGATGGAAAAGGGCTCCCATGAAATGTGCCGCACCTCGTTCGCAAAGTCGCAGAGTTGGACGAATCCACGCTCGATCGAGGATTGGAAGGCGACCCTATTTGCGCCATTTCGAAAGCTGTAGAAGCCGGTTTCGGCGCTGGTGCGCGCGGGCTTTTTGCTTCGCGCAGAGGGAGTTATCCGGACGTGGTCAACTAGTCTCACCGACTATGACCACGCCGATTTCGAGCCGGCGAAATGGACGCGCCGTCTCACAAAAGGGCTCGAATTGGGGCAAAACGCACCCGCCTGAGTCGCATCATTAGTGGAAGTTATCAGAAGCCGGGCGAAGTCAGCCTGGCGCATCTCGGGGTGCTCTTTCTCGACGAATTGCCCGAATTCCAGCGCCCGGTGCTCGATTCGCTGCGCCAGCCGCTTGAAACCGGCAAGGTCGATGTGGCGCGGGCCAATGCGCATGTGAGCTTCCCGGCGCGCGTCCAGCTGGTCGCGGCGATGAATCCGTGCCGTTGCGGGCATCTTGGCGATCCGGCGCTGGCGTGTTCGCGCGCGCCGCGCTGCGCGGCGGACTACCAGTCGCGGGTATCCGGGCCGATGCTCGACCGGATCGATCTGCATGTGGAAGTCGATCCGGTCAGCGCCGCAGACCTCGCCCTTCCCCCGCCCGCCGAAGGCAGCGCCGAGGTCGCGGCACGGGTCCGCGCAGCGCGCGAGCGGCAGATGGCGCGATTCGAAGACAGCGGCGCGCGCAGCAATGCGGAACTGGATGGCGACGCGCTCGACCGATTCGCCGAACCCGACGAGGCGGGGCGCAAATTGTTGATGCAGGCCGCCGACGCCATGCGCCTGTCCGCGCGCGGCTATGTCCGGATGCTGCGCGTCGCGCGTACGATCGCCGATCTGGCAGGCGCGGAGACGGTAGGCCGCATCCATATCGCCGAAGCGCTCAGCTATCGTCGCCAAGCGCCCCGCGCGTAAGGATACCCGGCGCTTGATCAGTCCGCATAGGGCGTGTTCTTGAGCAGTTTGCGCGTGTAATCCGGCGCGCCATCGTCCCACCATACGGGACCGCGTTCGCCGAGGGCGGTCTTTGCCTCGTGCACCTTTGCCCGCGCGGCTTTTTCAGCCTCCGCGTCGCCGTTCCGTTTGGCGGCAGCGACCGCACGGCGCGCATCCATCAGGGCATCGACCCGACGTTGGCGTTCTTCCTCGCCGAGCGAGGGATCGCTGGCTCGCCACAGCCTGCCGCGCACGACGATATAGCGCCCGTCGGTCGTACGCTCGGGTCCATCAGACGAACTCTCGTCGCTCAGGCGGCGCCTCTCAAGCCGTCGGCGATCGCCGTGTCGCCACGCGATACCGGAGCGACCGGCTCCGCCTGCGAGCCATCGGCGCGCTTGCCGACATTCGCCCTCTCGACCAGCGCAAGGTCTTCAGGGCCGAGAATGCGTCCCTCCTGCGACAGGATCGAGACCGGGCCGATCGGCAACCGGTCCCGCTCGTCGACAAGAACCGGGTTCTCGACCACTTCGGCACCGTATTTCTGCCCCCATTGGCGCAGCGCGATCATCGCGGGCAAAAGGTCCATCCCCTTGTCGGTCAGCCGGTATTCGATCTTGCGGCGATCTTCCGCCATCGGCTGGCGCCCCAGAATCCCGTGTTCGACCAGCCTGCCGAGGCGGTTCGACAGGATATTGCGGGCAATTCCCAGCTCGCTCAGAAATTCCTCGAAATGATGTAGGCCGTTGAAGCTGGCGCGCAGGATCATGAAGCTCCACCGCTCGCCCATCACCTCGAGCGCCATCGGCAGACCGCATTCGGTCAGTTCGCGCAGCGGTTCCCGAATTTCGCCCATCTCGTCCTCAATTCGCATCACGCCAAACCGGCAACCTAAACGGATTTTGCGCCTTGGCAAAATTATCGCGCATTTAAGGTTGCAAATCGAGACCTATCTAAGTAAGTAGCGATTCGCAACTGGTTGCATAATGCAACTGGCTTTTGAAAGGACCACTCTCATGGCTTTCTTCGCGTCTCGTCCGCATCGTGCCGGTTTCGCCCCGGTCGCCCACCTCTCCGCAGCCACGCTCGCCCTCGGCTATACTTTCGCCGCTTTCGGTGCGGTGCTTGCGCCCTCCCCCGCTGCGGCGCAGTCCGGCGCGTATTACGTCGCCGAGCTCGCCCAACCGGTCGAAGATACGCGCGCCGTGGCGGGCGGCGTCGCGTGGCGCTGTGCCGAGACGACCTGCGTCGCGCCCAAGGCGTCGAGCCGTCCGTTGCGGGTGTGCCGCGAATTGCAGCGCAAGGTCGGCCAATTGGCCAGCTTCACCGCCAAGGGCGATGCTCTGGACGCCGAGGCGCTCGCTCGCTGCAACGGCTGATCACCGCCACGATCGCGTAACCGCTCCCTCTCCCAGAGAAGCGAGACCCTGTCCCGGCGTTCGCATCGCGAACGACCGGGACCTTTTATTGCGGGCCGAGCAATCCGCGCGATTCGAGATCGGCGCGCAGGGTCGGCGCATCGCGAAAATGGTGGACCTGCCAGCCGAGCGCGCGCGCCGCGGCGATATTGTCCGCATTGTCGTCGATGAAGAGCGTGGCCTCGGGATCGTGGCCGAATCGCTCCGCCGCCAGCGCGAAGATAGCGGCATCGGGCTTCGCGATCTTCTCCTTGCCGGACACCACGATCACGCGGAACAGGTCGAAGATCGGCGCAGTCGGGCGAAACCCGTCCCAGAACTCCGCGCCGAAATTGGTGATCGCGAACAGCGGCAAGCCCGCCGCGTCGAGGTCGCGGACGATTTCGAGGCTGCCGGGGACCGGGCCGGGAATCGTCTCATTGAAGCGTGTGGCATAGGCCCCGATCGCGTCGGCATAGTCGGGATATTCCGCCTGACGCTCGGGCACCATTTCGCTCAGCGGACGCCCGGCGTCGTGCTGGAAATGCCATTGCTCCGTGACGACTTCGGACAGCAGGAAGTCCAGCCGCTCCTCGTCATCGATCATTTTTTCGAACAGATTGCGCAGGTTCCAGCGGTAGAGCACGCGCCCCACATCGAATACGATTGCCTCGACGTCCCGATCGCGCCCGGTTTGCTGCTTTGTTTGCAACATCATGTCTCCAAATGCGAAAGGCCCGCACTCCGTGAAGGAGGCGGGCCGTTCCTGTCGCTCGCAGACCCATACGGGGTCCGCGCGAATCGCTTAGCCCTGGCGGGCCTTGAAGCGGCGATTGGTCTTGTTGATGACGTAGGTGCGACCGCGACGACGGATCACGCGGCAATCGCGGTGGCGGTTCTTCAGCGATTTGAGGCTGTTGCGGATCTTCATCGGTTCTCTCGAGTCTGTGCAGCGCGCGGGCCGCTCTCAAAAACAAGCGCGCGCCGGAGATAGGCTCCGACGCGCGGATTTCAAGCCGGGCGGTTAGCCGCGCCGGGCCGCCACGTCAATCGTTTAGCGGCGCGGTCCGCTCTATCCCCCGCACAATCCGATGCCCCGCCCACGCTCAACGCGGGGCCCCGGGCGTCGCATGATCGCCGCCGGGACATTGTAACGCCTTCGGGCGTTCGGTCCCTATAACTCTTTTCGCTCCGCACGCCCGACCGAAGGATTGCATGATGAACCGATCTGTCCCCACTCGCCTTCTCGCCGCAGCCCTGCTGGGTTCGGCGCTGGCCCTTTCCGCCTGCGCATCGACCCGCGCAGGCCCCGTCGAAGTCACGCGTTTCCTCGATCCGGCAGCGCGCGCGCAATTGGGCCAAGGTTCGATCTTCGTGACCGGCTTTGGCGCAGAGGACACACTCGAACTCGCGCCCTACAAGGCGGCGGTGGCGCGCGAACTGGCGCAGGCCGGCTATAACGAAACCGCGCGCACCAGCGCGGGCCAGATCGCGGAAGTGCGGGTCACGCGGTACGAGCTGGGCCGCAACGGCCAGCGCAGCCCGGTAAACGTGGGCGTCGGCGGATCGACGGGCACCTACGGGTCGGGCCTCGGACTCGGCATCGGAATCAATCTGGGCGGCGGAGGCGGCGCGCAAGTCGGCACCGAAATGGCCGTCGTCATTCGCGAAGCGAGCGGCGGGCGCGTGTTGTGGGAAGGCCGTGCCGACTTCACCGCATCGGAAAACTCGCCCCTTGCGGAACGCGCTGCCAGCGCCCAGACGGTCGCCGCCGCGCTGTTCAGCGATTTTCCCGGCAATAATGGCGAAACGATAGAGGTCGAGGTCCCGTAACGTGAGCGATATTCGCATCGATTCCGCATTCGACAGTGGCAATATCGAGGTTCTCTCGATCGACGGGGCGAGTGCGAAACTCGCCATCCCGCTGGATGATCATTCCGAGTTCAAGCAGTGGTTTCACTTCCGCGTGTCGGGCGCGGAAGGGCGCGAGCTGGAGCTCAAGATCACCGGACTCAACGACAGCGCCTATCCCGGCGGCTGGCCGGACTATGACGCCGTGGTGTCGGAAGATCGCGACTATTGGGGCCGCGCGCGCTCCAGTTTCGACAAGGATGCCGATAACGGCACGCTGACGATCCGCTATACGCCCGCCAGCGACCTGGCCTGGTTCGCCTATTTCGCGCCCTATTCGATGGAACGGCACCACGATCTCGTATCCGAAGCGGCGGCGAGCGAGGGCGTTTCCCACCGTACGCTCGGCTCCTCGCTCGATGGACAGCCGATCGACTGCCTCAGCCTCGGAGATGGGGATATGCAGGTCTGGCTCTATGCCCGCCAGCATCCCGGCGAAACGATGGCCGAATGGTGGATGGAAGGCGCGCTCGAAGTGCTCACCGATCCGAGCGACAGCGTGGGCCGCAATCTACGGCAGAAATGCTGCTTCCATATCGTACCGAACTGCAATCCAGACGGATCGCGCAACGGCAATCTGCGGGTCAACGGCGTGGGCGCGAATTTGAACCGCGAATGGGCGGAGCCGAGCGCCGAACGCTCGCCCGAAATTCTCGCGATCCGCAATGCGATGGACGAGACCGGCGTCGATTTCGCCATGGACGTCCACGGCGACGAGGCGATCCCGGTGGCCTTCCTCGCCGGGTTCGAAGGCATTCCGAGCTGGACGGACGAGCAGGGCGAGAAATATTATCGCTTTGAAAAAATCCTCGACCGGCGCAGCCCGGATTTCCAGACCGAACAGGGCTATGTGAAATCGAAACCCGGCACGGCCAATCTTAAGATCAGCACCAATCAGGTGGCGGAACGCTTCGGCGCGTGTGCGATGACGCTGGAAATGCCCTATAAGGACAATCCGGCCAATCCCGAGCCCGATCAGGGCTGGAGCCCGGAACGCTGCAAGATGCTGGCGCGCGACTGCCTCGCCAGCCTGCTCGAATATCTGGAAACCGACGCGAAATAGGGCGCTCAGGCCACCATCGGCTCCAGAAGCCGGATGGTGCGCGCCTGCGCGTCAATTTCGACCTCGCCCCCGTGCGGCAGGCTGAGCTGATTGCTCAGATGGCCGATATTCGCGCCGACGAAGGCGGGAATGCCAAGGGGCGCGAGGTGCGTGTCCAGCACCTCGTCGAGCGAAATGCCCTCGTAATCGGGATCGGTCGTTGCACAGGCACTGCAACGGCCGAACACCACGCCTGCAAGCCGCCCCAGTACGCCTGCGAGCGATAAGTGCTGGAGCATTCGGTCGATCCGGTACTCCGCTTCTGCGATGTCTTCGAGGAAGAGCACCGCACCGTCGAAACCGGGCAGCCAGGGCGTGCCCATCAGTGCGGTCAGGACGGTGAGATTGCCGCCCAGCAGGCGACCGCGTGCGCGGCCCGGCGTGATCGTGCGGCCGAGCGGCAGCGGACGACCGGGCTCGTCCTGTATGCCGCCCAGCACCGGTGTCTCGCCGGTGAAAGCCAGCCGCCACAGGCTGTTCCAGCTCTTCTCCGGCCATGAACTCGCCGCATTGGGCGCGTGCAGCGACATGAACCCCGCCCGCTTCGCGATCGCCAAGTGCAGCGCGGTGAGGTCGCTGAAACCGATCAGGAGCTTGGGATTGCGGCGGATCGTTTTCCAGTCGAGCAAAGGCAGGATCCGCGCCGAGCCCCAGCCGCCCCTTACTGCGAAGATCGCGCTTACCTCCGGATCGGCGAACATCGTGTTGAGATCGCTCGCCCGCGCGGCATCGTCCCCTGCAAGATAGCCGGAGGTGTCGGTGACATGCTCGCCGAGCCGGGGCACCAGGCCCATCCCGCGGATCGTGAACAGCGCATTCGCGATCTGTCGCTCTGACACCGCGCTTGCCGGGGCGACGAGGCCGACCGTATCGCCCAGGCGCAGGCGTGGCGGCTTGCGCAGACCGCGCGCCAGCGAGGGCGCGGGCAGCAGCGGGCTCGCCGCGAGTGCTGCCAATCCGCCCAGCGCCGCGCGGCGTGTGGTCACGTCAGGCTCGCTGGTCCGAAAGCGTGGGGAAGCAGATCGGACAGTTTCACGCGCTGCACCGTGTCCGGCCCTACGCAGAGCACCTCGGGATCGGTGCCGCCCAATTGCGCCAGCTCGTTCAGCACCTGGCGGCAGCGCCCGCAGGGGGTGATCGGCATCTCGCCCGGCCCCGTTACCGCGACAGTTTCCAGCCCGCCGCGCACGCCGCCATCCATGGCCTTGGCCACCGCCACCGTCTCCGCGCAAAGCGCCAGGCCGTAGCTTGCGTTCTCGATATTGGTGCCCGTCACCACGCTGCCATCGGCAAAGCGCAAGGCCGCGCCTACGGCAAAGCGGGAATAGGGCGAATAGGATTGCGTCGCGGCCTCGCGGGCGGCGGCGATGAGATCGTCGTCTGTCATGCTTTCGCTCGTATAGGGTCCGGCCCGGCTTGTCGAAGCCCAGCTATACCCTGGGGCCGCGTTCAGGGGCGAACCACCACCCAGTGCAGCGGCTCCTCCGCCGCTTCGGTCTGCAACTCGCCATTGGCGGTCCAGAGCAGCCACGGCCGCCCGCCGTAATCGGGCTCGAACCAGTCCCGCTCCAGCCACAGATTGCGCTCGATCCGCGCGGCAATCCCGTAATGCTCCTCGAAGCCGGGCGAGACCTTCAGAATCACCGGCTGGCCCGCATGGGCCTCGATCTGGTTGACCAAAGTCATCAATTCGCTCTGGATCGCGGCGCGGCTGACGCGCTCCGGGCAATCCTTGGCCGTACGCTCCAGAGCGATCGCTGGCGGCAGCATGTCGGCATCGCGCGGGACCATGGTGACGAAATTGGCGGACTGCCCATCGGCGGGCACGCAGGGATCGAACACGAGGACCGCGCCGACCTGAAGACCGGCAGCCCGCGCGGCCTCCACATTGTCCGGAAAGCTGCGATCCTTGGTCCGCGCGCCCTCGCTCGCCTTCAAATAGGCGAAATTCGCGCCCAGCCCTTTCAGCGTCGCGAAGGCGACGGGGCCGTCCTGTGCCGTGACCATCGCGCCCTGATCGGGCCAGGCCGCCTCGTCAGGCCGCCAGCCGCGCGCCTCCCACCAGGCCCAGGCCCCGCCGACAAGAGCCAGCAGCACCAGCACGCCGAGAATGCGCGCGAAGCGGCTGGTGCCCTTGGCGCGGGCACGCCGGGCGCGGCTGGGCCGTCGGCGGGATGGGCGCGCCACGTCCGCTCAACCCTTGATGTGGAGGACGCAGATCAGCGTGAAAAGGCGGCGCGCGGTCGCGAAATCGGTTTCCACCTTGCCTTCGAGCCGTTCCATCAACAGCTCGGCCGCCCGGTTGTGGACGCCGCGCCGCGCCATGTCGATCGTCTCGATCTCCGCAGCCGTGGCCTTGCGAATCGCCTGATAATAGCTGTCGCAGATGGCGAAATAGTCGCGGATCGGACGGCGGAATCGTGCGAGACCCAACACCAGCTGTTCCACCGTGTCGCCGCCTTCCTGCGCGATGGTGAGCGCCAGCCGCCCGTCCTGCACGGCGAGGGTCAGATCGTACGGGCCCATCGCCCCGCGTTCCACCGCGCGCAGCGGCTTGAAGCTGTTTTCCTCGATCAGATCGAAAATGGCGACGCGCCGCTCCTGCTCGATATCGGCATTGCGCCAGATGATCGTATCTTCGTCCAGTTCGATCCGGGCGATGCGGAAGTCCGCTGGGGTGGAGGGCGTTGAGTCGTCCATGATGCTCGTGCCGCCATCGCAGACGGAGCGGGTCGGGGACAAGGGGTTGATGCAGGCCGATGCCGTTTTGCGACCTTTCCACACCAACCCACAGCCGATTTCGCGCGAGGCCCCGGCCCACCCTTTCGCCCCGCCGCCACATCCCGCATGATGAAGGGATGCCCGAAACTGATCTCCTGCTGCGCCCTTCCGATTCGAAGCCCGACGCGCCCGACAACCCCGACCGCGCGCGCACCCTGCCCTCCAATCTGGAGGCGGAGGCCGCGTTTCTGGGCGCGGTGCTGATCGACAACAAGGTGATCGAGGAATTGCAGACCGCGATCCAGCCGGGCCATTTCCACGAACCGGTGCATCAGCGGATCTACGAGCGCGTGCTGAAGCTGATCGAGCGCAATTCGATCGCCACGCCGGTAACGCTCAAGCCCTATTTCGAGCAGGACGAGGCGCTGAAGGCGCTCGGCGGCATCACCTATCTCGCTAAGCTGACCGCCGACGGGCAGGGCCTGCTCGCCCCGCGCGAACTGGCGGGCCAGATCTACGATCTCGCTCTGCTGCGCGAACTGGTCAGCGTGGGCCGCACTCTGGTCGAAAATGCGCTCGACACGTCGGACGAAGTCGCCCCGATGGACCAGATCGCCAAGGCGGAAGCCAGCCTGTTCCAGGTGGCCGAAGGCGCGACGAGCGGCACGCAGGCGGAAGATTTCCGCAGCGCCTCGATCGCGGCGCTCAAGATGGCCGAAGCGGCGATGAATTCGGGCGGAGGCCTGTCGGGCAAGACCACCGGTCTCGAAGTCATCGACGACAAGACCGCAGGGCTCCACGGGTCCGATCTCATCATCCTTGCCGGGCGTCCCGGCATGGGCAAGACCTCGCTCGCCACCAATATCGCCTTCAATTGCGCCGAAGCGCATATGGAGTGGCAGCGCGATGGCGGCACGTTCAATTACGGCGCGCCGACCGCCTTCTTCAGCCTGGAAATGAGCGCCGATCAGCTCGCGACGCGTATTCTGGCCGAACAGGCCGAGATTACCAGCGAGGCGCTGCGATCGGGTAAGATCACGCGCGACGAATTCCAGAAACTGAGCTTTGCCAGCCAGCGCCTCGCCGAATTGCCGCTCTATATCGACGATACGCCCGCGCTTACCATCGCGGCCCTGCGCACGCGCGCGCGGCGCTTGAAGCGGCGGCACGATATCGGGCTGATCGTGGTCGACTATCTCCAGCTTCTGCAGGGGTCGGGCCGCGCGAACGACAACCGGGTCAACGAGATTTCGGAGATCAGCCGCGGTCTCAAGACGCTCGCCAAGGAACTCAACGTTCCGGTCATCGCGCTCTCGCAGCTCAGCCGCGCGGTCGAACAGCGCGAGGACAAGCGGCCCATGCTGTCGGATTTGCGCGAATCGGGCTCGATCGAGCAGGACGCCGACATGGTGTGGTTCATCTATCGCGGCGATTACTATCACGAGGCGCTGCGCCCCGACATGCCGGGCCCCGAAAGCTCGCCCGACGTGATGGAGAAATACCGGATCTGGGAAGAACGCTATCTGGAGCTGCGCAACAAGGCGACGCTGATCGTCGCCAAACAGCGCCACGGTTCGACCGGCAACGTCCCGCTGCACTTCCACAGCGAGATCACCAAGTTCACCTCGCCCGCCAAGCGCGACTATTCGGATTGGGGCGAAGGGTAAGGCCCCTTCGGCTCACAGCCCCAGATTGAGCCCGCGCGAGACGTTGTAATCCATCACCGTCACCAGGAACCAGCTGACGTTCCAGCGGATGCGGTTCCACAAGGTGGCCTCGCGCTTGTGTTCGGCGGGGGTGATGCGGTTCGATCCGTCCTCATGCGCGTCGATGAATTCGCGCATCCGGTCCGCCAGCCCCTTGTCCTCGATCCGCAGCATCAGTTCCAGATTGATATAGAGGCTGCGCATGTCGAAATTCGCGCTGCCGACATAGACCGCATCGTCCAGCACCACGATCTTCATATGCAGCTTGCAGGGTGCAAATTCGAAGATCCGCGTCCGTTTCTTCAGCAGGAAGTCGTAAAGCGAGCGCGTAGCGCCGATCGTGGCGCCATTGTCGCTTTTCGCCGCCATGATCAGCCGCGACTCGCCCTTCTGCGCGATCCGTCCGATCCGGCGCAGGAGCTTCATCGGCGGGGAGAAATAGGCCATCACCATGTCGAGGCGGCTTCCGCGTTCCAGATCGCGCTGGACGCATCGGGCCCAGCTGGAAAGGTGCCGGCTCGGCCCGCCAATCAACAGCCTGACCGCGCCCTCGCTCCCGTCCCACCGCTTTACGGTGCGCACGATCGAGCGGAACTGGGCGCTCGAATCGGCGATCCAGGTGTCGAGTTCGTCCAGCCAGGCATCGAGCAGGTCCACCGCCGAGCCGTCGACGATCAGGCCGAGATCGTGCCAGCCATCCTGATCGGGCGGCGCGAAATAGCCTTTTTCGACATTGAAGCCCCCGATCATCGCTCGCTTCCTGTCGGCGATGGCCAGCTTCTGGTGGTTGCGGATCAGATAACGGCGGCTCCATTTCGCCTGGAACCGTTCGAACCGGCCGCCCGCTTCGATCAGCGGCGCGAAGAAATCGTCTTCGACCTTGTCCGACCCGAATCCGTCGATGGCGAGCGACACGTCGACGCCGCGCTGCGCCGCACGGACAAGGGCATCGCGCACTCTCTCACCGCACGCATCGTTCCCGTACATGTAGTAAAAGGCGCGAAAGCTGGTCTGCGCGCCGTCGATCAGTTCGACCAGCGCGTTGAGTCGGTCCTTGCCGGCGGGATAGAAGCTGAGCGACTGGCCCTGCGCCTCGACCGAGAAAGGTTCGGGATCGCGCCATTCGGTCGGCGCTGCCTCCCGATCATGTTCGTCGCGATCCGATCTGGAAAGTGGTTGCGCCATCGGGTAGCCTTAGGGCAAGCCTGTGCCCGGGCGCAATTCCTTGACTCCGGGGCGGTAAGGCCTTAACCCGCCAGCTTCCCTGGAATTCCTGACTTTCTGGAGTGCTGCATGGCGCGCGTCACCGTCGAAGATTGCGTAGACAAGGTTCCCAACCGGTTCGATCTGGTGCTGCTCGCTGCCCAGCGCGCGCGCGAGATTTCGGGCGGTGCCGAAATGACGATCGAGCGTGATCGCGACAAGAACCCGGTCGTGGCGCTTCGCGAAATCGCGGAACAGACCGTCAAGCCCAAGGATCTGATGGAAGCCTCCATCGTCAACCTGCAGAAGATCCTGCCGGACGACGAGGACGATGCGGATGAAGTCGGCTCGCTGAGCCAGTCGGCGGAAGCGCTGCGGATCACTGCATCGGCTCCCACCCGTTCGACCTCGATCGGCGCCGATTACGAAGGCTGATCGCTTCCGAACCGGACAGGAAAAAGGCCGCCCCTCACCGGGCGGCCTTTTTCGTTCGGGCGCTGTCTGTTCAGCCTATTGGCCGCGACCGGTCTGGCCTTGCAATTCGTCGATCATCTTCGACGCATCGGCCTTGGTCAGCTCGGTATCGTAGCGCTCGGGACAGCCAGCCTCCTCGCACAGCGTCTTGAGGTAGCTCGCCTGGGCGCCGGTCATGCGCTCGTCGCCCGTGGTCCAGTTGTCCGGATCCTTTTCCGCATTGGAGACCGGGTCGGACTTGGGGTGCTCGTTGGGTTGGGTGGCGGTCATGCTTGTGCTCCTTTCCCGATCAACGCCGATGTTCCATCAATGTTCCACCTCGACGCGCGGGGTCCTGCCACGGTAGGGAGACGGCGGAGGGTATCATGAGCGATTTCGGCGAAAGCATCGGCACGGCCGTGGAAGGCGGACTGTTCGCGCGGGCGGTGAGGGCGGGAAGCAGAGCGAATGCCGCGAGCGGCCAGCCGCTCGATCGCGGACATTTCGCGGAAAGCGCCTGTCTCAATTGCCAAACGCCGCTGCAAGGTCCCCACTGCCACCAATGCGGCCAGCAGGCGCATCTGCACCGCACGCTGGGCGCTTTCCTGCACGATCTTCTCCACGGGGCTCTGCATTTCGAGGGCAAGACCTGGGCCACGCTGCCCATGCTGGCGGTAAAGCCCGGCGAGTTGACGCGCCGCTATATCGAGGGCGAGCGCAAGCGCTTCGTCTCGCCGATGGCGCTGTTCCTGTTCACGATTTTTCTGATGTTCGCGATATTTCAGGCGATCGGGCTCACCACGCCGACCGATATCGATACCGGCGCGCCGATGCGCGCAACCTTCGAATCCGCCGAGCAGTCGCTCGAAACCGAGAGCGCGGAAGCCCGCGCCGAGCTGGCCGCCCTTGCTCCGGAAGCGCCCGAGCGCGCCGCTGCCGAGGCCCGCGTGGCCGAACTGCGCACCCGCCTCGATGAATTGCGGCGCGGCGAGGCCGCGCTGGTCAAGAATGCGGGCGACAGCGCAAGCTTCACGAGCCCCGAGACGGGCATCGGCTTCATCGACAAGGGTGTGGAGAAATGGCGCGAGAACCCGGGCCTGATGCTCTATAAATTGCAGGCCAACGGCTACAAATTCAGCTGGCTGCTGATCCCGATCTCGGTTCCCTTCGTGTGGCTGCTGTTCGCGTGGAAACGCCACTTCCGGGCCTATGATCACGCCATCTTCGTGACCTATTCGATCGCGTTCATGTCGCTGTTTTTCATCGCCCTATCGCTGGCGATCAAGGCGGGTGCGCCCGAATGGCTGTACGGCACGTTGCTGTTTCTCGTGCCGCCGATCCATATCTACCGCCAATTGCGCGGCGCTTACTCGCTCTCGCGGTTTTCAGCCTTCTGGCGGCTTCTGGTGCTGCTGTTCTTCGTCAATGTGATCGCAGTCCTGTTCTTCAACCTGCTGCTGGTGATCGGCGCGTTCTGATCGCGCTCTCATCACCCGCAGGACCATTCAGTTGCAGGGGAAATCACGCACCAGCGCCGCCCGCCAGGCCTGCGCCAGAGTCGAGCGCTTGCGCCGAGCCTCCGGAACGCGCCCGAGCATGTCGACGACAAGTTTGGGCGTCATGCCCTTATTGCGCTGGGCTTCGCTGACGCAATAGATCGGCGCGCCGCGCTTGGTCGCCGCTTCGTTCTCCGCACGGACGCGTTCGCCTGCATCCTTCATGGCGGCCATCGCCGGGCGAGCGCGCTTGTCGAACATCGCCTTCATGCCCTTCGCTTCCAGATCCCTCGCATCGAGATAGAAGCTTTGCGCGTTGATGTCGGCGGGTGCGGCCCAAGCCGCCGTGGAAGCGAGCGCAAGCGCGCCCACCGACAAGAGAAATGCGTGCATGAAAAGCCCCGTTCGATCGATCCGAACGGGGCTCTTTCTCGATTTTCGATGAACGCCGCTTGAAGCGCTCTTTTACGGAAGGTCAGGCGCCTGCGGGCGAACCCTCGCCCGAACCGCCGAACTTGCGGCCCGCCTTGGGCACGGTCGATCCGCCCACCGGCTTGACCGCGATCGGCCCCTTGGGCTGGTCCGGCCGGTCGAGCTTGCCGTCCTTCAGAAGCTGGTCGATCTCGGTGCCGGTCAGCGTTTCGTATTCGAGCATGGCCTGAGCGAGCAGATGGAGCTTGTCCTCCTGATCAGTCAGAATGTCGGTCGCCCGCTTGAGGCCTTCTTCGACCAACCGCTTGATCTCTTCATCGATCAGCTTGTTGGTCTCGGACCCCGACATGGTGCGCGCTGTCTGGCCCATGCCGAGATAGCCTTCCTGGCTCTGCTCGTACTGGAGCGGGCCCAGTTTGTCGGACATGCCCCATTTGGTGACCATGTTGCGGGCAAGGTCGGTGGCGTACTGGATATCGCCCGATGCACCGCTCGACACCTTGTCGTGGCCGAAGATGATTTCTTCCGCCACGCGCCCGCCCATGGCGACTGCGAGGTTCGCATGCATCTTGTCGCGGTGATACGAGTAATTGTCCCGCTCCGGCAGGCGCATCACCATGCCCAGCGCACGACCGCGCGGAATGATCGTCGCCTTGTGGATGGGATCGGATGCCGGTTCGTTCAGGGAAACGAGCGCGTGGCCGGCCTCGTGATAGGCGGTCATCTTCTTCTCGTCCTCGGTCATGACCATGCTGCGGCGTTCCGCACCCATCATGACCTTGTCCTTGGCGTCCTCGAATTCCTGCATGGCGACGAGGCGCTTGTTGCGGCGCGCGGCCAGCAGGGCGGCTTCGTTGCAAAGATTGGCGAGGTCCGCGCCCGAGAAGCCCGGCGTACCGCGCGCGATGGTGCGCGGGTTGACGTCGGGCGCCAGCGGCAGCTTCTTCATGTGCACGGCGAGGATCTTCTCACGGCCTTCGATGTCGGGCACCGGCACCACGACCTGACGGTCGAAGCGGCCCGGACGCAGCAGCGCGGGGTCGAGCACGTCGGGGCGGTTCGTCGCCGCGATGATGATGATGCCTTCGTTCGCTTCGAACCCGTCCATCTCGACGAGAAGCTGGTTCAGCGTCTGCTCGCGCTCGTCGTTCGAATTGCCGAGGCCGTGGCCGCGCGAACGGCCGACCGCGTCGATTTCGTCGATGAAGAGGATGCAGGGCGCGTTCTTCTTGGCCTGTTCGAACATGTCGCGCACGCGGCTCGCGCCGACACCCACGAACATTTCGACGAAGTCCGAGCCCGAAATGGTAAAGAAGGGCACGCCCGCTTCGCCTGCAATGGCGCGCGCGAGCAGCGTCTTACCCGTACCGGGCGATCCGACCAGCAGAGCGCCCTTGGGAATCTGGCCGCCGAGCTTGGAGAAGCGCGAGGGATCCTTCAGGAATTCGACGATTTCTTCCAGTTCCTCGCGCGCTTCGTCGATGCCCGCGACATCGTCGAACGTCACCTTGCCCTGACGCTCGGTCAGAAGCTTGGCCTTCGATTTGCCGAACCCCATCGCGCCGCCCGCGCCGCCGCCCTTCTGGACCTGGCGCAGCGCGAAGAAGGCGATGCCGAGAATGAGGATGAAGGGCAGCGAGTTGATGAGGATGTAGGTGAGAACACCCATCTCTTCCTTCGCCGTGCCCGAATAGGATACGCCGTTTTCGTCGAGCAGCGTCGTCAGCGAGGTATCGTTCGCGACGGGGATCGTGCTGAAGGCATCGCCGTTCGTCAGCGTGCCGGAAATCCGGTCTTCCGCGATCTGAACGTCGCGCACACTGCCTTCGGCCACGCGGTCGCGGAAATCGGAATAGCCGATCGCCTCGCCCGCAGGCTGGCCGCTATTGCCGAACACCGACACCACCACCAGCAAGGCCAGGAAAACGCCGCCCCACACCATCAGGCTTTTCACCCAGGGGTTGGGGCCGTTGCCTTGGGGATCTTCGGGCTGATTCTGATCGCTCATTTCAGGACAGTTCCTTTCACCTGTCCTATGTAGGCGCGAAGGGATGAATGGCAAGTTGCCGCGCGCGAAGGCGACAGGCGTGCGGCGCAACCTTCAAAAGGGGAGGAAGCTGCCGGTCTGATCCGATCCGAGATAGAGATAGACGCCGATCGCCGCCGCGAGCCCAGCGAAGATCAGCGCGCTCAGCAGCAGGGCCCCATCGCGCACCGTCAAGCCGAGCCCGATCATGATGATGGCGAGCATGGGCAGCGTGCTGGCGAAGGGCAGGAGTTCCAGCGGGGGAACGGTGCAGCACAGCGCGATCACGACGGCTCCCGCAAAGCGCAGCCAGATGCCCACGGTCAGCTTTTCCAACCGGTCCTGGCTGTGTCCGTCGAGCCAATGGCCGAGGCCGCGCAGCTTCTCGACCGCCTTGTGCAGCTTGCCGCTTTCGACCGATCGCCGCTGAACGAATTCCGGCATCCAGATATGGTCGCGCCCGATCACCAATTGCGCCGCGATCACAGCGATGAACAGCGCCAGCGCGGTGGGAACGCCGGGTATTCCGCCGAGCGGGCTGATCTCGATCAAAGCGGGAATCATCATGAACGGGCCGAAGCTGCGCCGCCCGAAATCGTCGAGGACGTCGCGCACGCAGACCTGATCGCCCTTGTCGGCGAGCTGGTCGAGCTCGTCGAGAACGTCCCCTACGCTGGCGGGTTCATGGTCCAGCCTGCTTCTCCTCCTGCGCCCACCAACGAGCGAGGAGGAGAAGGGGTCCACGGACAAAAGTTTATGCCTGGTCGGCCTTTTTCAAAAGGGCCGAACGTTCGCAGCGACAAACAACTTCGTCGCGCTGGTTGATCGCCTCGTGCAGGAAGGTGACGATCCCGGTTTCGGGCCGCGATTTGCTTGGCCGCAAACCGATCACCTCGCTCGTGGCATGGAGCGTGTCGCCGATGAAGACGGGCTTGGGCATGACCAGCTTGTCGTAGCCCAGATTGGCCACCAGCGTCCCCAGCGTGGTGTCGCCGACGCTCAGGCCCACCATCAGCGCGAAGGTGTAGGTGCCGTTGACGAGGATCTGTCCGAACTCGCTCTCCTTGGCCGCTTCCGCATCGAGGTGGAGCGGCTGGGGATTGTGCGTCATGGTGGTGAAAAACAGATTGTCCGTTTCCGTCACCGTGCGGCGGATCTCGTGCTCGATCCGGTCGCCGACTTCCCATTCGTCGAAATGACGGCCCGCCATCAGCTGTGCCCCATCACGGCTTTGACTTCGAGGAAGTCATGGAAGCCGAATTCGCCCCATTCGCGGCCATTGCCGGACTTCTTGTAACCGCCGAACGCCGCGTTCATGTCGTAACCGCCATTGATCGCGACGCGCCCGGCGCGGATGCGCTTGGCGAGGCTGCGGGCGGTTTCGATATCCTCGCCCGTGATCGCGCTGGCGAGGCCGTATTCGGTGTCGTTGGCGATGCGAATCGCGTCGTCGTAATCCTCGTAGCCCAGGATGGTCAGCACGGGTCCGAAGATTTCCTCGCGCGCAATCGTCATGTCGTTGGTGACGTCGGCAAAGACGGTGGGCTTGACGTAATGGCCGGTTTCGAGGCCCTCGGGCTTGCCCGGCCCGCCCGCGACCAGCGTCGCGCCTTCCTCGATACCCTTTTCAATCAGGCCCTGAATCTTGTCCCATTGCTGGCGGCTGACCACCGGGCCGATCGCGGCATTGCCCTTGGGGTCGCCGGGGATCACACCCTCGGCGGCTTCCTTGGCGGCGGCTTTCGCCTCTTCCATCCGGGCGTGCGGCACCAGCATGCGGCTGGGCGCGGTGCAGGTCTGGCCCGAATTGCCCATCATGGCGGTGGTCCCGCGCATCACGGACTTGGTGAAGGCGCTGTCGTCGAGGACGATATTGGGGCTCTTGCCGCCCAATTCCTGCGCCACGCGCTTGACCGTGTCGGCGGCGTTCTTGGCGATGAGGACACCGGCGCGGGTCGATCCGGTGAAGCTGACCATATCGATATCGGGATGGCCGCTGATCGCCTCGCCCACGCCCGGCCCGTCACCATTGACGAGGTTGAAGACGCCCGCCGGAATGCCGGCCGCATCCATGATCTCGGCGAAGATATAAGCGTTGAAGGGCGCGATCTCGCTGGGCTTCAAGATCATCGTGTTGCCCGTCGCCAGCGCGGGGAAGACCTTGCAGGCGATCTGGTTCAGCGGCCAGTTCCAGGGCGTGATCATGCCCACGACGCCGATCGGCTCCCAGACATGGAGAGTCGGCCCGTCCTGGCGTTCGAATTCGAAGCGTTCGAGGATCTCGATCGCAGTCGCACAGTGCCCGGCGAGCAGGCCGACATGCGGCCCGTTGGCGAGGGACATCGGCGCGCCCATCTCGTCGCTGACGGCGGTCGCGAGTTCTTCCTTGCGGTTCTCGATCTCGGCCTGGATGGCGCGCAGCAGCGTCAGGCGTTCCTCGCGGCTGGTCTGGCTGAAGCTTTCGAAAGCGCGGCGCGCGGCTTTCACCGCCTTGTCGACATCGGCCTTGGTGCCGAAGCTGACATGGCCGATCGTCTCTTCGGTGGCCGGGTTCTCGACCGGGCGGGTATCCTCGCTCACAGGGTCGACCCACTGGCCGTCGATGTAGAATTTGGTGCAGTCGCGCATGGTCTATCTCCTCTTGCGAGGGACAGGTAGCGATGCGGGACCGGCGCTGCAATGAGGGCGCCCCTCATGCGCAAGCGGGCTTGCCAATCGGCCCGCAAATCCCCACCGGGTGGCGCGATGCAGCCCGCCGAGCCATCCGATCCCGCAACCCTGCGCCGCGCCTTTCGCGATGCGCTGGGCTCGTTCGCGACCGGCGTGACTATCGCGACCACGCTGGCTGAGGACGACGCGCCGGTGGGCGTTACGGCGAGCAGCTTCAATTCGGTCAGCCTCGACCCGCCGCTGGTGCTGTGGTCGCTGGCCAAATCCGCCCAATCGCGCGAGGCGTTCACGAAGAGCGGTCACTTCGCAATCCACGTCCTCGCCGCCAGCCAGCAGGACCTGTCGGATCGCTTCGCCCGCTCCGGCGCGGACAAGTTCGCGGGGCTCGATTGGGCAGCGGGCGAGCTGGGATCGCCGCTCTTCGCCGATTTCGCCGCCCGCTTCGAATGCCGGACCCGGCACGAATACGAAGGCGGCGATCATGTCATTCTGGTGGGCGAAGTCGTCGCTTTCGAAGCGCATGACGTCCCGCCGCTGCTGTTTCATGCCGGGGCCTATGCGCGCCGCCGCTTCCAGGCGCGCGATGCGGCGCAGGATATTTTGAACGAGGTGATCGCGGTCGAACACGCGCTGGAAAAGGTCGCGCGTGGCGATCTGCCGTCCGGGCGCATGGAGGAAATGCGCGCACTGATGCGGCGGATCGTCGATCTTTCGAACTGATCCCTTGCGTGGCCGGACCGCGACGATAGGTTGCGGCCTGAAACGGTTCGAGCGGGAGAGAACAGGATGAGCTTCGAATTGATTACGACAGCGCGCGAAGGCGACGTGCTGACGATCACCTTGAACCGGCCCGATCGGCTCAACGCCTGCCCGCCCGACATGGCGGACGAGATCTTCGCCGCCATCCGCGATTTGGACGGCGCGCGCGCGGTGTTGATCACCGGGGCAGGCCGAGCCTTCTGTTCGGGCGCGGATCTAGCCGCGCGGGGCGAGCGATCGTTGGGCGGCGGCGAAGGCGCTTTCACCGCGCTCGGCCACCATTACAATCCGATGGTCATGGCGCTCGCCAGCCTGCCCGTGCCCGTGATCGCAGCCGTCAACGGCCCGGCGGCGGGCATCGGCTGTTCGATCGCTCTGGCGGCCGATTTCGTGGTCGCCGGATCGAGCGCCTATTTCCTCCAGGCCTTCGTCAATATCGGCCTCGTGCCCGATGGCGGGGCGAGCTGGATGCTGCCGCGCCTTGTCGGCAAGGCGCAGGCCACGCGGATGATGATGCTGGGCGAAAAGATTCCTGCCGAAGAGGCCGAGCGGATCGGCCTCATCTACAAGAGCGTCGCCGACGATGCCCTGATGGACGAGGCGAAGGCGCTGGCAGCGAAGCTCGCGGGCGGGCCGACGGTCGCGCTCGGTGAAATGAAACAGACGATCCGCCGCGGGCTCGAAGGCGATTTCGCCACCACGCTCCAATACGAAGCCGAAGCGCAGCGCGTGGCGGGCAATTCCAAGGATGCGATGGAAGGCGGCATGGCCTTCCTCCAGAAGCGCAAGCCAGAGTTCAAGGGGGCGTAACGGCGTCCGCTCAGCCCCCTACCCCCCAAATCGTTATGCCAGCGAAAGCTGGCATCTCTCGCGGCCCGGCGCTCCGTCGGAACGAGACCCCAGCTTTCGCTGGGATGACGCTCTTCAGTCCCGCGCAGCTTCGATCACACCACCGCGTCGCGCTTGACCGTGATGACCTGCGGATAGGTGAATTCCTTCAACCCATCGATCCCGTATTCCGCGCCGAAGCCCGACTGCTTGTGCCCGCCGAAGGGCGCAAAGGGCGACAGGTGCATGAATTCGTTGATCCACACCGTGCCGGTTTCGAGCTGTTCGGCGATTTCGACCGCCGCATCGGTGTCCTTCGACCAGATCGCGCCCGCCAGACCGTATTCGGACGCATTGGCGCGCGCGATCGCTTCATCCACGGTCGAAAACTTCATCAGCGGCATGACCGGGCCGAACTGTTCCTCGGCGACGATCCGCGCGTCTTCCGGCGGATTGTCGAGGATGGTGATCGGCACGTAATAGCCGGTGCCCGAAGGATCGGTGTCTCCGCCCGTCAGGAAGTTGTAGCCATTATCCTTGGCATCCTGAATCAATTCGCAGACCCGCTCGAACTGTTTCCTGTTCTGGATCGGCCCGACTCCGGTGCCCTGCTGCGATCCGTCACCCACAGTCACGCCCTTGGCATAGTCCGCAATGGCCTTCGACAGATCGTCGTAGATGTCTTCGTGGATGTAGATCCGCTTGGCCGCGATGCAGACCTGGCCGGCATTGGAAAAGCTCGACCAGAACAGCTGCTCGGCCACCTTCTCGACATCGGCATCGGGGAGGACGATCGAGGCGTCGTTGCCGCCCAGTTCCAGCGTGATGCGCTTCAGATCGCGCGCCGCGCCTTCCATGATCTTCTTCCCCGTCGCGGTCGATCCGGTGAAGGTGATCTTGTCGATGCCGGGATGCTCGGTGATGAGCGGGCCGAGGCTGTCTTCGCCGGTGATGATGTTGACCGCGCCCTTGGGCACCACATCCTTGATCAGTTCGGCGATGCGCAAAGTCGTCAGCGGCGTGAAGGGCGAAGGTTTGAGCACGATGGTGCAGCCCGCCACCAGAGCGGGCACGATCTTCTGAATCGCCATCATGATCGGGAAATTCCACGGCACGATCCCGCCGACCACGCCCACCGGCACGCGGCGGGTGCGCGACAGACGCGTATCGTCGTCCTGATTGACGACATCGTCCAGCGTCAGGCCCGACTGCGCCTTGGCAAGTCCCGCCGCGCCGTAAATCTCCTGCTGCGCCTGCGCATGCGGCTTGCCCTGCTCGCTGGTGAGCAGGCGGAACAGTTCGTCCGCATTGTCCTTGATCGCCGCCGCGATGCTCAGAACGACTTTCTGGCGCTCTTCCGGCGTCGTCTTGCGCCAGCTCTTGAAAGCGGCGCGCGCCGCATCGACCGCGCGGTCGAGCTCATCCTTTCCGCAGGCGGGAACCTTGGCGATGACCTCTTCCGTCGCCGGGTTGAGCACGTCGATCGTCGCTTCGCTCGTCACCATCTCGCCGTCGATCAGATTGGCGTAGGTCTTGGTCATATCTCTCTCCTGTCGGGTCGTTCTTTTCGCAAGATTAGGGCATTCGAGGCTTGGATGCCAGCGCGTGTCCGCAGTCTGGCGCAGCGCGCATCGAGAGGCTAGGAGCGACGAACGCGGCCGGAACAGCGGTTCGGACGCGGCACCCGGTTCAATCGTTCTCATAGGCTTGCACCATGGCATTCGCCCTCTTCCTCGTTGTGATCGGCCTTGCCGCTCTGGTGTTCGGCGGCGAGCTGCTGGTGCGCGGTTCGGTCCTGCTGGCGGTCAAGGCGCGGCTGTCCTCGCTCGCGATCGGCGTGGTCGTGGTCGGCTTCGGTACGTCGATGCCCGAACTGGCGACCAGCGTGGAAGCGGTGCTGGCGGATTCGCCGCAACTCGCCTGGGGCAATATCGTGGGCTCCAACATCGCCAACACGCTGATGATCCTCGGCGGCGCGGCGCTGGTCTCGCCATTCGTATTGGACGGCAAGGGCGCGCTGCGCGATCCGCTGGTGGGCGCGGTGGCGGCCCTGCTGCTTCTGGGCGCGACCCTGTTCGCCTGGGCCGGGACACTGCTCGGCGCAGGCATGCTGGTGGCGCTGGCGATCTATCTCGTCGTCGCGCTGAAATCGGAACGCACCGCACCCGTCGATCCCGAATTCGATCCCGAAAGCGCCGACCTGACCCCGACGGGCTGGACCAAGCCGTCCCTGCTGACGATCGCCGGGCTCGCCATCCTGATCGCCGGGGGCCAGGCGCTGGTCAGCGGTTCGATCGACCTGGCGCGCCTTTTCGGCCTCAGCGAAACGGTGATCGGATTGACCGTGGTCGCCATTGGCACGTCGCTGCCCGAACTGGTCGCTTCCGTCCTCGCCGCGCGCAAGGGAGAGAGCGAGCTGGCTTTCGGCAATGTCGCGGGCTCCAACCTCTATAACATCCTGTTCATCGGCGGCGCGACCATGGTGCTCGCGCCGGAACCGATCACGCGCGAAATGCTGCCGCTCGATCTGGGCGTGATGACCGGAGCCGCGCTGCTCCTGCTCGTGCTCGCCTGGGCGGCTAAGCGGGTGACCCGGTGGATGGGCGCGTTGATGGTGCTATCCTATGCGGCCTATCTCGCAACGCTGGTGGTGCTTGCCTCATGACCTTCCCCGGATTTCCTGATGCCGCCCCGCTCGACGGGTTTCTCGGCGGCCTGATGATCGGCCTCGCCGCAGCGATCATGCTGCTCGGCCTTGGGCGCATCGCGGGCGTGTCGGGCCTTGCGAGCCGGGCGATGCTGATCGAACGCGGCGGCGCGCCCTGGCCTGTCGCGATCCTGTTCGTGGCTGGGCTGGTGCTCGGCGCGATCCTGTTCGGCGCGGCGGAACCGATCGAGGCGGTGTTCCCGCCGCATTGGGGCTGGCTCGTCGCGGGTGGATTGTTCGTGGGGTACGGCACGCGGCTGGGATCGGGCTGCACCAGCGGGCATGGCGTGTGCGGGATGAGCCGATTGAGCCCGCGATCGCTGGTCGCGACGGGAGTGTTCATGGCGAGCGGGATCGCGACCGTCGCGCTGGTGAATGCACTGGGATATGGCTGGTGATGATGCGGGCGTTTCTGGCGCTCGTTTCGGGAGCGATCTTCGGCGCAGGGTTGGCATTGTCAGGCATGATGAATCCGGCGCGGGTGCGCGGCTTTCTCGACCTGTTCGGGGATTGGGACCCGACGCTTGCCTTCGTCATGGGCGGCGCGATGCTGGTCATGGCCGTCGCCTGGATAGTCCAGCGGCGGATGGCCGCACCAGCGGCTGGATCCGACTTTCACTTGCCCGGCACGGCCCTCGTCGATGCCCGCCTGATCGGAGGCGCGGTGCTGTTCGGGATCGGCTGGGGTCTGGCGGGCCTGTGCCCCGGCCCTGCGATCGCTTCGCTCGGCACCGCCCTCGCCCCCGCTGCGATCTTCGTGGCCGCGATGCTGGCGGGGATGGGGCTGTTCAAGCTGACCGATCGCTGAGTCGCTCGGGCGCAAGTCCCTGACCTCGAACAGTTTCGGGGAACGCGATGGGCCGCCATCCATTCGATTGCCATGGATATAGAACGCGAACAACGCCGCTTCCGCACCGCCAAGCCTTCACGCCTCGGGCGCGGGATCGAGCGGCTGACCCACCCCTTCGGCAAGGCGATCGCCAGCGTCATTCCCAAACGCGCGGTCGAGGCCGTGCTGCAAGGGTTGGACCGCGCGGTCGGTATGCCGCAGCTCGTCCGCTTCAATCACGACCCGAGCGATCTCACCGCCGCCCATGAAGCCGCCAAGAGCGTCGCGCGCACTGCCCGCACCATCAGCGCCAGCACCGGCGCGGCGGCGGGCCTCGGCGGCGCGCTGTCGATGAGCGCGGATATCCCCGCCACCATCGGCATCGCCTTGCGCACGATCCGCGATACCGGCCGCGCTTACGGATATGACGGCGAAGGTCCGGCGGAAAAGCTGTTCCGCCTCCAGATCCTCGAACTCGCGGCATTGGACGATCCCGAAGAGCGGACCACCAGCATCGCCGATCTCGAAGCGGCGATCGGGCCGGACGGCAACCTCGTCGATGCCGAACACGAACAGATCGTGCCGATGGTCGACCAGGCGGTGGAACGCATCTCGCGCGCCATCGCCTTCGCCAGCTTCCGCAGCCGGGCGGGCATGATTGTGCCCGTGGTCGGATCGGTCGTGGGCGGGATCGTCAATTCCTCGTTCCAGAACGATGTCGGCAAGGCCGCGCGCTTCGCGTTCCAGGCCCGTCGCCTGAAAACGGAAACGGTCTGACCCTAGGGCGAAGCCGCTGACGCCGTGCGCGACGCTCGCATGGTTTGAGCGACGAATGCGGCAATAAAGATCGCGGTCAGCAGCAGGACGATGGTGGGCGCAGGCGCGCTGTCGAGGAAAAAGCTGAGCCACACGCCCAGGATCGTCGCCCCGACTGCCACGACCACCGCGATCGGCAGCATACGGGCGAATCTGTCGGTCACCAGAAAGGCGATCGCCCCCGGTGCGATCAGCATGGCGATGGTCAGAATGATGCCGGTGGCCCGCAAGGCACCGACGATGGTCAGCGCGAGGATGCACAACAGGCCGTAATGCAGCCAGCGGGTTCGCAAGCCGATGGCGCGCGCCTGCTGCGGATCGAAGGCGTGGAGAAGCAGGTCGCGCCATTTCGCGAGCAGCGCGCCGCACACGACGAACGCGATGGCCCCCGTCTCGATCATCTCGCTATCGCTCACGCCCAGCATATTGCCGAACAGGATATGATCAAGATGCACGTCGGTCTCGATCTTGGTCATCAGCACGATGCCGAGCCCGAACATGCCGGAAAAGACCACGCCGAGCAGCGTATCTTCCTTGATCCGGCTGTTTTCCTTCAGATAGCCGACGCCCAGCGCGCAGCTCATCCCCGCCGCGAACGCCCCGATCGCGAGTGGCAGCCCCGCGACATAGGCCAGCACGATGCCGGGCAGGACCGCGTGGCTGACCGCATCGCCCATCAGAGACCAGCCCTTCAGCACCAGAAAACAGGATAGCAGCGCCGACGGTACCGCGACGCAGACGCCGATAACGAAAGCCTGCTGCATGAATCCGAAGGCGAAGGGGGCGAGCGGGTCCATCACGCTGGAGCGCTCGCGGACAGACGCCGCCGCCGCGCGGCGAGCAGGCCATGCTTGGGCGCGAAGACGAACGCCAGCAGGAACAGGCTCGTCTGCAACACCACGATCACGCCCCCGGTCGCTCCATCGAGGAAATAGCTCAGATACGCGCCCAAAAAGCTCGACACCGCGCCGATCGCCACGCTGATCGCGATGAGGCGGGGAAACCGATCGGTCAGGAGATAGGCCGTCGCGCCGGGCGTCACGACCAGAGCGATGACGAGAAAGGCCCCCACCGTCTGCAGCGCCGCGACCGTGCAGGCTGCGAGCAGAGTGAAGAACAGGAGTTTCAGCCGCGAGGGATCGAGGCCGACCGCGCGCGCGTGGTTCTCGTCGAAGAAGGCCAGCATCAGATCCTTCCATTTCGCGGTCAGGATCACGAGCGAGACGCCCGCGATGATGGCGAGCTGCACCGTATCGCTCGCCGTCACCGCCAGGATATTGCCGAGGACGATGGTCTGCACATCGACCGAGGTCGGAGAGATCGAGACCATGAACAGGCCGAGCCCGAAGAAGGAGGTGAAGATCAGGCCGATGATCGCATCTTCCTTCAGCTTCGTCCGGCGGTTGAGGAACAGCATGGAGCCCGCGGCCAGCCCGCCGGACAGGAAAGCGCCGAGCGAAAACGGCAGGCCGAGCATATAGGCGCCCGCCACGCCCGGAACGATCGAATGCGACAGCGCATCGCCGATCAGCGACCAGCCCTTGAGCATCAGGAAGGCCGACAGAAAGGCGCAGACGCCGCCCACCAGCGCGCTCACCCACATCGCATTGACCATGTAATCGTAAGCGAAGGGTTCGATAGCCGCGCCGCTCATCGGGTGGGGCTCTCGTTCTCGCTGTCATCGTCGTAGAGGACCAGCGGATGCTCGTCGTCATACAGCAGCGTCGATGCGGCGGGCCCCTGCGCGCGGTCGGCCTCGCTTTCGTCCGGCCGCAAGGAGAACCGCCGCAACGTGCCGCCGAAGGTGCGGCGCAGGTTGTCTTCGGTAAAGACCTCCCCCGTTGGCCCGGCGGCGAGCACGGTGCGATCGATCAGTACCGCCCGGTCGCAGAACCGGGGCACAGAGCCGAGATTGTGCGTCGCCACCAGCATAACGCGCCCTTCCGCGCGCAATTCCTTCAACAGCGCGACGATCGAATCTTCGGTGGTGACATCAACACCGGTAAAGGGCTCGTCGAGCAGAATCACCTGCCCGTCTTGCGCCAGTGCGCGGGCGAGGAAGACGCGCTTCTTCTGTCCGCCCGAAAGCTCGCCGATCTGGCGGCGCGCGAAATCGGTCATGCCCACCCGGTCGAGCGCTTCGGCAACCTTGGCGCGATCGGCTGCACGCGCGATCCTGAACGGCCCCATGCGGCCATAGCGACCCATCATCACGACATCTTCGACGAGGACCGGGAAGTTCCAGTCGACATCCTCGCTCTGCGGGACGTAGGCGACCAGCCCTTCCTTGAGCGCCCGGCGCACGGGGCGGCCCAGCACGGCGACCGATCCCTGCGATACCGGCAAGAAGCCCATGATCGCCTTGAACAGAGTCGATTTGCCTGCCCCGTTCACGCCGACCAGCGCCGTGATCGATCCCGTCGGGATGGCAAAACTCGCATCGACAAGGGCCGTGTGGCCGTTGCGATAGGTCACGCTCGCATTGGCGACCCGGATTCCCGAGCCCGGTTCGGTTTCCTCGGCGCTCAACCGGTCAGCCCGTCCGCGATCCGCTGCGAGGTGACGCGCAACAGATCGATAAAGGTCGGCACCGGGCCGTCCGCTTCGCTGAGCGAATCCACAAAGAGCACGCCGCCGTACCGCGCGCCCGTCTCGCGTGCGACCTGTTTGGCGGGATCGGGCGAGATCGTGCTTTCGCTGAAGATGGTGGGGATCGCGTTTTCGCGCATCCGGTCGATCACGCGCTTTACCTGCTGCGGCGTGCCCTGCTGATCGGCGTTGATCGGCCAGAGATACAGTTCCCGAAGGCCGAAATCCAGCGCGAGATAGCTGAAGGCGCCTTCGCTGGTGACGAGCCAGCGGCGTTCGGCGGGAATCTCGCGGAAACGGGCGCGGATCGGGTCGATGGCCTCGCGAATGCGCTGCTTGTAGGCGTCCGCATTGGCGGCATAGGTGGCGGCATTCTCAGGATCGTGCCGCGCGAAGGCAGCGGCGATATTGTCGACATAGACCAGCGCCGCGTCGGGGGACATCCAGGCATGCGGGTTGGGCTTGCCGCTATAGGGGCCTGTGCCGATCCCGATCGGTTCGACGCCATCGGACACCACCGCATCGGGAATATCGCCGAGATTGTCGAGAAACTGGCCGAACCACATTTCCAGATTGAGGCCGTTCCACAGGATCAGATCCGCATCCTGCGCCGCGACGAGATCGCGCGGCGTGGGCTGGTAATTGTGGATTTCAGCGCCGGGCTTGGTGATGGATTCGACCACCGCCGCATCGCCCGCCACGTTGCGCGCCATATCCGCAATGACGGTGAAGCTGGTGACCACTTTGAAGCGGCCATCGCCGCTCTCTCGGCTGCATGCGGGAAGCGCGGCGGTAAAGGCCATGCCCAGTCCCAGGCCCAGGACCTTGCGCCGCGTCGCAACGGCTTTTCGATCTGAGCCGGATCGTGTTTGCAATGCCTATTCCCGCGACGTCGCGACCGGCGTGTCCGGCTGGGGCGCTTCGTACGTCGCCCAGCCCGCTTCGCCGCCGGGCTCGGGCGGGGCGCCGGCCGGCCCGGGCGAGATCGCCGCGTCGCGCAGCCGCAGACGGTGCAGGTGCACTTTAGCCATCATGTTGGCGGCGATCGGCGCGGTGATGAAAAGGAAGAGCGTGATCAGCAATTCATGGCCGCTCCACGCCCCCTGCTCAAGCCGGGAGACCAGGATCGAGCCGACCAATATCCCTCCGACACCCAAAGTCGTCGCCTTGGTCGGACCGTGCAACCGCTCCATCAGCGTGGGCAGGCGCACCAGCCCCCAGCTTCCGATCAGCGCGAAGGCCGCGCCCAGCACGATCACGAACGCAGCCACGAATTCGGCGACGGTTGCCAGCCAGCTCATTCGACGATGTCCCCGCGCAGGATGAACTTGCAATAGGCCACCGTGCCGACGAAACCGACCATCGCCAGCAGGAGAGCCGCCTCGAAATAGGTGTCGTCCGCCAGAGCGATCCCGATCAGCACGATGAAGGCGATCGCATTGATCACCATCGTGTCGAGCGATATGATGCGGTCGCCTACCGATGGCCCGCGCAGCAGGCGCCACAGATTGAGCGCAAGCGAGAGCGAAAGGCAGACAAAGCCGAAGACGATGGCGAACTGGATCATCGGAACACCTTTTTCAGGCGCGCTTCGTAGCGGGTCTTGATCCGCTGGATATCGGCGGCAGGATCCGCGCTGTCGAGCGCGTGGACCAGCAGGAAATCGCCGCAGGCGGAAACGTCGGACGTCACCGTGCCCGGCGTCAGGCTGATCGTTCCGGCAAGCACGGTGATCGCTTCGGGCGTATCCAGCTCGATCGGAATGACCAGCCAGGCCGACTTGAGATCGCGATTGCGCTTGAACAGTATTATCCAGGCGACTTCGAAATTCGCCACGACGATATCCCACAGCACCAGCGCCAGATAGGCGAAGCCGTGGAGGAAGCCGATACGGGGGCGCCCGGGCCAGAACGGCGCGGTGAAGATCGGAACGAGAATGCCGATCACGATGCCGACCACCAGCGCCCCGAAGCTGAGCGTATTCTGCAGCAGCATCCATACGATCAGCAGCAGGACCGACAGGCCGGGATGGGGAATAATGCGCCGCACGATCCTATCCGTTGTCCAATACGGCGCGCGCGGTCGCAGCGGAATCGAGCAATTGCGCAGCCGCCGCGTCCGCATAGGCGGTTGCCGGACCGGCCGCCGCCGACAGGGCGGCCAGCAGCACGAGGAGGGCGGCGGGCGCGATCATGTCCGCGCACGAGGGCACTGCCATTGCGCCGTCTCCTTCATCCAGTGGCGTGTCCTTCCAGAACACCGTGCTGCCCGCACGCGCGAATCCGATGACTCCGATCAGCGTGGTCAGCAGGATCACCGTCCACGCCCAACCCCATAGCGGCAGGTCGGCCACGGCGTCGAGGATCAGCAGCTTGCCGATAAAGCCGGATAGCGGCGGCAGGCCGGTCACGCCGATCGCGGCGACCATGAAGAGGATCGCCACGCTCTGCCGATGCGCGAAGACCGGACCGGGCGTGGCATGATCGACGAAGCCCGCTCGGCGGCGTGCGACGACGTCGGCGATGAGGAACAGCGCGGCGCCGGCCAGCGTCGAATGCACGAGGTAGTACAGCGCCGCCCCCACAGTATCGGCCTGCCATCCGGCGACGGCGATCATCAACGTGCCGGTGGAGCCGATGATCGCATAGGCCGCCTGTTCGGAAAGGCTGCGGGCCGTGAACACGCCGCCAAAGCCCAGCAGCGCCGTCACCATCGCAGCGGGCAGCAGATAGGGCGCGGGCGCCCAGGCGGCCGCTCCGGCATCGTCGCCGAAGATCAGCGGCGTGACCCTGATGATGGAATAGACGCCGATCTTGGTCATGATGGCGAACAGGGCGGCGACGGCGGGCGTTGCGACGGCATAGGTGCGCGGGAGCCACAGATGCAGCGGCACGATCGCCGCCTTGATCGCGAAGACGACGAACAGCAGCAGCGCGGCAATGCGCAGCAGCCATTGATCGTCGGCCTCGATAGCCGGAATGCGAACGCCCATATCCGCCATGTTCAGCGTACCCGTCAGCGCATAGAGCAGGCCCAATGCGAGCAGGAAGATCGACGATCCGACGAGATTGACGACGACGTACTGGACCCCTGCCTTCAACCGCGCAGGCCCCTGCCCGTGCAGCATCAGGCCGTAGGACGCGATCAGCAGCACTTCGAAGAACACGAACAGATTGAACAGGTCGCCGGTCAGGAACGCGCCGTTCAATCCCATCAGCTGGAACTGGAACAGCGGATGGAAATGCCAGCCGTCCCGATCGACCCGAGTGACGGTGGCGTGCACCAGCGCGATCAGCGCCAGCGCCGCCGTCAGCGTCAGCATGATGGCGGACAGGCGATCCAGAACGAGCACGATGCCGAACGGCGCGGGCCAGTCGCCCACCTCGTAAGTCCTGACCGTACCGTCTGCCGACAGGACGAGCAGCGCGATCGCCACGCCAAGCACGGCAACGCAGGACGCGAAGCTTACCGCCACTCCGGCAGCACGGCGGCGCAGCATCAGCAGCACGGCCAGCGGCGCAGCAAGGGCAGGCAGCGCGATCGGCGCAAGCACCAATTGGGATGCCAAAGAGGACGCGAAACTCATTCGCCGCCTCCCGCCTGATCGTCGGTCGGCACGTCATGCCCGTCGACATGGTCGCTGCCGGTTTCGAGGAAGCTGCGCAGGGCGAGGATCACGACGAAAGCGGTCATCCCGAATGTGATGACGATTGCGGTCAGCACCAGCGCCTGAGGCAGCGGATCGGTATAGGTATCCACGTCATACGACCAGATCGGCGGCGCATCGACCACCAGACGGCCCGACGCGAACAGGAACAGGTTCACCGCGTAGGAGAACAGAGTCAGCCCCAGAACCACCGCGAAGAGCCGCGCGCGCAGGATCAGGTAGATCCCGCCGGCGACGAGGACGCCGATGGCGCTCGCAATGAGGAATTCGAGCGTCATTGCGCCTGCTCCCCACGATCGCCCGACCGTTTGGATGAATCGCTTCGCTTGGCATGGGCCCGCGCGGCCCGCTTGGCGATGTGGCTCAACTGGGCGAGCGCCAGCATGATCGCGCCCAGGACCACGGAGAATACGCCGATATCGAACAGCAGGGCCGTCGCAAGCTCGAACTTACCGACCAGCGGAAGCGTGAAATAGTCGAAGGCGCTCGCAAGGAAGTTCGCGCCGAACAGCAGCGAGCCCAATCCCGTCGCCATCGCGATCAGGACGCCGAAGGCGATCAGCGTGTGTTCGGAAATGCGGCGTCGCCGGGTCGTCCAGTCGTATCCGGAAGCGAGATACTGCAGCATGAATGCGATCGCCACCACCAGCGCCGCGATGAAGCCGCCGCCGGGCTGGTTGTGGCCGCGCAGGAAGATGTAGATCCCCGCCGTCAGCGTGAGCGGAAGCAGGATGCGAGTGGCCATCACGAACATCACTGGATGGCTTTCGGGCGAATGCGGCATATCCTCCTGCCAGGTACGCAGGCGATGCCCGGCATGGCCGCGCGACGTGGTGGACAGCAGCGCGAAGATCGCGAGGCCCGCAATACCCAGCACGATGATCTCGCCCAGCGTGTCGAAGGCACGGAAATCGACCAGCGTGACATTGACCACATTGGTGCCGCCCCCGCCCGAATAGCTGTTGGCGAGATGATATTGCGAAATCGGATCGTTGGGATTGCGCGTCAGCATCGCCCAGGCGATCGCGCCCATGGCCGTCCCACCCATCACGGCCAGCGCGCCATCGCGCACCCGGCGCGTCACGCTCGACAATGCGGGCGGCGTCTTGGGAAGAAGATTGAGCGCTAGCAGCAGGAGGAGGATCGTCACCACCTCGACCGAGATCTGCGTGAGCGCAAGGTCGGGCGCGGACAGATGCACGAAGGCGAGCGATATGACGAGGCCGATGACGCTGATATAGATGAGCACGCGAAATCGCTGGTGCTGTGCGTGCAGCACCGCGCCCGTCGCCGCGATCAGCAATGCCCAAGCGAGAATCGCCGCGGGCGATGCCTCGACCCCCTCGCGCGGCCCGGTGAAGACGCCCCCCGCGCCGATAGCCTCGATCGCGAACAGCACCATCACGGCGGCCACCAGCATCAGCATGCGCTGTAACGAAGGCGCATGGATCGCCACGGTCAGCCTGCGTACCGCGCGATTGATCCGCCCCAAAGCGCTTTCGAACATGGTCTTGGCGTCGAGATGCCGCACCGCTTCATAACGGCGCAGGATCGGCGCATAGCGCCACAGCACGATGAGCCCGATCGCCACGGCCAGCACGCTCATGCCCAGTGCGGGATTGATGCCGTGCCACAGATACAGCCCCACATAGGGCGCCGCGCCGCCGACCACCGCCGCGCTGACCGACGCGACCAGCGATCCGGCGAGCAGGCCGGGTATGAGGCCCAGCAGCACGGCGATCAGCACCAGCAGAGCGGCGGGCAGCCACATTCCCCCACCCGGATCGTGCGCGCGGGCATGGGGTTCGGGATCGCGCGCCTGCCCGAAGAACAGGAACAGGGCGAAACGCAGCGAATAGGCGACCGAAAGCGTAGCGGCGATCGTCGCCACCACCGGCACCAGCCAGGGCAGGCCGAACAGGCCCACTTCCAGCGTTTCGCCCAGCATCAATTCCTTCGAGATGAAGCCGCCCAGCGGCGGCAGGCCCGCCATCGCGGCGGCGGCGAGCGTCGCCAGCGTCGCCGTGACCGGCATCACCTTGGCAAGCCCGCCCAGCCTGCGGATGTCGCGCGTGCCGGTTTCGTGGTCGACGATGCCCGCCGACATGAACAGGGCGGCCTTGAACGCCGCGTGGTTGAGAATGTGCAGCACCGCGACGGCTGCCGCCGCTTCGAGCGAGAAGCCCAGCAGCATGACAAGCAGGCCGAGCTGGCTGATGGTCGAATAGGCGAGGATGCCCTTCAGATCGTGCTTGAAGAGCGCCACCCACGCGCCGAACGTCATGGTGACGAGGCCCACGCCGGTCACGATAATCGTGTAGAGATCGGTACCCGACAGCACCGGCCAGAAACGCGCGATCAGGAACACGCCCGCCTTCACCATGGTGGCGGAATGGAGATAGGCGCTGACGGGCGTGGGCGCGGCCATCGCGTGCGGCAGCCAGAAATGGAACGGGAATTGGGCCGACTTGGTGAAACAGCCGAGCAGGATCAGTATAAGGATCGCGGGGTAGAGCGGCGAGCGCTGCACCGCATCTCCGCTCGCCAAAATCGTCGCCAGATCGAACGACCCGACCGTCAGGCCCAGCATGACCACGCCCGCGATCAGCAACAGGCCGCCCCCGCCCGTAATGGCCAGCGCCATGCGCGCACCCTGCCGCGCCTCCGCCTTGTGGCGCCAGAACCCGATGAGGAGGAAGGAGGACAGGCTCGTCAGCTCCCAGAAGATCAGGAGCAGCAAAACGTTGCCGGAAATCACGATCCCCAGCATCGCGCCCTGGAACAGCATCAGGCTGGCGAAGAACCGCCCCGTCGCTTCGCCCGCGGCGAGGTAGAAATGGCCGAAGATTACCACCAGCAATCCGATGCCCAGGATCATTCCGGCGAACATCAACCCCAGCGGATCGATCATCAGCGACAGATCGAGGCCGAGAGCGGGCACCCAGGGGACCGAAGCCGTCGCGGTTCGTCCGCTCAGGATCGACGGCGCGAGAGAGACGATAACCGCAAGGCCGAT
>NZ_LWFF01000067.1 GCF_001635685.1 Erythrobacter sp. HI0063
TGTAGCGCTACCGCTGCGCTGCATGAGCGCTGGATTACCATTCCTGTAGCGCTACCGCTGCGCTGCATGAGCGCTGGATTACCATTCCTGTAGCGCTACCGCTGCGCTGCATGAGCGCTGGATTTAAGCCGCTATCGCTTCTCTGCCTGAGCGGGTTTTTTCTGCGCTACCGCGCCGCGCGCTACTTGAGCGCGGTCATGCGCCACCGCGCTGCGCGGAACTTCCGCACCACCGAAGCTTAATCTCTTGCAATCGCTGCGCGCGCCTGTGATCCACCGTCGCGAGCAATGCCGGGTATCCCTTCCTTCCATGCCATCGCCGCCATGGCGGTCACCATCGCGATGTTCGTCGGCTTCGCGCGCGGACGGCTGTCGGTCGAGATCGTGTCTCTGCTCACCATCGCAGCGATCGCGGTGGGCCTGTATTTCTTCCCGCTCGACGGGACCAGCCCGACCGACGGGCTGGTGCTCGCCTTCGGCGGCTTCGGCCATTACGCGCTGATAACGATCTGCGCCCTTATGATCATGGGGCGGGGTCTCGTCGTCACCGGCGCGCTGGAGCCGGCGGCGCGCTTTCTCGAACGCCTTTTCAAGATCAATCTTCAGCTCGGCCTGCTGTTTTCGCTGGTGGTCACCTTCTTCCTGTCGATGGGCGTCAACAACACGCCGGTTCTGGTGCTGTTGCTGCCGATTTTCGTCGCGCTGGCGCAGCGCGGCGCACTTCCCGCCTCGAAGACTCTGATTCCGCTCAACGCTGCATCGCTGATGGGCGGGCTGGCGACGACGATCGGAACCTCGACCAATATTCTCGTCGTCTCGATCGCGGTCGATCTCGGCATGCCGCAGATGGGCGTGTTCCATTTCACGCCCATCGTGCTGGCGGCATCGCTCGTGGCGCTGCCTTACGTCTGGCTGGTGATGCCGCGCATGCTGGGGGACAATCGCGTGATCGAGGCCGCTGCCCTGCGCCGGTTCGAAACGCGGCTGCGCGTATCGGAGGATTCCCCCCTCAACGGCCGCCCGCTTGCCGAAATCGCGTCGCGCCTGCCTGCCGATATCGAATTTCACGATGTGCCGCGCGGCTTGCTGCGTCCGCAATCGCGCCTGCGCATGACGGGGACGCATGCCGCGATCGAGGAAGCGATGCGCGTGCTGCGAGGCGATGCGGCGCCCAGCTGGGTGATCGACCGCATCCGCCGCAAGGCGAGCGATACGCGCGAGGATATCTCGGTGGTCGAAATGACCGTCACGGCGGATTCGCGCCTCATCAATCGCACCTTGCCGAGCTCGGGCATTGCCGACCTTTACGGCGTGGCAGTGATCGGCATTCATCGCCCCGATCGCCTGCTGGGCGAGAAGAACCGGTTCACCGATGCGGGCGATCTGCGCATCGCGGAAGGCGATGTCCTGCTCGTCATGGGCATGTCGGAGGAATTGCAGGCCTTTGCGAGCGGGGACAGCCTGCTGACGCTGGAAGGCAAGCGCGAGCTGCCGCGCCGTTCAAAAAGGATCCTGGCGGCAGGGATCATGGGCGTTTCGGTCGGCGCGGCATCGATCGGATTGCTGCCGATCGCGATTTCGGCCCTCGCCGGTGCGATCGCCATGTTCCTAACCGGTTGCGTCAAGTTCGACCGGGTGGGCCGGGCCCTGTCGGCGCAGGTCATCGTCCTGATCGCGGCGAGCATCGCGCTCGGCCGCCTGATCGACGACAGCGGAGCGGCTTTGTGGCTGGGGCAGGTGCTGTCCTACGGGCTGCAATATCTGTCGCCCGCCATGACACTCGCTGCGATCATGTTGTTCGTGACCGTGCTGACCAATTTCGCCAGCAACGCGACCGCCGCCACCGTCGGCACGCCCATCGCCTTCGCCATCGCCAGCCAGTTGGGCCTGCCTGCCGAACCGCTGGTGCTGGCCGTGCTGTTCGGCTGCAATCTGTGTTACGCCACGCCTATCGCCTATCAGACCAACATGCTTATTATGGCCGAAGGGGGTTATGCTTTCGGCGATTACGTCAAGACGGGGGTGCCGCTGGTGCTCATCATGGTGACGGCGCTGTCGGTCAGTTTGCAGGTGGTCTACGGATTGTAGGGCGCGCGTCTGTAGGGAGGCGAGGTTTTCGGCACCGGTTTCGCTTTCCTACATGCCCGGTTTCGGCATAGGATCGGGCATCGGCTTCGGCTCGCTGCGTCGAAATTGCATGGGGAATGGGCGGGCGTCGAAAGTCACGGAAAATCGATATTAGCGTTTGATTTAAACAGGTTGAAGAAGTGTGCGCGGGGCAAACCGTGTCAACGGGCCGACTTGCAAGCGAAAGGAACAGGGGCATGAAACTGAACGGAACACTCTTCGCCGGGATCGCAGCGCTCGCGCTGGTCGCTCCCGGTGCGGCTGCGGCGCAGGATCTGCGCGCCGGGGTGGCTGAGGACATGCCCGAACTGATGGAGCTTTACCGCGATCTCCACGCCAACCCGGAATTGAGCTTCGAAGAGCATAAGACCGCTGCCAAGCTGGCCAAGCGAATGCGCGATCTCGGCTTTGAGGTGACCGAAGGCGTGGGCCGGACCGGGGTCGTGTCCGTCATGAAGAATGGCGAGGGGCCGACCGTGCTGCTGCGCGCCGATATGGACGGGCTTCCCGTGGTCGAACAGACCGGGTTGCCCTTCGCGTCCGAAGTCGTGGCGACGCCCGCGAGCGGCGTGACTACAGGCGTCATGCATGCCTGCGGGCACGACACCCATATGGCCGGATTTATAGGCGCGGCGCAGCAGCTGGTCGATCACAAGGATCAGTGGCAAGGCACGCTCGTCATGGTGCTGCAGCCCGCCGAGGAGCTGGGGCTGGGCGCACTCGCCATGCTGGAGGACGGGTTATATACGCGCTTCCCCAAGCCCGATTACGCGCTGGCTTTCCATGACGCCGCCGCTCCGGCTCCTGCCGGAACGATCGGCTACACGCCAGGCTATGCGCTCGCCAATGTGGACAGCGTCGATATCACCGTGAAGGGGGTGGGCGGCCATGGTGCCTATCCGCACACAACCGTCGATCCGATCGTGCTGGCGAGCAATATGGTCATGCAGTTCCAGACCATCGTCAGCCGCAACAGCTCGCCGCTCGATCCGGCGGTGATTACCGTCGGCAGCTTTCATTCCGGCGCCAAGCACAACATCATTTCGGACGAGGCGAAGCTGCAGCTGACGGTGCGCAGCTATTCGGACGAGAGCCGCACGCTGCTGCTCGACGGTATCCGGCGCGTGGCGCGCGGCGCCGCGATGACGGCGGGTCTGCCGGAAGAGCTGATGCCGGTGGTGACGGTGGAGGATCCCTACACCCCGTCCACCTTCAACGATCCCGATTTCACGCAAGCGCGCGCCGCCGCTTTTCGCGAACGGTTTGGCGAGGAGCGGGTGATGGAATGGCCAGCCGTGATGGGGGGCGAGGATTTCAGCCAGTTCCGCCGCGCCGCGCCGGACGATGTGGAATCGATGATCTTCTGGATCAGCGGTACGCCCGCGCCGATGCTTCAGGCCTTGAAGGAAGATGGCACGCCTCTGCCTTCGCTGCATTCGCCTTATTGGGCACCCGATGCGGAAGCCGTGATCGCCACCGGGGCGGAAGCGCTGGCAGGTGCTGCGATGGACCTGATGCCGCGCGGATAAAGTAACGGCCGCCGGAGCGCTTGGGGTCGCTCCGACGGCCGCTTTCTCCTCCCCAGGAGAAATTTTGAAAGGGTTTTAGCCAGCGTCGGGCACGTAGGTGCCGAGGCGGTGGTGCAGGGCGTTTATCTTCGCCAGTTCCTCACGATCCTCGGTCTGGCGGGCATGGCTCGTAAGCGCGGCACGCAGCAGGCGGAAATCGGCGGTCGAGAACAGGGCGCGGGCGCGGCCTGGTTCCGTCTTGGGCGCTTCTTGTGTCATAGTGGTCATCCTTTCGCTCCCCGGCTTATGCAGCCTCGAACTGGTCCTCCGAGGCTGCCGGTCAGGCAGCCTCGAATTGGTTCCCCGGGTCTGCCGGTCAGGCAGCCTCGAATTGGTTCATCGTGTTGTCCTTGCCGCCGGCCTTCAGGGCCGCTTCGCCGGCAAAGTATTCCTTGTGATCGTCCCCGATGTCGGAGCCGGCCATGTTCTGGTGCTTCACGCAGGCGATACCCTGGCGGATTTCCTCGCGCTGCACCTGCTTGACGTAGCCGAGCATGCCTTCCTCGCCGAAATAGCGCTTGGCGAGGTTGTCGGTGCTGAGCGCCGCCGTGTGGTAGGTCGGCAGAGTGATCAGGTGATGGAAGATTCCCGCCTCGCGCGCCGCGTCCTTCTGGAAGGTGCGGATGCGCTCGTCGGCTTCCTGGGCCAGATCGGTGCCATCGTAATCCACGCTCATCAGGCGATCGCGATCATAGGCGGAGAGATCCTTACCTTCCTCGGCCCAGGCATCGTACACCTGCTGGCGGAAGTTCAGCGTCCAGTTGAAGCTGGGCGAGTTGTTGTAGACCAGCTTCGCGTTCGGGATCACTTCGCGGATACGGTTCACCATCCCGCCGATCTGGCCGATATGCGGCTTCTCGGTCTCGATCCACAGCAGGTCGGCCCCGTTCTGGAGCGCGGTGATGCAGTCGAGCACGCAGCGGTCCTCGCCCGTTCCGGAGCGGAACTGGTAGAGATTGCTGGGCAGGCGCTTGGGCGTCATCAGCTTGCCATCGCGGCTGATAAAGACCTGGCCGTTGGTGATGTTGGCGGGATCGACCTCATCGCAATCGAGAAAGGCGTTGTACTGGTCGCCCAGATCGCCCGGCTCGGTGCTGTAGGCGATCTGCTTGGTCAGCCCGGCACCGAGCGAGTCGGTACGCGCCACGATGATCCCGTCCTCGACGCCCATTTCCATGAAGGCATAGCGGATGGCGCGGATCTTCTGGTGGAAGTCCTCGTGCGGCACGGTGACCTTGCCGTCCTGGTGGCCGCACTGCTTTTCGTCGGACACCTGGTTCTCGATCTGGAGCGCGCAGGCGCCTGCCTCGATCATCTTCTTGGCGAGGAGGTAGGTCGCCTCGGCATTGCCGAACCCGGCATCGATATCGGCGATGATCGGCACGACATGCGTCTCGTAATTGTCGATCGCGTGCTGGATGCGCTGCGCTTCGACCTCGTCGCCCTTTTCGCGCGCCGCATCGAGTTCGCGGAACAGGCCGCCCAGTTCGCGCGCATCGGCCTGCTTGAGGAAGGTGTAAAGTTCCTCGATCAGGGCAGGCACGCTGGTCTTCTCGTGCATCGACTGGTCGGGCAGGGGCCCGAATTCGCTGCGCAGAGCGGCGACCATCCAGCCCGAAAGATAGAGGTAACGCTGCTTCGTGCTGCCGAAATGCTTTTTGATCGAGATCATCTTCTGCTGCGCGATGAACCCGTGCCAGCAACCCAGCGATTGGGTGTAGGCGGCCGGATCGGCATCATATGCTTCCATGTCCTGGCGCATGATCTTCGCGGTGTAACGTGCGATGTCGAGCCCGGTGGGGAAGCGGTTCTGCTGGCGCATACGAGCAACGCTCTCGCTGTCGATGGCATTCCAGGGCGCGCCATTCTGCTGAATGGTCTTGTCGATGGACTGGATCGAATTCTGGTAGGTCATGGTCTGCTCCGGTGTCTGTGAGGATCGAGATGCCATCCCTGCGGCGGGAAAACGAGAAAAACTTACAAACTATCTTGTGATGGTGAGCGCGTTCAGCCATGATCGCCTGTAAAGTTGTAAGGTAATTTACAAATGGCCGATCAGTCTCTGTTTGCCGGACCCGCCCTCCGCCGCCTGCGCAAGCGCGAAGGATTGACACAAGGGGCCATGGCGACCCGCCTCGATATCTCGGCAAGCTATCTCAATCTGCTTGAGCGCAACCGGCGGCCCGTCAGCGCGCGCGTGATGGTGAAACTGGTCGAAGTGTTCGCCTTCGATCCGCGAACCCTGCGCGAAGACGAGAGCATCGGCGGCGTCGATGGACTAATGCGGCGTCTAGCCGACGAGCGCTTTTCGGACCTCGCGATCGATCGCGAAGAGGTCGACGAATTGCTCTCCGCCGCGCCGCACGCCGCTGCTGCGCTCGCGCGCCTTTACGACAACGCACCGCGCGCCGCAGCCGAGCGCGACGATCCGCTGGTCGCCTCGCGCCGCGAAATCGAACGTTGGCGCAACCATTTCGCCGACCTCGACAGCGCGGCCGAACATCTCGCCGACGAGATGCGTCTCAGCCGGGGCGATATCGGGACCGCGCTGACCGAGCGCCTGCGCGAACGGCATCAGCTTTCGGTCCGCATCCTGCCGCGCGAAGTCCTTCCCGATGCCCGCCGCCGCCTCGATCTGCATGCGCGTCAGATACAGCTGTCGGAAATGCTCGGCCCGGAATCGCGCGTTTTCCAGCTGGCTCTCCAACTCGCCCGGCTCGAAATGCGCCAGGACATCGACGCGCTTGCCAAGGGCGCGTCGTTCGAGGACGAGACGGCACGCCGCTTCTTCGCGCGCCATATTGATGCCTATGTCGCCGCAGCTCTGATCATGCCCTATGGTCGCTTCCTGCGCGCCTGCGATGCGACCGGGTACGATCTGCCCGTCCTACAACGCCGGTTCGGCGTAAGCTTCGAACAGCTGGCCCATCGGCTGACGACGTTGCAACGGGTCGGTCAGCGCGGGCTGCCTTTCTTCATGGCGCGGATCGACCGGGCGGGCCAGATTTCGAAGCGTTTCGCGGGCGCGAGCGTTGCGACCTTTCTCGAAGGCGAACATTCATGCCCTCTCTGGATCGCGGCCCGCGCGTTCGAACGGCCTTCGGAACTCCTGTGCCAATCGGTAAGGTTGCAACCCGGTGGCGCAGGCGGGGCAGGCCCATCCCACTGGTTTACGATGGCCCGGATCGTCGGTGCCAGCGGCGGACAGGGTGAGTCGCGCTTTTCCATTGTGCTGGGCATCGATGCGGGACTGGCCGGAGAACTGGCGCAGGCGCGCGGTCATTCGCTCCGACAGGAAGAAGCGGACTGGATAGGTCCGGGCTGTCGCGGCTGCTTCGTCGCCGATTGCCGTCAGCGCTCTTTTCCTCCGCGCGGGCGCGCGTTGGCGTTCGACCCACTGCAGCACAGCGCGACCCCGTTCGAATTCGCGCGCAGCGGGGAACCCGGTTCAGAAAACGACGTTAGAGGCTGAATAATTCAGGGCTCAATTGCTTCAGGGAATAAGACATGGCCGATGACCGTATCACTGAAACCCGCACCACCGATCCGCAGGGCAACACCCATACGACTGTGACCCACGACACGCGCGGCGGGGGCGGCGGGGGTGGCAAGATCGCGCTTCTGCTCGTGCTCGTGCTGCTCGTCGCGGTCGGCGTGTGGTTCTTCACGCAGCAAAGCGGCGCGGAAATCGCCAAGGACAACGCAGTCGCTGATGCGGCGAACCAAGTGGGCGAAGCCGCGAACCAGGTGGGCGATGCGGCACAGGATGCCGTCAACGGCGAGTAAACTTCGCCGATCCTGATCCGAACGGGGCTGTTGGGGCGACCGGCGGCCCCGTTCTGCGTTTCAGGCGTCGGGAGGTCGAGGGCTGGAGTTCGGTGTAAAGTTTACCGACAGTTCATCGCTTCGATCTATAGGACAGCCCCAGGCACGGGGCCCAAGCCGGAGCGACCTTCGCGATCGAACGATGATCAGAGTTTTCAAACACTACGTATCCCATGCCGTAATCCTGCTCGGCATCGTCGATTTCGCCCTGTTGATTCTGGCGGGCGAATTGGCGTGGGATTTGCGCATCTATCAGATCGGCGCGGGCAGCCAGCCTTTCGCTGAACGGGCGGTCGCCATACTCGTTTTCGCAGCGATCGTGATGACGGCGCTGATCGGGGTTGGAAGCTACGGTGCCGAAGCGCTCCGTTCGATGCGCTTCGCCGTTGCACGGCTTCTCGTCGCAGTCAGCCTAGGCGTCATTGGGGTGTCGTTGCTCGATTTCGTGATGCAGGGGGAGACCTTCTGGCGCTCGGTTCTGCTCTACGCGATGGCGATCGCAATTCTGCTTCTGGTTCTCAACCGGCTGATCCTGGGGCCGATGCTGGGGACTTCGACCTTCCAGCGAAGCGTTCTCGTGCTCGGCGCGGGAACGCGGGCGGAGCGGATCAGGGCGCTGGCACGCCGCAAGGGCGGGAGCTTTCGCGTGGCAGGCTTTATCGCCATGAATGACGCCGAGCCGGTGGTGCCCGACGCTCGCCCACGTGGCTCCATCACCGATTTCGGCCGCTTCGTCGATGATATCGGCGCCAGCGAGGTCGTTCTGGCGCTGGAGGAGCGGCGAAATTCCCTGCCGGTCAAAGACCTACTGCGCGTCAAGACACGCGGTCTCCATGTGATCGATTTCAGCGGTTTCATCGAACGCGAGACCGGACGGGTGGATCTCGACACGCTCAATCCCAGCTGGCTGATCTTTTCCGACGGATTCTCCTCGACCCAGTTCCTGTCCTCGATTTCGAAGCGCATTTTCGACGTCGTCGTGAGCCTCCTCCTGCTCGTGCTGGCCTTCCCGGTGCTGGTGCTGTTCGCGATTCTCATCAAACTCGAAAGCCCGGGCCCGGTGTTCTACCGCCAGACGCGGGTCGGGCTTTACGGGCAGCATTTCGACGTCGTGAAGCTGCGATCGATGCGGCAGGATGCTGAAAAGGACGGGCCTAAATGGGCCAGTGAGAACGATCCCCGCGTAACCCGTATCGGGCGCATCATCCGCACGGTGCGGATCGACGAGATCCCTCAGGCGTGGAGCGTTCTGAAAGGGGAGATGAGCTTCGTCGGCCCGCGCCCGGAGCGTCCGCAATTCGTCTCGCAACTGGAAAATCTGCTGCCCTATTACGCCGAAAGGCACATGGTGAAGCCGGGCATCACCGGTTGGGCGCAGATCAACTACCCCTATGGCGCGTCGACCGAGGATGCTCGCCAGAAGCTCGAATATGATCTCTATTACGCCAAGAACTACTCCCCCTTCCTCGATCTCCTGATCCTCCTCCAGACCGTTCGCGTGGTCCTCTGGCCGGACGGGGCGCGTTAAATGCTGGAGGGGGTGCTGTTCTTCCTCGCTTATGCGATCGCTGCCCTCGGATGTGCGATGGCAGCTGTCGCTGTCGCGCGGATCGGGTCTCTTCGCCGCCCCGATCGCACGGCCAGCATCGCTGCACTGACAATCACGGCCATCTGGTGCGGAGCCTCGGCCGCGCTCGGATCCTCTTATCCCGCGGTGCAGGGGATCGGCATAATCCGCAATCTTCTTTGGATCTTCGTCCTCTACCGCCTTTTCGCGATCGACAGGCGCAACGCAGGGCTGCTTTCGGTACGAACGGTCGTGACCGTGCTGGCCTTCGTCGAGCTGCTGCAGGCCCCGCTACTGCTGCTTCGCTTCGACGACGTTTTTGGTGGATCGGCCACACATACGGTCGCTCTCCTTCGCGTTCTGTTGTCTCTGGGTACGCTGGTTCTGTTGCACGATCTCGTTGCCAAGACGAATTCAGCGCATCGCGGAGTCATCGCCTGGAGTGCTGGTGGCCTTGTCCTGTGGTGGGGCTTCGCGCTGAATTACCATCTCGCGAGATGGTTGACGTCGGATACACATGCGGTGCTCGAAGGTCTGCGTCCGCTTGTGGCTCTGTCGCTTGCCTTGATGGTTGCGATCGGTTTCGCCCGTTCGGCATCGACGGCCACGACCGCTCTGCGCTTGCGTCCCTCGCGCGAATTTACGCTGCAATGCATCGTTCTGATGGCCTTTGGCGCTTTCGTCGTCGTCCTGGTTTTCGCATCGCGCCAATTCCTGGCGATGCCGGGCGATGTGAGCCGCGTCGTGCAAGTCGCCTTTCTGCTCGGCGCTGCGGCTCTGGCCATTTTGTGGCTTCCCTCGCAAGCGTGGCGACGCAAGGTGCGGGTTTTGGTGCTGAAGCATCTTTTCCGCCATCGCTACGATTATCGCAGCGAATGGATTCGTTTCACCGAGACGATCGGGCGAGAACGCGCTTCAGGACAGGGATTGAAGCAGCGAGCGATCCAGTCATTGGCCGACATCGCCGATAGTCCCGGTGGCTTGCTGTTCACTCCGGATGCGGACGGCGTTCTGCGCCTGGAAAGCGAGTGGAACTGGCCCGACGCCGATGTTCCCACGCCAGCCGCTCCGCTCGCGCTGGTGCGTATTCTCGAACAGACTCGGTTCATTCTCGAATTCGACGAGGTGCGACACGGTATTTCCCATGGCGGGGAAGCGGAGCATGTACCGCAATGGCTTGTCGAGGATGTGCGCGCCTGGGCGGGTATTCCGCTCGTTCTTCGCAATCGGCTCGTCGGCCTCGTCGTTCTGGCTCGCCCGGCGCAGAATCGCGGGCTCGATTGGGAGGATTACGATCTTCTCGGCATCGCGGGCTGCCAGGTGGCCAGTTATCTTGCGGAGCAAGCCGGGCAGGAAGCCCTGGAGGAAGTGGGCCGGTTCGATGAATTCAATCGCCGGATCGCCTTCGTGATGCACGACGTCAAAAATCTGTCGAGCCAGATGGGCCTGCTGGTCCGCAACGCCGAACGCCACGCCGACAACCCCGAATTCCGCAAGGATATGTTGACGACGTTGCGCAACAGCACCGACAAGCTCGACGCTCTGATCGCGAGGCTGGGCCGTTATGGCGCGCACACGACCAGCGCCAGCGAGCGGATCGACCTTGCGAAACTGACGCGCAGGATAGCCCAACGTCTGCGTGCGCAGCACACCATCCAGTTCTCGGATAACGGCCCCTGTCCGGTCATGGGCGATAGCGAAACGCTCGAACAGGCGATCGCGCATCTCGCGCAGAATGCCATCGATGCGAGCGCATCAGGAACTCCGGTTCGGATCGAGACCCGCAATGACGGGCTTCGCTGTTCGGTCTCGATCGCGGATTCGGGCGAAGGGATGAGCGCGCAATTCATCCGCAACGAATTGTTCCGTCCCTTCGTTTCGACGAAATCCGGCGGCTTCGGCATTGGCGCGCATGAGGCGCAGGCAGCCATACGCGGCATGGGCGGCAGGCTCGATGTCGAAAGCCGCGAAGGCGTCGGCACCCGTTTCACCATGGATTTCCCGATCGCGGATCTGGAAACCCTGATGAACGATGCAGACCGACTGCACGAGAGTGCGGCATGACAATACCGCAGAAACCCAAATTGCTCGTCGTCGAGGACGATAGCGGTCTGCAGGCGCAGCTTAAATGGGCTTACGAAGATTTCGAGGTCGTTCAGGCGACCGATCGCGAGGAAGCCCTCGCAGCCCTGCGACTGCACTCGCCGGCGGTGGTGACACTGGATCTCGGTCTTCCGCCGGATCCGGATGGAACCAGCGAAGGCTTCGCCGTGCTCGATGCGATCATGGCCATGAAGCCCGATACCAAGGTCATCGTCGCCAGCGGCCACGATGCGCGCGAAAGCGCGCTGCAGGCGATCGATCGCGGAGCCTACGATTTCTACGCCAAGCCGGTCGATATCGACGAATTGGGCCTGATCGTGCGGCGCGCTTTCGGTCTGCATCGGATCGAGGCCGAGAACCGTCGCCTGGCGTCAAGCGTCGGTTCGGATCGCACCGTGCTCGGCACCATGATCACCGCCGCACCCGAAATGCTCAAAGTGGTGCGCATGATCGAGCGCGTTGCCGAGACCGACGCATCCGTCATGCTGCTCGGGGCCAGCGGAACGGGTAAGGAACTGCTTGCAAAAGGTCTGCACGAACGCAGCAATCGCGCTGCAAGGCCCTTCATCGCCATAAACTGCGCCGCCATTCCGGAAACGCTGCTGGAAAGCGAATTGTTCGGTCACGAGAAGGGCGCGTTTACCGGCGCGATCCGAACCGTGGAAGGCAAGATCGAGCAGGCCGATGGCGGAACGCTCTTCCTCGACGAGGTCGGCGACATTCCGCTCGCCCTGCAAGTCAAACTGCTGCGGTTCCTGCAGGAACGTACGATCGAGCGCATCGGTGGCCGCAAGGCGATTGCCGTCGATACGCGGATTGTGTGCGCGACGCACCAGGATCTCGATCGGATGATCGCGGATGGCACGTTTCGCGAAGACCTGTTCTATCGTCTGGCCGAAATCGTGGTGAAAATTCCGGCGCTGGCGGAACGGACCGGGGACGCGGTGCTGCTGGCGAAGGCTTTTCTGGCTCGCTTTGCTGCGAAGATGAATCCCGCCGTGAAGGGATTTGCGGCCGACGCGCTGGCTGCGATCGACGAATGGGCCTGGCCGGGCAATGTTCGCGAACTCGAAAACCGCGTGAAGCGCGCAGTCATCATGGCGGATGCGAAATTGGTCACTGCCGAGGATCTCGATTTCGACGGAGCCGATGGCGAGAGCTCCGAATTGCCGCTCAATCTCAAATCCGCGCGTGAGCGAGCCGATCGCAAGGTCATCCGCCGCGCTCTGGCGCGCAGCGAAGGCAATATTTCCAGCAGTGCAAAGCTGCTTGGGATCAGTCGCCCCACGCTCTACGATCTCCTCAAGCAGTATGATCTTCAGCCCTGACATCCGGCGGCGCCTGCTGGCCGTTTTCTGCACCTTCGGGATTCTGGGCGCGCTGGCTGGATGCGCCGATCCGGCCCCTGCGCCATCCGGCTTCGAGCGGGCGCAACAGGCGCTTGCCCGGGGCGATGGAATAGCCGCCGAGGAGGATTTGCGCGCTTTGCTGGAAACGCAGAGCGCGCCCGAAGATCTGGCCGCCTATCTGGGAGAAGCCGCACTCATCCAGGGAGATCTCGCGAAGGCACGGCGCTGGTTGCAACCGGATGGCTTCTCGCCTGCAACGGCCTTGCATGGCTATCGCATGCTGGGACGCCTGGAAATCCGTGAGGGCAATCTGCCATCCGCCGGAGCCGCGTTCGATCGCGCCTTGGCGGTCGCGCCGGACGATGCGAATCTTTGGGTCGATATCGGCCATTTGCGCTATCGCGGCGGCGAGCAGGTGCAGGCCATCGAAGCAGCGGATCGCGCGCTTTCGCTTGACCCGCAAAATGCCGCCGCCCTGCAATTCCGCGCCCAGCTCGTTCGCGACGCGTTCGGCCCGGCCGCCGCTCTGCCCTGGCTAGAACGGGCGCTCGAGGTGAAACCTGGCGATCCTGTTCTGATGACGGATTATTCGGCTTCTCTGGGCGAAATCGGCCGTGCCAAGGAAGCGCTCGCCATTCTGAGGGACGTTGCGCAAATCGCGCCGAAGGCACCGCGCCTGCTTTATCTTCAGGCGGTCATCGCCGCCCGCGGGGGAAATTTTGCGCTGGCCCGCGACCTCTATCTGCGGGCCCCCGTTGAGGATCGCGAAATGCCCGCAGGCCAGATGCTGGGTGGTATCCTCGATCTGGAAGTCGGCCATTACGCCAGTGCGGCGCAATCCTTCGATCGGCTCGCCGCGATCCAGCCGGACAATCGCCAGGTCGCTCAACTTCTCGCCAAGGCGCTTTCGATGAGCGGAGGAGAGCGCGAGCTGGTGGCCAGGTTCAAGCGGCAGGCCGCGCGATCCGATCCGTATATCAAGACCTTGGTAGGCCGGGCGCTCGAAACGCTCAATCGGCGTGAGGAGGCGGCGATATTTCTCGACGCCGCTGCCCGGCCGACCAATCTCGCGCTAACTCCACTGCCCGGCGTGCGGCCTCTCGAAGCGGTCCGCTATGCCGATGTGCGCACAGGTCGGATGCTGCGCGATTATCTGAGGGCGGTGCTGCCGACCGGGCAGGCGGAGTATGCTGCGCAAAAGGCTCGCCTTTTCGCACGCCGGATGCCGGGATCGAGCGACGCGCAGAACCTGCTGGGTGATGCGCTGCTCGCCAATGGCGAGACCCAGGCGGCCATCGCTGCCTATCGTCAGGCCGGGCAGGTGCGGATGGACTGGCCGCTCGTGAAGCGGCTGATCGCGGCCTATCAGCGGATCGGCAATCAGGCGGCAGCGCGCGCCACTCTCCGGGCGTTCCTGGCGGGCGGTACGCGCGAACCGATGGCGGCGGCGCTGTATGGCGATTGGCTGGCACGAAATGGCGAGCTGCAGCGTGCGGCCGCGATGCTCGACAGCGCGCTGGCGCATGGGGCGGATCGCGATCCCGCCGTGCTGACGCTGCGTAGCGAGATTGCGCGTCGATCGGGCGAGGCCGAGGATGCACGCGAATTTGCCTACCGCGCGTATTACATTCAGCCGCTTTACGCGCCTGCGATCAGGGCCGTTATCGCCACGACGGATGACGACTCCCTGCGCCAGCGGCTTCAGGCCCGGCTCGCACGCCTTCGCTGACGCTGCGGCTCGACAAGCGATGCGGTGCGAGGCAGGGGCCTTCCCATGGCTCTGCGCTCCGTCTTGTCCGACCCGATGCTCAAACTGCTGGCCGGGGCCGTTGCGCTCGCCGCGTTCCTGCCGGTGGGAGAAGCGGGGCAGCCGATCGCGACAGGCGTGGCCAATGCGGCGGTGTTCGTGCTGTTCCTGCTCAACGGCATGCGGATCGCGCGTAGCGAGATCGCGCGCGGCCTGCGCAATTGGCGCTTCCTCATCCCGCTGATCCTGTGGGTCTTCGTCGGTATGGCGGTGGTCGGATGGGGCATGGAAAAACTGGGTGCCGGGCTTTTGCCGCCGATGATTGCGGTCGGCTTTCTCTATCTCGGCGCCCTTCCATCCACCGTCCAGTCCGCGACATCCTACACCTCGATCGCGCATGGCAATGTCGGCATGTCGGTCATCTCGGCGGCCCTGCTCAACATCCTCGGCGTGTTCGTGACCGTGCCGATCTTCATCCTGTTGGGGGGATCGGGCGAAGGCGCCATTGGATGGGAGACGGCGGAGCGGATCGCGCTGATCCTGCTGCTTCCGTTTGCGATCGGGCAATTGGTACAGGGGTGGACCAAGCAACTCATCGCGCGCCATCAGCCCAAGATTATATGGATCGACCGCTTCGTGATCGCGCTGGCCGTCTATGTCGCGTTTTCCGGCGCGGTCGAACAGAATATCTGGGGCCGGGTCGATTCTTTGGGCTGGGTTGTGCTGGCAGGACTCGTCGCCGCGTTTCTGCTCGCCGCCAATATCGGCGCCTGGGTTTTGGGCGGGGCCCTCCACCTGCCGCACAAGGACCGCGTCTCCTTCCTGTTCGCGGGCGCGCAGAAGAGCGCGGCGGTCGGCGTTCCACTCGCGACGATCCTGTTCGCACCCGACATCGCCGGCTTCGTGGTCGTGCCGCTGCTACTCTACCACCTGTTCCAGCTGGTGGTCGCGGCGCCGGTGGCGGAGCGGCTCAGGCGGACGGAGGCAGAGTGACGGCTTCGGCCTCGCTATCGCCATATTTGCGATTGTGCCGGATCGACCAGTAGAGCGAGATGCCGATCAGCGTCGCGCCCAAGAGTCCAGTAATCGTTTCGGGGATGTGGAACACTGCGCTCAGCAGCATGATAGCACCCAGCACGATGATCGCCCAGAACGCACCGTTTTCGAGATAACGGTACTGGGCCAGCGTGCCCGCGCGCACCAGATGGATCGTCATCGATCGCACGAACATCGCCCCGATCGACAGACCCAATGCGATGACGAGCATGTTGTTGGTGAGCGCGAAGGCCCCGATCACCCCGTCGAACGAGAAGCTCGCATCGAGCACTTCGAGATAGAGGAAGCCGCCCAGACCCGAACGCACCGCGCCTTCGGCCATCTTCTTCTGGTCCGCGCGGTCGAGCAGAGTGCCGATCGCGTCGACGACCAGGTACGTCACGAGGCCGAGAATGCCCGCGACGAGGAAGGTCAGGGCATCGGCATCGTTCAGCATCAGCGAGATGAGATAGAGCGCCAGCAGAAGGAGGCCGATTTCAGCCGCCTTCACCACCGAAACCTTGACCAGGAATCGCTCGATCACTGCGATCCAGTGAACGTCCTTGTCGGCGTCGAAAAAGAAGTTGAGGCCCACCATCGTCAGGAAGGCACCGCCGAATCCGGCAATGCCGATATGGGCGCCGCTGACGATCGCCTCGTAGCGTTCGGGATCGTTCAGCGAGAGGTTCAGCGCGTCGATCGGCCCCAGATTGGCCGCGATCGCCACGATGGCGAGCGGGAAGACGATCCGCATGCCGAACACCGCGATTGCGATACCCCAGGTGAGGAAGCGCCACTGCCACTTCTCGCTCATGTCGCGCAGCACCGTGGCGTTGACGACCGCATTGTCGAAGGACAGCGAGATTTCGAGGATCGAGAGGACCACCACGATCCACATCAGTTCCAGCATGCCGACCCAGCCCTGGCCCTGCTCGAAGCCGAGCCAGACGCCGAGTGCCAGACAGATGGCCGTGAAGATCAGCGAACCGCGATAATGCTGCATCAGTGTTTGCATCGAAGGGGTAGTCCTGAAGGGGCCGCTCAGGCCTTGGGCTGATAGGTCTGGTCTTCGCTCGGGAAGCGGCGCGCGCGCACTTCCTCGGCGTATTTCGCGGCCGTCTTCTCGATGATGCCGGCCAGATCCTCGTATTTCTTCACGAAGCGCGGCACGCGTTCGAACATGCCCAACATGTCTTCGGCCACCAGCACCTGACCGTCGCAGCGGGCCGAGGCGCCGATGCCGATCGTGGGGCAGGATACCGCTTCGGTCGCGGCGATGGCGATGGGCTCGACCACGCCCTCGATCACGATGGCGAAGGCACCCGCATCGTCCAGCGCCTTTGCATCGCCGACGATCTTGTCGGCCTCCGCATCGCTGCGCCCGCGCGCGGCATAGCCGCCCAGCACGTTCACCGCCTGGGGCGTCAGGCCGACATGGCCCATCACCGGAATGCCGCGCTGGGTCAGGAAGGCGACCGTTTCGGCCATCTGTGCCCCGCCTTCCAGCTTCACTGCCGCCGCGCCGCTTTGCTTCAGCAACATCGCCGCGCTTTCGAAGGCCTGTTCCTTCGACGCTTCGTAGGAGCCGAACGGCATGTCGACCACGACCACCGCGTGATAGCTGCCGCGCACCACGGCGGCGGCATGATTGGCCATCATGTCGAGCGTGACGGGAATGGTGGAGGGCAGGCCGTAAATCACCTGCGCGAGCGAATCCCCCACCAGCAAGAGGTCGCAATGGCTGTCGAGCAGCTGCGCCTGCCGCGCGGTATAGGCGGTCAGCATCACCAGCGGCTCGCCACTCTCGCCATCGGTCTTGCGTGCGCGGATCTTCGGCACGGTCAGCCGCTTCATCGGCGCGGGCGTGGGATTGGCGCGGCTGGTGGAGGTGTCGATCTGAAAGGTGGTGGACATGACGCGCCCCTAAACCGCGCGGGGCGATAAGGCAAAATATCACGATAATGTCACGGTCCGGCGCGCATCGGATTTGGACATCGGCGCATTTCCGTGCAAATGCAGCCGAAGGACAGCGCATTCGACGCACATAGCAATAGTTCCGGGGAGAAATGATACATGGTCGCCAACACCACGGGCGAGGGTTGGTCCTCACGCCGAGCATTCGTTTTGGCTGCGGTGGGTTCGGCTGTCGGGCTCGGCAACATGTGGCGTTTTCCGGCCGAAGCCGGGGCCAATGGCGGCGGTGCCTTCGTGATGTTCTATTTGCTGTGCGTGCTGCTGATCGGCTTGCCGGTCCTGCTGTCCGAAGTGCTGATCGGCAGACACGGTCAGTCCAACGCGCCCGAGAGCGTGCGCAGGGTCGCGGCTGAAAGCGGCAAATCGACGCGCTGGGCCTTCCTGGCCGATATCGGCGTGCTCGGCGCGTTTCTGGTCCTCAGCTTCTACTGCGTCGTAGGGGGCTGGGTGCTGTATTACATCGGCGTTTTCCTCAGCGACATATTCACCAGCGGCCTGATCGGCGGTGCTTTCGAAGGGCGCGATCCCGCCGAAGTCGAAGCCTTGCTGCCGAATCTGTTCGGCAATGGCGCGCTCATGCTCGGCCTTCACGTCGCCTTTCTGGCGATAACGCTCTATTTCGTCGCGCGCGGCGTTTCGGGGGGAATCGAATGGGTGGCGACATGGTTGATGCCCGCCTTCTTCATCCTGTTCGTCGCGATCACGATCTACGGTTCCTTCACCGGCGGATTTGAAGAAGCGGTATCCTATCTCTTCACAGTGAACTTCTCCGCGCTGACCGGGCCGGTCATGCTTGCCGCAGTGGGCCAGGCGTTCTTCTCACTCTCGCTCGGCGTCGCGGGCATGATGACGTATGGCGCCTATGTCGGGCGCGACGTCAATCTGGCCGGTACTTCGGGAATTATCGCCGGAGCCGATTCGGCGGTAGCCCTGCTGGCCGGGCTGTGCATCTTCCCGATCGTGTTCGCCGCCGGGCTGGAAGCCAATGCCGGTCCGGGCCTCATGTTTCAGAGCCTGCCGCGGGCGTTTCAGGACATTCCTTTCGGTTCGGTCATCGGGCTGCTTTTCTTCGTCATGGTGTTCTTCGCCGCCCTGACCAGTTCGATCTCCCTGCTCGAAGCTCCGACGGCGTGGTTCAAGGACCGTTTCCGTATGCCGCGCCCGATCGCAACCGGCATCGTCTCCGGCGGCGCCCTGGTCCTGGGCGGATTCGCGGCCTGGTTCTGGGGGCAGCCGGTGCCGGTCCTGTCCGATATCGCCCTGTTCGACGGGCAGGACACGTTTTCGATCCTCGACACGCTGACCAGCCGCATCCTGATGCCGGTAGGAGCGATCCTGACCTCCCTGTTCGTCGGCTGGGTCGCCTCGCGCCGCCTGATCGATAGCGAGAACGGCCTGTCCGGCGGGTTGCACCATTTCTGGCTGTTCCTGGTGCGCTGGGCGTGCCCGCTGGCCTTGATCGTGATCCTGATCGTAGGAATCTTCCCATCGATTATCGGCGAGTGACAGATTTCGCTTTTGCGAACGTCATTTCGGGAATAAATCGCACGCTTCCGGCTGGCTGAGTGGGATTGTCCTGCTGCGGGCCTGGGGGGCTTAGCGGTCCATATGATTTTCGACAGAGTGAAACCGCTCGACGCCATTCTGGCGACGGCGGAGAAGAAGGCGCTGCACCGGACACTGGGCGGCCTCCAATTGATGCTGTTCGGCATCGGCTGCATTATCGGCACGGGTATTTTCGTGCTGACGGCGGCAGGCGCTCAAAAGGCGGGACCGGGCCTGATGCTCGCTTTCGCCATTGCAGGTGCGGTCTGCATCGTGGCGGCGCTGTGCTATGCCGAGGTCGCCTCGATGATCCCGGTGGCGGGATCGGCCTATACCTACAGCTACGCTTCGGTCGGCGAATTCCTCGCCTGGACGGTGGGCTGGGCGCTGATCCTCGAATACGCCGTCGCGGCGAGCGCGGTTTCGGTGGGCTGGTCGGGCTATTTCTCGGGCACGATCCTCAATGAATTTCTCGGCATAACCCTGCCACCCTGGCTGGCGGCAGGGCCGCTGGCCTTGGGCGGTGCGCCGGGCGGGTTCATCAACCTGCCTGCCCTGGTGATCGCGATGCTGGTCACCTGGCTTCTGATGGTGGGCACGAGCGAAAGCGCCAAGGTCAATGCGATCCTAGTCGCGATCAAGGTGACGGCGCTGACCCTGTTCATCGCCCTGACGCTGACCAGCCCCGAATTCGACGTCGCGCGCTTCAATCCGTTTTTGCCCGCCGGCGTGTTCGGCGGGTTCGGCTCAGGGCTCGGCGCGGTGGGCGCGGCGGCGACGATCTTCTTCGCTTACGTGGGCTTCGATGCAGTCTCGACCGCGGCGGAGGAAACCAAGAATCCGCAGAGGAACGTTCCGATCGGCCTGATCGGTTCGCTGCTGTTCTGCACCGTGTTCTACATCCTCGTCGCGGCGGGGGCGATCGGGACGATCGGCGGACAGCCGATCATGGGGCCGGGTGGTATTCCCTTCCCGGCGGGATCGGAAGAGCTGGCGCGGCAATGCGCCCTGCCGGCCTATTCCGGCGCGCTGGTCTGTTCGGACGAGGCGCTGGCCCATGTCCTGCGTCAGATCGGCTTTTCGGGGATCGGCAACGTGCTCGGCATCGCGGCCTTCCTCGCCCTGCCTTCGGTCATCCTGGTGCTGATCTTTGCGCAGACCCGCATCTTCTTCGTGATGAGCCGCGACGGGCTGCTGCCCGAACGGTTGAGCACGGTGCATCCCAAATGGAAGACGCCCCACGTCGTCACCATGATAACAGGCCTGATCGTGGCGCTGGGCGCGGCGTTCATGCCGGTGGGTCTGTTGGCGGATTACGCCAATGCAGGCACGCTCTACGCCTTCTTAATGGTGGCGGTCGCCGCCATGGTTCTGCGCGTGAAGGACCCGCATCGCCATCGCAGCTTCCGCATGCCTGCAGTCTGGGTCGTGGCTCCGCTGACGCTGATCGGGTGCCTGTTCCTCTATCTCAACCTGCCGCTGATCGCGATCCTGGTGCTGCCGATCTGGGGTGCCATCGGGCTGGTGGTCTATTTCGGTTACAGCCGGTCGCGCAGCCAGATGGGACAGGGCGTGGTCGAGGTGGTGGACGAGATCGGGGGTGAGGAGAAGATCGTCCCGATCGACGCGCCGAAAGCCTGACAGGGCCGAAGCCATAACGAAAAAGGGCCGCCCGGTGGGGCGGCCCTTTTTCGTTATAGGCGTTAGCCGCTTAGAGCGAAGCCTGCTTGACGTGCTTTTCTTCAGCCTCGTCATGGACATACATGCCCAGCGCCATTTTGGCGGTGTTGAGCAGGCTCATATCGCCATCCCAGATTTCCGCCTTGCCGAGGTCCATGCGCAGGAAAACGATGTGCGGATCGTCCTTGCCACCCTCGTACCAGGCTTCGACGAAATTGCTCCAGAACTGGTCGAAGCGTTCCTTGCTGGTTTCGCGTACCAAGTGACCGTCGAAGCGGGCGAACAGGTCGTGGCCCTTGCTTTCGAAGGTTGCGACTGCGGGGCCGCCATCCTTGAAGTCGCTCTTGTCGTGGGTGAAGAACCAGATCGAGCTGTTGGCGTCCTTGTCGAGCTGCGGAGCCATCGGCACCGCGCTGCTGCTGTCGTTGCGGTTCTGCAAAAACAGGAAGGAGGAATCGGCCAGGGCCTTCCAGAATTTGGTCTTGAGCTCGTCGGGATTGCCTTCTGCGTGCTTCATATCGATGCGCTCCTTGTCGCGTTGAGAGTGTGCCGCGCCTTTTTTAAAAAAAACCGGCGGTTGCTGGGGGAACGGTCGAGCGGCGGGATGGTGCCCGGTCGGTTGTGGAGAGGTGCCGGGGGCGGATTGCGAATCCGTGCAGTATGGAACATAAAGAGAACGAACGAGTCGTTTCCCTGTCCATGCCCTGTTTTCACTGGTGCCCCTATGTCCACCGACCCCCGATCGAAAACCGATACCCGGCCGACCATGCCGCTCGATGTCACGCGTGTCGGCTGTACCGTCGGCGCGGCGGCGCTGGGGCACGAGCGTTCGTCGCGCTGGCGGCCGGGACTGACGGCGCAAGGGAGCGCGGCCCCCTGCCATAGCGAGATTTTCGCTCCATCGGGGGATGGCAGCGGGGCCGCCGCCGCGCTCGCTCTCGCGCTCGACGACTGGCGCAACACGCCGCGGCCCGAAGGGTGCGAGGCGGAGGATCGCCGCGCGGTCCTGTGGGTACAGATGCGCGAGGCCGCACGGCTCGTGGGCCGACCCTACCGCCCCGGCCTGCCCGAAGACGTGCGCCACCGGGTGATCCACGTCCTCGCCGACACGCCCGAAGATGCGCTGTTCGCGTTGGAAGAAGGGGTGCGATGCCGCGATATCGCTTTCGTTATCGGAGAGATGCTGGGCAATCCGCGCGCGCTCGATTTTACCGCCTCGCGCCGCCTCACTCTGGCGGCGGAGCGCCATGGCGTGCCGCTGTATCTCGTCCGGCTCGACGCCCGGCGCGATCTGTCTTCTGCCCGGATGCGCTGGAATGTCGCCTCCGCACCTTCTCCCGAGCCACGCTGGAACCCCCAGGCCCCCGGCACGCCTGCCTGGCATGCGGAATTGTTCCGTGCGCGCGGACACCGGCCGGGCGAATGGGTGCTGGGCGATGGCGGGCGGCGTCTGGCTGCCCGGTCGTTCGAGGCACCTTCGAAGGAGCACGCGCCTTTCGAGCAGGCATCCTGCAAGGCTCCGGCCTTCCCGGCATGAGCGATGCAAATGGCCCGCCGCATCCTGTCCCTCTGGCTCCCGGCGCTGGCGATGGATCGCTGGCGGCTTGCGCATGAGGATGAGGATAATACCCAGCCGCGCGTCCTGATTGCCG
>NZ_LWFF01000068.1 GCF_001635685.1 Erythrobacter sp. HI0063
CTGTTTTTCGGAAAGCTGCGGGCTGACGGCCAGAATGTCGAACAGCGTCGGAGCGCTCAGCGCGATCAGGGTCCGTAGCAATCTGCGCTCGTCCTCCATGCTGGCGAACCATTCGATGTCCTCGACCAGCAACGGTTCGGCCAGCGCCGCGACCACCTGCTCGGTCGTCACATCGTCGCCTCCCAGATCGGCAAGCATCGCGCGGCGTTCGTCTTGATCTATAGCAGCATAGGTGGGGCCGACATCGAGCGTCTTCAGCAAAAACATCTCGCGCGTGGTCAGGAAGGGCAGAGTGCGTTCCGGCGCAGAATGCCCGGTGCGGCGGAGAAACTCCTCGACCCTCTCGCGCCCTACCTGGCGTATCAGCGTATCGGTGGCGGTGTTGTCGCTGATCGAAATCATGAGCGTCGCTAGGGTC
>NZ_LWFF01000069.1 GCF_001635685.1 Erythrobacter sp. HI0063
GACCGGGCGCGGGATCGGCCCGGCTTATGAAGACAAGGTCGGCCGCCGGGCGATCCGCGTGTGCGATCTGGCGCATCTGGACGATCTGGAGCCGCAGCTCGATCGCCTCTGTGCGCATCACGATGCCTTGCGCGCCGGGTTCGATCAGGAGCCGATCGACCGCGCCGCTCTGCTCGCCGAACTGCGCGAGATCGCTCCCTTCGTGCTGCAATACGCG
>NZ_LWFF01000070.1 GCF_001635685.1 Erythrobacter sp. HI0063
TGAAGGCGATTTGCTTTATATGCCGAGCGCGCTGCCCGGCCTCTCCCCCGGCGAGGCTTCGGCGCTGCTGCAGCGCACCGATCGCCTGATCAAGTCGGTCCCCGAGGTGGAAACGGTGTTCGGCAAGGCGGGGCGCGCCGATACAGCGACGGATCCGGCTCCCCTGACGATGTTCGAAACGACGATCCGCTTCAAGCCGCGCGAGGAGTGGCGCGAGGGAATGACGCCCGATCTGCTGGTCGAGGAACTTGACCGGGTCGTCCAGGTGCCGGGCCTCGCCAATGTCTGGGTGCCGCCGATCCGCAACCGGATCGACATGCTCGCGACCGGGATCAAGAGCCCGATCGGGGTCAAGGTTTCAGGCGACGATCTCGATCAACTCGAACGCGTTGCACTCGATGTGGAGCGTATCGCCAAGACCGTGCCTGGCGTGAGTTCCGCCCTGGCCGAGCGGCTGTCGGGCGGTCGGTATGTCGATGTCGATATCGACCGGATGGCGGCCGCGCGATACGGGCTCAACATTGCCGACATCCAGCAGATCGTCTCTGGTGCAGTTGGCGGTGCCAATGTCGCACGGACCGTCGAGGGGCTGGCGCGCTATCCGATCAATGTGCGCTATCCCCGCGAAATCAGGGACAGCGTCGAGGAACTCAGGGCCTTGCCGGTTCTGACGCCGTCCGGCCAACAGATCACGCTTGGCACTGTCGCCCGTATCGCCGTCAGCGACGGTCCGCCCATGCTCAAGAGCGAACAGGGCCGACTGACCAGCTACATCTACGTCGACGTCCGGGGCCGCGATCTTACCTCGGTGGTCGCCGATCTGCAGGAGGTCGTCGCCGCGGGTGTCGATCTTCCTGCCGGCGTCAGCCTGTCCTATGCGGGCCAGTTCGAATATCTGACGCGCGCATATGAGCGACTGAAGGTCGTGGTTCCCGCGACGCTCGCGATCATCTTCCTGCTGCTATATCTCATTTTCCGGCGCTGGGACGAAGCCTTGCTGATCATGGGCACGCTGCCCTTCGCGCTGACGGGCGGATACTGGTTGCTCTATCTGATGGGCTACAACCAGTCGGTGGCGACTGCGGTCGGTTTCATCGCGCTTGCCGGCGTCTCCGCCGAATTCGGTGTGGTGATGCTGATCTACCTGAAAGCCGCACTGGAGCGGCGGCGCGGTGATCTGAGCGCCGAAGAAGTAGACGAGGCCATCCGGGAAGGCGCGCTCCTGCGCGTGCGGCCCAAGGCGATGACCGTCGCAGTCATCCTTGCCGGTCTCTTTCCGATCCTGATCGGCACGGGCGCGGGCTCGGAAGTCATGAGCCGCATCGCCGCGCCGATGGTCGGCGGCATGATCACCGCCCCGCTCCTGTCCATGTTCCTGCTTCCCGCCGCTTATCTGTTGTTGCGGCGCCCCCGTCCGGAAAAACCGGCCAATTCTCAAGGAGAAGAAGAATGCGTACCCTAACCTACATAATCCTGCTCGCGGCACCGCTGGCGCTTGCAGCCTGCGATGCTGCGGACGATACCTCCGAGACCATGATGCCTGACGAAATGGCGAACTCGGACAGTATGCCCATGTCAGGCGAAATGCCGATGGCGGAGGAGACCGGCGGCGAGCAGAGCGCCAGCGCGGAGGGAACGGTTACAGCCATCGATCCCGAGGCGGGCACCGTGACCATCGAGCATAGTCCGGTCGAAAGTATCGGATGGCCGGCAATGACCATGGCCTTCGAAGCCGACGCGCAGATCCTCGAACAGGTCAGTATCGGTGAGGGAATAGCCTTCGAATTTCGTACTGGAACCGAAGGCAGTGTCGTTACCTCGGTGACGCCGCGATAGAAAAATAAGTGGGAGGTGCTCGGTCGCGCCGGCGCCTCCCACGCCAAAGCAGGTGAATATGCCAGGTATCGACAGGCCCAACTTTCAGGATCGCCGCGACTTCATGAAGAGCGTCGGCCTCGCGGCGACGAGTTTCGCGGTGCTGCCGCTAGTGGGTTGCGACACGCAAAGTAGGATGTCGCTCGATCGATCAGGCGCTAGCAATCCCCTCGCCATACCTGAGCTACAGGCAGGAACCATCGAACGGGGGGAGCGTGTCTTTCGCCTGTCCCTGACATCGGGCGAGAAAGACTTCGTGCCTGGCACTCCGTCTCCGACAATCGGTATCGACGCATCCTATCTCGGACCGACCCTCGAAATGCGTCGCGGCGAACAGGTTCGATTTCACATCGACAACAAGCTTGCCGAAGATGCGACCGTCCACTGGCATGGCTTCGAACTTCCCGCCACCGCGGATGGCGGGCCGCACCAGCTCGTGCGGCCCGGCGAGCGCTGGAGCCCGTCCTTCGAAATACGCCAGCGCGCGTCGCTATACTGGTATCATTCGCATTTACATCAGCGGGCGGGACCACAGGTCTATGCCGGTCTCGCAGCCCCGATCTACGTGCGCGACGAGGAAGAGGATCGCCTCGATCTGCCGAGCCGGTACGGTGTGGATGACATACCGCTCATCGTGCAGGATCGCGTGATCGACAGCTCGGGCCGCCTCGTTTACCCGCTCAACATGCACTCGCGGATGATGGGAGTGCTGGGCGAGCACATCTATGTGAACGGAACGGCCAATGCCGTTTTCGACGGCGCCGCCGGCCCGCTGCGCCTGCGGCTTCTCAATGGATCGAATGCGCGGTTCTACACCTTCTCGCTCGAAGGTGATCGTCCGATGCAACTCATCGCAAGCGATGGCGGCCTGCTTGCCGCACCCCGGAAGGTTCGAAGTCTTACCCTTGCCCCAGGCGAACGCGCACAAGTGATCGTCGACCTTTCCGAAGGGCGCCCGCTGCGCCTGAATGCCAGCAGTCCTGATAACGCCATGGGCATGATGGCCGGAGAAGGCGGGGGTATGATGGACGGCGGAATGATGGGAAACCGGACCGGTCGCGAGAGGCAGGGCCGCACCTTTTCGATCCTCGATATGCGTCCCTCCGGCGCGTCGACTTCAGTTATGCTTCCGCCCACCCTGGCCGCGCTTGCCGCGCCGGACCCCTCGCTCGCCGTTCGCAGCCGCCGTTTCGTGCTCGATATGGGCATGATGGGTCGAGGCATGTCGATCAACGGCGAGACCATGGACATGGACGTCATCAATCAACGCGTACCGGTGGGTCAGTGGGAAATATGGGAAATCGCTAACGCTTCGATGATGGCGCATCCCTTTCATATTCATAACGTGCAGTTCCGCTTGCTCGACCGGGACGGTCGGCCTCCGCGGGCGGAAGAGGCGGGCTTCAAGGACACCGTTATCGTCAACCCGCGTGAACAGGTCAGGCTGCTGTTGCGGTTTGAAGAGAATACCGATCCCGACAATCCCTACATGTATCACTGTCATATCCTCGAGCACGAGGACGCAGGCATGATGGGGCAGTTCGTGGTCACGGCCAATTAGGGGAGAACGACAGATGAGCGATGGGCACAATGCAATCGAGGGTACGGCGACCGACCCCGTTTGCGGAATGAGCGTGAAGATGGACGGCGCCCGCTTCATCGATCGACACGAGGGTGGCGACCATTACTTCTGCTCCTCGCGCTGCCTCGACAAGTTCCGCGCGGATCCGGAGATGTATCTTTCGAAGGCGCACCTCGATGCTGTCGAGGATGTCCCGGAAGGTACGATATACACCTGTCCGATGCATCCGGAGATCCGGCAGCCGGGGCCGGGCTCCTGCCCGATATGCGGGATGGCCCTCGAACCCGAAACGGTCACCTTGAACGAGGGCCCCGATCCCGAACTCGTCGACATGCGGCGAAGGTTCTGGTGGAGCGCGCTCTTCACCCTGCCGCTCTTCGCCTATGCGATGGGCGACATGATCCCGTCGCGACCGTTCGATCAGGTCATCGAACCCGCTTTCGCGCAGTGGCTGCAGCTCCTGCTGGCCACTCCGGTGGTGCTTTGGGGCGGCTGGCCCTTCTTCACCCGGGCGCTGCAATCGGTCCGGACCATGAACCTCAACATGTTCACCCTGATCGGCTTCGGCGTCGCTATCGCTTATCTGTTCAGCCTTGTGGCAACCCTCGCCCCGGACATCTTCCCCGAGGCTTTCCGCGATCATGCGGGCCGGGTCGGCGTCTATTACGAGGCCGCAGCGGTTATCACGACCCTCGTGCTGCTCGGGCAGGTGCTCGAGCTCAAGGCGCGCGGATCGACATCGAGCGCCTTGCGAGCGCTTCTCGAACTCGCGCCCCCGACCGCGATGAAGATTTTCGGTCGCGGAGACGAGCGCGAAGTACCGCTCGATGAATTGACGTCTGGGGACCTGCTGCGCGTGCGTCCGGGCGACAAGGTCCCCGTCGATGGCACGCTCGAGGATGGAAGCAGCGCCATCGACGAGTCCATGATCAGTGGCGAACCCATTCCCGTCAAGAAAAGCGCGGGCGATCAGGTAATCGGGGGCACTGTCAACCAGACCGGCAGCTTCACCATGCGCGCGACGCAGGTCGGCGCGGACACCATGCTCTCGAAGATCGTGCAGATGGTGGCGGAGGCGCAGCGCAGCCGGGCACCGATCCAGCGGCTCGCCGACCAGGTCACCGGATGGTTCGTGCCCATCGTCGTCCTTGTCGCTATCGTGAGTTTTGTCGTCTGGGCCATCTGGGGACCGGCACCGGCCCTTGCCTACGCGCTCGTCAACGCGGTCGCCGTTCTGATCATCGCCTGTCCCTGCGCGCTCGGACTGGCGACGCCAATGTCGATCATGACCGGCACCGGCAAGGGAGCCCAGCACGGCATCCTGATCAAGAACGCCGAAGCGCTCGAAACGCTGGAAAAGATCGATACGCTGGTTGTCGACAAGACCGGCACACTGACCCGGGGCAAGCCCGATCTTGTCGACGTAAAACCGCAGTCAGATTTCGACGAGCAGGAGTTGCTGAGCCTTGTCGCTGCTGTTGAGAGAGGAAGCGAGCATCCGCTCGCCCACGCGATCGTCGAAGGGGCTCAAAGCAGGGGCGCTGCCATTCTCGACGCTTCCGATATCGAGTCCGTGACCGGCGAAGGCATCCAGGCAAATGTCGACAAGCGCCGGGTCGCGATCGGGAATGAAAAGATGATGGAGCGCATAGGGGCGCTCGAAGAAAGCTGGCGGTCCTCGGCCAATGAGGGTCGAAGCCTCGGACAGACGGTGATGTTCGTGGCCGTGGACGGGGCACCGGCAGGCCTTATCGCTGTCGCCGATCCGATCAAGGAAACCAGCCGCACCGCTATTACCGCGCTGCATGAGCGCGGCATCAAGATCGTGATGCTTACCGGCGACAGCGAAGCCACCGCGCGTGCGGTAGCAAGCCAGGTCGGTATCGACGAAGTCGAAGCGAATGTCTCGCCCGAGGACAAACATCGCAAGATCGAGCAGTTGAAGAGCGAGGGTCGCCGGGTCGCTATGGCCGGCGACGGCATAAACGACGCACCCGCGCTTGCCGCTTCGCATGTCGGCATCGCGATGGGAACGGGTACCGATGTCGCGATCGAAAGCGCGGGCGTGACATTGGTGCGCGGCGACCTCGTCGGCGTTGTTCAGGCGCTCGTCCTGTCTCGGGCCACTATGCGCAACATCAGGCAGAACCTGTTCTTTGCCTTCGCCTATAACGCGCTCGGCATTCCGGTCGCCGCAGGTGTTCTCTATCCGTGGACCGGGTTGCTTTTGAACCCGATGATCGCGGCCGCGGCGATGAGCCTGTCCTCGGTATCGGTGATCGGCAACGCCCTGCGCCTGCGCGGCCTCGCTCTTCCCAAATTCGATACCTGAGCGATGGGCACGGGAGGGAGATGGCAAGAGTGACGGATTAGACGATGCAGGATCAAAACCAAATCTCTGAGAAATCGCGCGAATGGCGCGGTGCTCATCCAGCGCTCTGGATCGCGATATTCGGAATTCTTATCGCATTCGCCTGGGAGATGCTTCAGCTTCCTTTCTACCAGTCGGGAGATCTGTCGCCTGCCGAGGCAGCACGTCGCTGCGGCCTGGCCTCGTTCGGCGATGCCGGGATCATGGTGGCCGCTTATCTCGGCGCCTCTGTCGGCAGTGGTAAAACGCCGTGGCTCGTAGACTGGCCGATCTCGCGTTTGGTCGTGTTCCTGGGAATCGGCCTGGCCATTACTGCCATGGTCGAAGTGCTGGCTGTCGGTGCCGACTGGGGGTGGTCCTATAGTGCAATCATGCCGCTTGTGCCCGGGACCAAAATCGGCCTGGTACCGATCGTGATGTGGGTCGCGGTTCCCACCGCCACCTTGTGGCTCGCGCGCCGTCTCGGCACCGGACCCCGCTGATCGCAAACCGGGATCTCCTATCCCTCGACAGCTGCCGGCTGCGGTCCCGATGGTGATCGACTTACCCGAAATCCGGCAATCAGGGCCAGCAGCGTGAGCAATTGCGCGCCGATCGTCTCGACAGTCGGGAAGAAGCCGAGTTCGGCGAGGCGCGGCAAGCCGGCGATGAAAGTGGCGGAAAGAACTCCGGCCTCCTGGAAAGCGCCCACGCCCTTGCCCGCGAGAATGACCGCAAGGATCGCAATCAGGATAGCACTGTAGCGGAAGAACTGGGTGATCGGCAGTTTGCGGCTGTAGCGCAGCATGGCCCAAGCAATGAGCGCCAGCAGCGCTACTGCCGACAAGGCACCTAACAGTATGATGCCGCTGCTCTGCGGGTTCCACAGGGCAGCGTAGAACAGGATAGTCTCGAAAGCTTCGCGGTAGACCACCACAAAGGCGAGCCCGAAGAGAAACCATGCCGATCCGCGCGAAAGCGCCTTGCCCATTTTTTCCTGGATATAGCGCCGCCACTCCTCGGCCTGGGATTTGCCGTGCATCCAGATCCCGACCGATACGAGAATGACAGCCGCAAGCAGCGCGCCGATCCCTTCGGTCATCTCGCGGCTCGCCCCGCTGATGCTTACGAAGTAGGTTGCTACGACCCAGGTGGCGACACCTGCGAAAAGAGCAGCGATCCAGCCACCATGGATATAGGGCAATACCTCGGAGCGCTGCGACTTTTTCACAAAGGCGATCATGGCGATCACAACCAGAAGTGCTTCGATCCCCTCGCGCAGCAGGATGGTGAACGCCCCGAGAAAGGTCGAGATTTCGCTGGCCGCCTCAGGAGCCAACGCTCCCTCGGCTCTGGCCAGCAGACTATCGATGCGAGCCCTTAGTTGCTGTAGTTCGGATGGATCCGCACCGGACTCTATTCCGGCCCGAAATTGCCCGAGCGCCTGTTCTACCTCGCGCATCAAACCGCCATCGCGCGTTGCAAGGAGGGCCTCCAGGGGTTCGAACCCGTCGAGATAGGCAGACAGGGCAAGCTGCCGCGCTTCTTCACGGTCGCCAGCCCGATAGGCTGACAGGCTGCGATCGAGCGTATCGCGAACGAAAGCGAGCGAACCTGTGTCATTTGCCTGTCCCACCGCATTGGGATTGGCGCGAAGATAGGCCATGACGGCGAGCGCACGGTCCTCTCCGATCTCCTCGGCCAGACTTTCCGGTGTGAGCGCGGCGAGCGTCTCGAGATCGGGGACAAGCTGGCGTATGCCATCATCTTCCCGCCAGATACGCTCGCCTTTGGCCACATCTTCAAAAGCAATGCTGCCGGCATAGAATGCAAGCGCCCAGCGATCCTCGTCGGACAGCGATGCGAAGCTGGCCATGGACGTTCCTTCAAGCCCCTGCGTGATGACCTGGTAAAGCCCGAACGCACTGCGCTGCCGTGCCCGGTCGATATCGGTAAAGTCTATCGGCGGGGGATCGAGCGCCTGCATTGCGGCCGGTGGCGCACTTCCGGCGGCGCCGTGACACGAGGCGCAGTTCTGCGCGAAGAGAGTGCGGGCGCGGACAAGGTCGGGCGCCTGCGAAGGGGCGAGCGGAACCGGGTAGGCTGTCAGCAACGAGGCTGCCAGCGCGCGCGCGAAGCGCCCAACTTGCTCGGCAGGTTCCTTGTTGGCGATCAGAGCTCGCAGCTGGTCCGATCGGCGGATGAGTGCTTGATTGTCTTTAGTGTCCGGAAATGCAGCGACCTGCCGCGCCACGACATCGGAAAACTCCACCATTTCGCGATATTCGAATTCGTCGGCAACACGTCCCTCGGAAACCGCGGAGGCGTAGTCGACCGCGATATAATCGAGCAGACGCCAGGTGGTTCGCACATCGGGTTCTTCCGCGTTCGCGGTGACGGACAGACACAGCGCAAGCGCCAGCAGAATGAGCCGCAGTGCCGGATGGACGGTGGCGGAGACGATGCGATGCATGAGGGGTCTCTATATCTGTTGCAATTAATTCGCAATAGCAGAGTCTAGACGGAAACGTATTTCCCTCAATCCGCAATCGCGGGCATATTCTGTAGTTTAGGTAGAGCGCAGTTCGCCACGTGCCTGTTTGAAGACTTCGGCACTTCCCCACACCGCCAGTCCTGCCATGATGCTCGCCACAACCAGATCGGGCCACGCACGGCCGGTGCCGAAAACGCCAATCGCTGCCGCCAGCACGGCGATATTACCGATCGCGTCGTTGCGCGAACAGATCCACACCGAGCGCATGTTCGCATCGCCCGAGCGATACCGGAACAGCATCGCGGCGACGGCGAGATTTACCGCCAAAGCAAGAGAACCGATGGCGCCCATCGTTCCCGGGTCGGGCGACGCCCCGACAAAAAAACCCCAGATGGCCGAGCCGAGCACCCACAGGCCGAAAGCCAGCATGGTCGCCGCCTTTACGAGAGCCGCACGCGCGCGCCAGACGAGCGCCATGCCCGCTACGCCGAGACTGATAGCATAGTTTGCCGCATCACCGAGAAAGTCGAGCGCGTCGGCCTGCAAGGCGCGCGAATCCGCAGCAATGCCTGCCACGATCTCCACACCGAACATGATTGCATTAAGGCCCAGCGCGATCCACAGAATGCGCCGCCATGTCGGATCGTTGTTGTTTGCACCGCCCTCATCGGGACCGCAGCAGGTCTTTCCCATTTACTCGACTCCTTGCGTCGATCCGCCCTATGCACCTTGTAGTAACTACAAGGTCAAGCCGCAGGAGCCTTTGTCATGAGAATTGGTCAACTTGCCCGGATAACCGGCGTCAAATCCGAAACAATCCGCTTCTACGAGCGCGAAGGTATCCTCGCTGCCCCTCCGCGCACGAAGGCCAATTATCGCGACTATGGACCTGCAGAGGAAGCGCGCCTTAACTTCATACGGCGCGCGCGTGATCTCGGCTTCTCGATGGCACGCATCAGGGAATTGCTCGATCTCTCCGATGATGCCGACCGGTCCTGCGCGGGCATTGACGCTCTGGCCAGAAGCCATCTCGGCGAAGTCGAGCGCAAGATCGCCAGCCTGGAGGCGTTGCGGACGGAGCTTGGGCGCATGATCGCTGCCTGCGAGCAAGACACGGTAGGCGACTGTCGCATCATCGATGCACTTGCCGGTACCACCGAGCCTTGATGCCCGCGCCTCGTGCGCCAGTTCGGTCAGGCTCGCCGATGCACGGCTTTTGTCCGCCGCCCCTAAGAGACTTAACTTCGGGAAGGCCGACGAGTGCGAAGCTGCCCGTGTCGCCATCCCGGGTCTGTCGAACGGGTTATGATGCTGCTGTCGGCCAGTTCCAGACGGCCATTTTTTCAATGCTCATATCCTCCATCGTGTAGGCGATCCCGCCGACGCCAAGCCCGGAGCGGCGCAGCCCTGCAAAAGGCATCCAGTCGACGCGGAATGCCGTATGGTCGTTCACCATCACCGCCGATCCCGTCAGAGACCTGATGCAATGATTGGCGATTGACAGCCGATCGCTGAATACAGCGGCCTGAAAGGCGTAAGGCAGGGCATTGGCCTGCTCGATAGCCAGGTCGATATCGTCATAGCCATACACGCAGATCACGGGGCCGAAGATTTCTTCCTGGGATACCTTGGCGCTTTCCGGAGGATCAACAATGACGGTCGGGGAGAAAAGAGTGTCACTCAGACGGCTTCCCCCGCACACCAGGGTGCCTCCTGCTGCGATGGCTTCATCGACCCAGCGTTCGACGCGGTCAACTTCCTCCGTTCGGATCAGGGGTCCGCATTGGGTCTCAGCATCGGCGGGATCGCCCACGACCAGCTTTTCGGCAGCTCGCCCTAGGTCATTGGCGAAGTCTTTCAATTCTGCAGCAGGGACGAATACGCGCTGCACGGAAACGCAGACCTGACCCGAATGATAGAACCCGCCTTTTAGCAACGAGGCGATCACTGCTGCGCGCTCCACGCCGCTGTCCACGATTACCGGCGCCGCACCGCCGTGCTCGAGAGCAATGCGGGTTCCCGGCGCCAGCTTCGAGCGAAGCATCCAGCCGATTTTCGCAGAACCGATGAATGAGAAGAACGCCGTGCGCGGATCGGTTACCATTCTTTCGGCGACATTGTTGCTGCACGGAGCGAACCGGCACCAGGCCCCGGGCAGGCCGGCTTCATGGAGAATGCCCACGAAGCTCTGGCATGAAAGAGGCGTTTCCAGCGCAGGCTTGATGAGAACGGGGCACCCGGCTGCTACCGCCGGTCCAACCTGATGGACGATTAGGTTGAGCGGGTGATTGAATGCCGAGATCGCCACGACAGGACCGATCGGCTCGCGGAAGGTATTTGCCGTCCTTCCCGCACCCGCTTCTGTCAGGTCCATGGGGATCTCGTGACCGCCGCCATCGCTGAGCGCCTGAACGCACAAGTCGACGCTGTTGATCGCGCGACCGGCTTCCACGCGCGCATCGACCAGGGGTTTGCCGCCCTCCCTGACGATCTGGAGAGCCAGATCCTCGGCTCGTTCGCGCATGATATCCGCAGCCCGCCGGAGGATGGCGACACGCTCGTGCACGGCAAGCCAGCCATGGCGGTCGCGGTGGAGCAACTGCGCTTCATTCAGCCATTCATCGATTTGAGCCCAGCCAACAAGCGGTACTTCTGCAATCGGCGAGCGGTCGAAAGGATTGTGAACGATCGTTTTCATAGCTCACACACCTTTGCGCCGAGATCATCAATCAGCACCTTCTTGTTTTCGGAATAGTCGACGGGCAGATCGACAAGGTGCACGCCGCCAGCCTCGAATGCGGCGTTCAGGACCGAAACCAGATCCGCACTTCGCTCGACACGGTGGCCGGTCGCTCCATAGCTTTGTGCGTAGGTGACAAAGTCGGGATTGGAAAAGGTCAGGCCGTAGTCCGGAAAGCCAAGCTGGTCCTGCTTCCAGCGGATCATCCCGTATGCTGCATCATTCAGAACGAGAACGACAAGGTTCAGTCCAAGCCTGACGGCCGTTTCCAGTTCCTGCGAGTTCATCATGAACCCGCCATCGCCGCATACCGCGAGCACTCTGCGCCCCGGCGCCAGCATCGCAGCCATCATGGCGGATGGAAGGCCAGCACCCATCGTCGCCAATGCATTGTCGAGCAGGATGGTGCCAGGCTCGTGGGCGATGTAGTTTCTGGCGAACCAGATCTTGTAGATGCCGTTGTCGAGCGCAACGATATCATCGCGCGCCATTACGCTGCGTACGTCGGCAACCACGCGCTGGGGGACCATTGGAAAACGTTCGTCGTCGCTGGTCTCGGAGATGTGCGATGCAATCTCGTGATGCAGGGCGGTATAATAGCTGCGGTCGCACTGCAGCTTGCCATCCAGGCGGTTTCCCAGCCGCTCGACCGATCCGGCGATGTCGCCGATGACCTCGAGCTGCGGGAAGTAGACCTGATCGACTTCGGCTGCCTTGTAATTGATATGGATGACGGTCTGCCCGCCCGGCTCCATGAAGAAGGGCGGCTTCTCCACCACGTCGTGACCGATATTGACGATCAGATCGGCCTTTTCGATTGCGCAGTGAACATAATCGCCCGACGATAGCGCCGCGGTGCCCAGATAGAGCTCGCTATCTTCATCGACCACGCCCTTGCCCATCTGGGTGTCGAAGAAGGGAAAGCCGGTATCAGACACGAATTTGCGCAACGCTTTCGAAGCGCGGCGGCGGTTCGCTCCGGCACCGATCAGGAGCAATGGCCGCTCAGCCGCGATGATGCGCTCGGCCGCTTCGTCGAGCGCAGCATCTCCGGCGACCGCATAACGCCTGTCATGCGGCGGTATGACCGGTTCGATCGTTTCCTCTTCAGCGATATCTTCGGGCAGTTCCAGGAGGACGGCTCCGGGTCTTTCTTCCTGCGCCAGGCGGAAACCTTCGCGAACGAGAGAGGGGATGCGGTTGCCGTTCACAATCTGGGTCGAAGCCTTGCAGAGCGGAGTGAACAGGGAAACGACATCGACGATCTGGAACTGGGCCTGTTTCGATGTCTTTATCGGCTTCTGTCCGGTAATGATGACAAGCGGAAAGGCCCCGAGCGCGGCATAGGCCGCCGGTGTGGTCAGGTTCGTCGCCCCAGGCCCGAGAGTCGCCAGGCACACACCTGCCTTGCCGGTCAGGCGGCCATAGGTCGTCGCCATGAAGCCAGCGCCCTGTTCGTGACGGGCCAGAACCAGCGTGATGGCGGAAGTTCGCAGCGATTCCAGAAGATCCAGGTTTTCTTCGCCTGGAACGGCGAAAACATATTCGACGCCCTCGGCTTCGAGTGCGGCGACCATGAGATCGGATGCTTTCATTCGTTGGTCCTCATTTTACGAGTTGCAGGGCGGTTTATGCCGTGCGCTGCCAAGCTGCTCGCCCACAGCGACCGACCCGATCGCCGCGCTTGTCAATGGTCGTGGTCATGGTCGTGGTGATGGTTCTTCTCGACCTGATGGTCCGGGATCATGTCCGGATCACACTCCGCAGCGAGACAGGCTTCGAACGTTGCATGGGCGATGGCGTGCTGCGTCTCGAGCATACCGCGAGCCCGCGCCTTCACATCCTCGAAAGCCTGCAGCGAAGATTCGGCAGGAACGATATGCGCCTCAAGCGCGCGATAATGCTCACTGATGCTCCAGACATGGACGTGATGGACGTCGGCCACGCCTTCTGTGTCACGCAGGTCGCTCACAATGCGATCGAACTCGCTTTCGTCCGGCACCGCACCCATCAAGAGCCGCACCGTGCGAGGCAACAAAGTGACGCCCTGCCAGATCACATAGGCAGCAATGACCACAGTGATGATCAGATCGGCAATATAAAGTTCGTATCGCAGAATGAGTACGCCAGCCACGATCACACCGACCGAAGCCAGCGCATCGGACACATTGTGCAGAAAGGCGGCTTTCATGTTGAGGGAGTTCTTCGAGCTGGCGTAAACCATCACCGCCGTAACCACGTCGATCACCAGCGCTATCCCGGCGACCCAGATTACGGTCCACCCCTCAACGGGTTGAGGGTCTGCGAAACGGTTGATCGCCTCGACGAGCAGATAGAAACCGATGATAAGCAAAGTCGTCAGATTGATGAGCGCCGCCACGACTTCCGCACGAGCATAGCCGAAGGTCATAAGCTTGTCGGCTGGCCGGCGCCCGATCCGCCTCGCAAACAGAGCCAGTCCAAGCGATGCCGCGTCGCTGAAATTGTGCAGCGCATCGGCGATCAGTGCGAGCGAACCCGACAATATCCCCCCGATGATCTGGGCGACAGTCAGCAGGACGTTGAGGGCGACGGCCAATACAAGGCGGCCGTCGCTCATGCTTTCTTCGCCGTGACTGTGCCCGGCATGACCGCCCGATTGTGCCACTACCTGCCTCCTTTTTCTGTTCTCTTGGTCGTCGTAACGGACTGCGCGGGGGAATGCTGGAACGTGCTGTTCGAGACATCGAGTTCGCGCGACAGTTCTCCAAGCGCCGAGATCGCGAGGCCGAGCAGCGCGAACCCTCCGACGAATGCCAGGAGCGTAATATGATTGGCGGCGACCGATCCGGTTCCCATGCGAAGCAGCGCGCGCGCCGATGCAACTATAAGAAAGCCCGGGATAATAGCCGCTAGCCAACCTCGCCCGTTGTCGGTGAATCCGTGCAGCGCCCAAAAGGTCAAGAGAGCGATACCGATGAAAAACAGGGAAAAGAGGACAAGTAGCGCAAGCTGGTCCATCCTGCTCACTTGGGCGGATCGGTATTCATCGATCGCCTGGCGTCCTATTTCCAGGTTCGCAAAAACAAGCGCTGCAGACACCGCCATTGCTGTCGTCGCGGATGCAGCAGCGGCAGCACCCAAGATAACGCTGTAAGGCAGGATATCGGACGCCATCGACACCGAGATGCGACGTACCAGGGTTGGCCTATCGGAGCATCGCTCAGGTCCGTCATCATCCGGTCTGAGTTTTGCGTATCGACCAAGCTCGTTGAAAATCAGAAGCAGCAGGCCGCCCGCCAGCATCAAACCAGTGAGTGTCCAGCGGGTGAGAGGAGATTGTCCCAGCGGAAGAGTTAGCAAGACGGCAAGGGCGGCAAAAGCACCCGAAACGCCGCCCGGCAGGAGCGGATGCAGGAAGCTCCAACTGCCTTTTGCCAATTTGCCGCCAATCATGACCCCGATGCCTGATAGCATCGCCAGGACAAGGACCCGCGAAAGGTCCTGCGCGGCAAACAAGGTATCGATTAGCGTCAATTCCTCTTCTCGCCGTGGACGGTTCCCGCCTCGTCGTGCACATCCATATGCGTATCGCGCAGGATCTGCACTCCGCCGTAAAGCGCTATGCAGGCGACCGCTATTCCGACCACTAGGTCGGGCCAGTTGGCACCGGTAATCAGCACAACGATGCCGGCGATGATGATCCCGCCATTGGAGATGAAGTCGTTGAAGCTGAAGGTTGTCGCCGCCCGCATATTGACGTCCTTGTTCTCCACCTTCTGCAACAGGCGCAGGCAATAGAGATTCACCAGTCCCGCGACGAACGCCATCGCCATCATCAGCATGCCGCCCGGATCGGAACCTTCCACGAACCGTCGGTAAGCATCGAAAATGACCCCAGCGGAGAAGACCAGCAGCATGATGCCGGAGAAACGCGCGGCCCCGCGTTTCCAGGTCCGCGAGCGGGTTAGCGCAAGCAGGCTGAGCGCATAAACGATTGCATCCGATGAATTGTCGAGGCCGTTTGCCAACAGCGCGTTGGAATCGGCAAAATATCCGACCGCGAAGAAGCCGATCGCGATGGCGACGTTAAGCCACAGGACAACCCACAGGGTCTTGCGCTTTTCAGGCGACCGGACATCGACCTCATGTCCGCCACTCATGCTGCGTCCTCCCCGGTTTGTACCCAGCTTTCCGCATGACTACGCTGTGATGGCCGGAAAAACTTCATTTCGGCGCGGAAGAGTGAGGATGACAATTTCCAGCCCCGCTCTTCCCATTTGCTGTCGCCGATCATGGCGATCCGGCTGAAACAATCCTTATGCCGGATGTCGAACTTGAGATCGCGCCAGAGACCTCCGAAGTCCCAACCCGAAAAGTCAGGCGCGAGCTCGATCACCATCGGGACGGTACCGGCCTCGCGCTCTGCGATATGTTCGAATTGGGGAACAAAGCGGTCATAGGCTTCATCCCCCAGCCTGCCTCCGGCGCGTATCCAGAGCAGTCCGTTCTCTTCCTTCAGTGCCAGCACCGTTTTTTCCTTTCCCGATCGGTCATGCGATGTCCTTCAGCTCGCGCTGCTCATCGCTTGTCACGTTGCGCCGCAGCCGGTCCCACCAGCGCTGTCGCCAGGTCTGGTCATCTTCTCTGGTCCCGAAAACCAGCTTCAAAATTGCGGGCAAGACGAAGAGGGTGAGCGCGGTGGCCGTGATCAATCCTCCGATGACGACTGTCGCCAAGGGACGCTGCACTTCCGCGCCGGTCCCGGTCGCAATGGCCATCGGCACGAAGCCGAGCGAAGCAACGAGCGCGGTCATGAGAACCGGCCTCAGGCGCGCCAATCCACCATCGACGATGGCGTCATCGAGCGCCATGCCCCTGTCGAGCCGCTGACGGATCGCAGTCACCATCACGAGGCCATTCAAGGTCGCCACGCCCGACAGGGCGATAAAGCCTACCGCCGCAGAAACGGAGAATGGCATCCCGCGCAGGGCCAAGGAGAATATTCCGCCTGCCAGGGCCAACGGGATCGCGCTGAATACGGCGAGCGCCGGCACCCAGCCCCCAACCGCCATGTAAAGCAGCAGGAGAATGACCGCGAAAGCGATAGGAATAACGATCTGAAGTCTTTCCTGAGCGGCTTGGAGGTTCTGGTATTGACCGCCCCACTCGATAAACGCGGCAGCGGGCAGTTCGACCTGCGCCGCAACCCTTTCCTGGGCCTCTTCTACAAAAGACCCGAGGTCGCGTTCTCGCACGTTGGACGAAACGATCACCAGTCTGCGTCCCTGTTCCCGGCGAACCTCCGCGAGACCATCCACCACACGGAACTCGGCAACCGAGCGTAGCGGTATGGTTGCCCCGTTCGGGAGCAGCACCGGCAAAGCACCCAACTGGTCGAAATCGTCGCGGGTCGCGTCCGACAACCGCACAACCACATCGAAGCGGCGATCGCCTTCGAAAACGAGGCCCGCAGGCCGACCGCCCAGTGCGATCGCCACCGATTGCGCAACGTCTTCGACCTTCAGCCCGTAACGGGCAATCGCTGGCCGATCGAAGGCAATATCGAGGGTGGGGAACCCGGACACTTGCTGGACCTTGACGTCCGCGGCGCCGTCGACATCGCGCAGCACGCCCGCAACCTCGTTCGCCGCCGAGGTCATGGCGCTGAGATCGTCTCCGTAGATCTTGACGGCAACATCTCCGCGAACGCCTGCGATCAATTCGTTGAACCGCAATTCGATCGGTTGGCTGAACTCGTAAAGGTTGCCGACGAGACTGCTGAGGGCGCTCTCCATTTGCGCGACCAACTCGTCCTTGGCGAGGTCGGGATCGGGCCATTCCTCACGGGGTTTGAGGATCACATACGCATCGGAAGCGTTCGGCGGCATCGGGTCACTGGCCACTTCCGCCGTGCCCGTCCGCGAAAAGACGAGCTCGACCTGCTCAAACTGCTCGAGCCGGTCCTCGACCCGCCTTTGCATCGCGAGCGAACGTTCGAGGGATGTCGAAGGAATACGCAGCGATTGCACGGCGATGTCGCGCTCGTCCAATTGCGGTGTGAACTCGCTCCCGAGGAAGCTGAACACGAAGGCCGCAAAGGCGAAGATGCCGACGCCCATGCCGATGACCGGCCAAGGGCGGGTGATCGCCCTGCGGACCAGCGGTCCGTATCGCTCCTTGGCGATCCGGATCGGCTTGACCTCCTTTTCCGTCAGCTTCTTGTTGAGCAGGATGGCGATCATTGCCGGGACGAAGGTCAGCGACAACACGAACGCCGAGGCGAGCGCGAGCATGACCGTGATCGCCATGGGCGAGAAGGTTTTGCCTTCGACCCCGGTAAAGGTCAGAAGCGGTGCGAAGACGAGAAGTATGATCGCCTGCCCGTACACAGTCGGCTTGATCATTTCCTGCGCGGCAAGCCGCGTTTCCGTCAACCTTTCGCCCAGTGTGAGAAGCCGGCCTTCGTGTTCCTGCCGGGCCGCGAGCCTCGCGACACTGTTCTCGACGATGATGACGGCACCATCGACGATCAGGCCGAAGTCCAGCGCACCCAGGCTCATGAGATTGCCCGACACGCCGAGCCGGTTCATTCCGATCGATGCCATCAGCATGGAAAAGGGAATGACCAGCGCCGCGATGATCGCTGCCCGGATGTTGCCCAGCAGCAAGAACAGGATCGCGATCACCAGAAGCGCGCCTTCAACGAGATTCTTCTCGACGGTCGCGATCGTCGCATCGACCAGCGAAGACCGGTTGTAGACGATCTCCGCGACAATTCCTTCCGGCAGGGAGCTGCGAACTTCCTCGAGCCGTTCGGCCGCCTGGGCCGACACGGTGCGGCTGTTCTCGCCCGCGCGCATGAGCACGGTGCCCACGACCGCTTCATCGCCGTTCAGCGACGCCGCGCCCGTTCGCAGGTCGCCACCGATGCTGACCGTGGCGACGTCTCCTACGCGAATGGGGACTCCTTCGCGTGTAGAAACGACCGCCTGCTCGATATCCTCGACACTGCCGAGGCGCGCATCAACTCGGGCGAGGAGGGCTTCGCCTGCCCGCTCGACGAAATTGGCCCCTTCGGCGAGATTGGCCGCTTCCAGCGCATCGATCACTTCGTCGAACGATAAACCGTACCCGGTCAATCGCGCGGGATCGGGTTGGACAAGGTATTGCTTTTCGAAGCCGCCGATCGAGTCGACACCCGCCACACCGTCGACCGACCGCATGAGGGGGGCAACCACCCAGTCCTGGATGGTTCGCAGATAGGCAGCCTTGGCAACATCGCTGTCGAGCCGGTCGCCACGTTCGGTCACAAAGCTCCCGTCGGACTGCCAACCGACCGCTCCGCCCAGCGGTGCTTCCTTGCCGTCAGGAAACTCGTACTCGATGGTATACATGAGCACTTCGCCCAAGCCGGTCGAGATGGGTCCCATCACCGGTTCGGCACCCTCGGGTAGGGAGGCACTTATGGGCGTCAGCCGTTCGTTGACCTGCTGACGCGCAAAATAGATGTCGGTCCCTTCCTCGAAAATCGCGGTCACCTGGCTGAACCCGTTGCGCGATATTGAGCGGGTCATCTCCAGACCCTCGATACCGGCAAGCCCGGTTTCAACGGGATAGGTGACCTGCGTTTCGACTTGCGAAGGCGACAGGGCTGGTGCCTCGGTGTTGATCTGCACCTGTACATTGGTGATATCGGGCACGGCATCGATGGGCAGGCGCAGCAAATTCACCACGCCATAGATTGCCACACCGAGCGTCAGTACGACCATCGCCCAGCGAAAGCGCACGGCGACGTCGAGGATCATGCCGATCAGGCCATGGCGGTGGGAGCGATCCGCGTCCTGCATGTGATCAGTGTCCATGCTCGGCCTCCTCCTTCTCGAGTTCAGCCTTCAGCAAAAAGGCATTGGCGGTGGCGATCCGCCACTGCGCTTCGAGACCGGACTCGATGACCACGCGTCCTCCCGAACGCGCACCGGTGACCACCGGACGGGCTTGAAACCCGCGGCGCGTGCGAACGAAGACCACTTCTGCGCCATCGATTGTCTGGACGGCACTTTCCGGCACCGACATGCGGCCTGTATCGACCTCACCCGAGGGGCGGATACGTGCCTGCAGGAAGGCCCCGGGTTGCAGACCGGGGATCGGTCTTGCCAGCGACAGGACCGCCGTAGCGCTGCGGCTTTCGGGATCGAGCGAGGGAGTGACAGACCGCACGCGCGCACCCACTTCCCGGTTGTCCGCGATTTCCAGCGTCGCCTCGTCGCCAGGCTGGATGCGGCTTGCTTCAGCCGACGGGAGGGCAACCTCGACCTGCATGCCGCTCGGATTCACGACCTGATAGAGTTCTTCCCCGGCATCGACGAAGGAGCCGAGAACGATAGGCGCCGAGGTCACTCGGCCTGCGAGCGGGCTCGTGACCGCAAGGGAGCGCCCGTCGCCGCTAACGCCCGCCGCGGAGACTGCCGCCTGGGCGCGCGCAAGTTCCGACTGGGCGACCTGCAGATTTGCTCGCGCGGCCTCGAGATCCTGCCGTGCGGTGACATTGGCCTCGAACAGGCGGCGCTCCCGATCGTAGGCAGCGGACAGTTCGTTGACCCTCGCGCGCGCTGCGCTCAACTGCGCTGCGAGAGCAGCCGCGTCGGCGCTCTCGATGCGGGCAATCGTCTCGCCCTGCCTCACGTAATCGCCCAGCGTTTTGCCGACACTGCGGACCACGCCCGCCGCGCGGGCATCGATGCGGGCACTTGCCGTCGGGCTTGCCGCGACGGTGGCCGGGAAGACCAGCTCGACCGCCGATCCCTGGCCGACGGTTTCGACCACTATCTGGGACGCTTCAATTTGTTCGGCGCCAAGCAGGACAAGGCCTTCGGGAAGCTCGACCTCCTCACTCGTCTCCTCGGCGATTTGGTCAGCTTCGTTATCGGGCCACAGCATGAGCGCCGCGACTACAAAGAGAATGGAAAGGCCGATCGCAACGGCCAGACGTTTACGGTTCATCGGAAAATACCTCATTGTGCACCGAGCCAGATCAGTGTCGCCGCCAGGCGACCACGATCTTCCTGAGCTTGAATCAAAGCTTCACGGATGGTGTCACGCGCTTCGGCCGCAGCCAGAACTTCGATCAGCGGAAACCTGCCGTTGCGGTAGCCAATCCGAACGAGGCGCAAGGCTTCTTCGGCTTGGGGCAAGGACGTCTCCGCGAGGGTCTCGACCCGCGCTTCGGCTGCCAGAAATTGTCCGCGGGCCTGCGTGACCTCGAGTTCGAAATCGGTGCGGGCAATTGCTTCCCGCGCCGTCGCGGCGCGAAGCCGCGCTTCGGCAGCGGCGATGTTTCCCTGGTTGCGATTACGCAATGGAAGCGGGATCGAAACCCCCACGAGAAACGCCTGGTCTCGACTTTCCTCGAACCGTCGGACTCCGGCGGATATTGCCGGATCCGGAATGCCGAGAGAGCGTTCCCGGGCGATCGCGGCATCCGCGGCCTCGCGTTCGGCACGGGCGACCTGAAGTCGTAAGGCCGAAGGTGACGCGAGCAGCGTCGCCGGAGGTTCGATCTCGGGGAACACCGAAGGCACGTCCGTAGCAGGTGTTGCCTCGCCCCAAAGCGCGGCGAGCGCGTTCCTCGCCGTACTGTCGGCAGCCAGGGCCGCTTCAAGCTCCGCGAGCGCCTCCGCAAGTGCCGCTTCGGCACGAAGCGATCGCAGAGGAGGCTCCCGCCCAACATCGACCAGTACGCCTGCGATCCTGGCAAGCTCGCGATTGCGCTCGACTATGTCCCGCGCGAGTTCCAATCGGGCTGCCGCAGCGACGGCTTCGACATAGCGTTCGCGCACCGATCGCCCGAGCTGAGCAACCGAGAGCGCTCCTGAAAGGGTCGCGACGCGCGCTTCCGCCTGGGCGGCGCGGACGCGCGCTCCCCGTTTGCCGCCCAATTCGAGCCGCTGGCTCAGGGACAAAGTATACTCGGTGGCCTGCAATCCCGAAAACGCGCCGCTCCCGGCAATGTTTTCGGCTTCGAAAGCAATTTCTGGGTTGGGCCGCAGCCGCGCCTGGTCGACTAGGGCCCGCGCCGCGTCGGCTTCGGCCCGCGGTCCGATCAGGCGCGGATTTTCTGGGGGCTCATCTGCGCTGTCGACGATGCCCGCACGAGCGAGCGCAGCTTCGAGCGTCAGAAGCTCACGCTCCTGCGCCGCCACGGTCGTGGCTTGAGCGGCGAGGAACAGCCCTCCAAGGAGGACCCCTCGCCAATGAATGGCTGACATTTTTCGAATATTCCTCTGCTGACGATCCGAACTGCGCTGCGGCATGCAGCGCGGTGACGGTCGTCAGGCGCGAGGGGGGCGCTTCAGTCGGTCGGCAATGTCGGAAGCGAGCGCTTCGGCGGGAGGCGCATCGGGAACCACAACCAAGTGAGGAACCGAATTCTTCTGCACGGTGCTGGCAAAGCTCGCCCCATGATGACAATGGCCGTGCCCACACACGCCGTGTTGCTCGGTCGGCGCATCCGGATCGCCCGGAACTTCGTCAGTAGCTGCGGATGACGCGGACGCGCTGTCGAGCGAAACCAGAACGGGCGTGCTTCCGGGCGCCACTTCGGCGCCGCAAGCAGCAGCATCCGCCGCCGTCACGAACACCATCGCGACCAGCATGAGCAGGACGACGAAAGGATGCAGGACAAGGCGACGATAGCTTGTGGTCATGGATTCCGACGGCTCCTAGCAAACCGGATCAAGATTGCAAGCTCCGTAACACGATGAAGTATAAGTCGTTTGTTACAGTATAACAGTCCTCGAATACTGTTTCGGTCTTTTAGAACGGCGCGATCAGGCCGCGCGAAGCTCGGGATGGGGATGCTCGCAGCGATGCACTTCGATCGTGACGTGCACATATTCCGCATGCTCTGAAAGTCGGCTCGCATAATGGTCGGGCGCGAGCGGATCACCGGCGATGAGCGAGGCGATGACCGCATACTTGCCAGGGCCGATACGCCAGATGTGCAGATCGCCGATCGCGGCGTCCCGGTCCTCTAGCGCCTCGCTCACTTCTGTGTATCGTTCAGAGTCCGCCTCGGCGTCGACAAGCACGGCTGCGGTATCGCGCAGCAGCGACCATGACCAGCGCCCGATCACGAATGCACCTACCAGACCCATTGCTGCGTCCATCCATGCCCAGCCGAGGTACATGCCGGCGAGAAGGGCCACGATAGCCAGGACCGAGGTCAGGGCATCGGCAAGCACGTGGAAATAGGCGGAGCGCAGATTGTTGTCGGCATGCGCATGGTCGTGGTGATGATGATGGTCGTGATCATGCCCATGGTGATGATCGGCACCAAGCAGCCAGGCACTCGCGAGGTTCACCACGAGGCCGAGCAGGGCGATCCAGATCGCCTCGGTATAGGCAATCGTGAGCGGACTGACGAACCTTTGAGCCGATTCAACCGCGATCCCGATTGCGAAGATGGCGAGGACAAGCGCGCTCGCGAAGCCGACGAGGTCGCCCACCTTGCCGGTACCGAATGTGAAACGCGGGTTGTTCGCATGGCGCCTGGCAAACCAGTAGGCAAAGGCCGCGACGCCCAGGGCACCTGCGTGGGTCGCCATGTGGATACCATCGGCGAGAAGCGCCATCGATCCGGTCCACAGGCCAGCGACGATTTCGACCACCATCATCGCGGCGGTCAAGGCAACGACATAACGCGTGCGCCGCTCATGGGCGTCGTGCGAGGCGCTCAGGAAGTTGTGATCATGGGCGAGCGGATTGGAGTCGGCGTGGTGCATGCGGGGCTGATAACCCGAGATGCCTTCCCAAGAAATCCCCTCTCCAACCGAAAAGGCAATCGATGACAATTGTCTGAGATGGTCGCCGCAGCCAACCGATGGTAGACATGCTGCAGCGACCAACAGACTATTATCCCTTAGTCTTGGATCCGGACGTCACGGTCCTGCGATCGACCACGGTGATCCGGCGCGTCTTGGCGTCGATCACTAGCCGTTCAGTCACGCCATTGCCCGGAAAGGCGACAACGTAACGCGGATTGAGCGAAAGCATCTGCTCGTTGCGCTTGAACCCGGCGCGGGCACCAAGCCGACGATCGAGCGAATACGTCAGCTGCTGGACTTCGCGGCGCTCGGCCCAGCTCGCTGCCAGACGATCGGCACCCTTGCCGTCGCCGCCATGGACCAGGAAGAGATCGGGAACCGCATCGCGAACCTTGTCCAGCGTCGCCCAGATATTGTCGGCATAGACACGCGCATCTTCTGCGTTTTCGAAGCTCTGGCGACCACCGGCGAAGACGATTGGAGTGCCTTCCGGGATCAGGGCGTGACGCCGGTTCTCAGCACGTGCGCGAAGGAAGTCGCGGGCATCGATCACAGTCGAGGTAAGGTTGCGCGAATGGCTCGTGCGCGAGCCGGAAACGGGCTTCCACGAGGAACCGGTCTCGTCGCGATAGAGTGCTGCCGCAGCCTCGCGCATCTGCTCGAAGGCAAGCATGCTGGCTTCGGCGGCCTGCGCGCGCTCTACCTGCTCTTCCAGATTGCTCGAATGCACTTCGGAGCCATCGGCCGATGCGAGCAGAACACGGATTTCATCGCTGGCCCGGTCGAGCTGAGCCGACTTGCGGCTGGCTGCGCGGTGAAAGAGATTGACCATGCCCCAGGCAATGTCCTCGGCATCGGCCTCCAGGGCCGTGTCCGAAAACATCGCGAAAAGATCGGACCAGACTGCAGCGAGGGTCTGCTCGATCGCATCCTCGCAGGGAAAGTCGGTCTCGTTGAAGGGGGCTGGCCTGATGCTTAGGCCCGAGAGATCGAGACCGTTCAATTGGTCGATGAAGCTGTCGTACATGGGGTGTCTCCTGATCGCGGGGACAAGGAGAGGAGGCACCATTGCCTCGGCCCTGTCCGCCGGAGCCCGATCAGGGCCGGGACAAGGGGCGTGACGCACCGCGTAGCGGGAAACCTGCGGCCCTAGGCTGGCGCGGGCAACACGGGCCGACGGGCCGCAGGTTGCGGCGCGCCCCGACCGGCCCAAGGGCCTCTCCCGGCGGACAGGGATGAGGCAGGATCAGGTCCCGATGTCGCAGGTGGATCGGGAGCGCTCGAAGATCGCTTCGCCATTCGAGAATCGCCCGACCAGGCGCAGATCCCCGAACAGGTCAATAAAGCGTCCCGACACCTGGGCGAGCCAGTGCCGTGCCCTTGCCGTTCGTGGGACGTAGAAATCCGCCTCCCAGTATCGGGCATCGTCACGCTCGACGAGCCAGATCGCGGCGAGACCGCAATAGGTCGATATGCCGCAATCAGCGAAGGCATTGCGAAGGAGGATACGATCTTCGCGGCCGCGCCATCCATTGAAGCGCTCGAACGAAGGAAAGGCCGCTTTCGCGGCATCGATGACCTCGTCGACGAGGCACTCATAGACCCAGTCGATATCTTCGTCTTCGCCGTCATCGAGCAAGCGAAAGGCCACTACGGAGCCGGTCGGGTAGCTGACGGAACGTCCCATCTCACTACTCCTTAGGCTGCATCGGCGAGATCGATGTCGGCCTCGCCTTCACGGGATTGATGGCCTCCAAGTTCGAGCAACAGGCTGGCAGCTTCTTCGGCCTTGGCCGCGGCGGTCAGGATCGCGCGCTCGTCCGATTTGAGGATCTTGAGCCAGGACGCGATGTAACTGGCGTGATGGTCGAGGTGGGTGACCGGAAGGCCCAATTCGGCTCCAAGGATTGCCGAGGACAGTTCTGCGATCAGTTCTTCTGCTGCGTAGGCGTCGCTGCCGAAGCGGTTCTTGAGATCGCGGTCGAGCCGCGAAGAATGCCCCGTCCAGTGCGACAACTCGTGTGCGAGCGTCGCGTAGTAGTGGTCGTAGGCTTCGAACAGTTCGGCTGGCGGCATGGTGACGCGGTCGCGCAGCGGCTCGTAGTAGGCCTGCGAGCCATGATGGCGCAGGTCTGCGCCAATATGGGCAAAGAAAGCATCGAGCCGGTCTTCGCGTCCTTCTGGCTCAAGCGCGGCAACCAGCGACTTGGGAAAGTAGAACTCGGGCAGGCCGTCGCACTGATCGGCGTTGAACACGGCATAGGCCTTGAGCACGCGCCGGTTCTCGGTGTCAGCTTCGCCTTCGGCGTTCTCGACCTCTTTGGTGTAGCTCTTGTAGAAGATCGCGAGGGTCGATTTTTCACCCTTGCGGACTTGTCCGCCGAGCGGCTGACACTGGCGATAGGTCATCCAGTAAGGCGAGGTATAGCCGCAGCCATCGGCCACCATCCACAACCAGAATGTGTTCATGCCGCGGTAGGGTGTCCCGCAGCTCCGCAAGGGCCGCGAGACCGGCACACCGCGCCATGGCTTGACCCAAGGCTTGGTGCCTTGCTCGAGCTTTTCGATGATAGCGGCGGTGATGCTCTGAGCCGGCGAAGTCGATGCAGCGCGACGGGACTTCTTTATGGGAGTTCTCCTGATCGCCGAGACCGAATTGTCCCGGTTCAGGAAGAGCAAAGCTTCCTCCCCTCTCATTAATGAATGCCGCTACGAGTCTTCGTTTCGGACCTGTTGCCGCGCGCGACGCTATCCCAATAGCGGACAGCCAAAAGGACATCTCGCAAAGAATGTGCCGCAACAATTAGACATAGAACTTGAAGGGCTGCTTCTCCTCTCCCTTTGCCGAGCCCATGGTGAGGACATCGCCGACCATACGGGCGAACCGCACAGTTACGGGCAGGCCGTCATTGAAGTTGCAGGAATTATAGTTGATCTTGGTCAGTCCCATGATGTCTTGTAGCACCGTCAGGATATTGGGTTTGGCGAATCGGCTTCGCAGCACAGTAATGTGAAGCGGATTGGGTGTTTCCGGACCTATATAGGTATCCAGCTGGGGCACGTAGCCTGACGACCAAAGGTAGGCGGTCTGGTCGTCAAGCAAAAGTGCCGTGCCGCGCAGGACCGGATAATCCCCATCGCGAAAAAGCTTTGTTTCACCGCCAGTTGATCGGATTCTAACCCCTACAAGGTTGGTTTCAGCCGGCACTGCCGCGACGAAGCCCTGCCACTCTTCGTCGTTGAATGTCGTTTGCCCGTGAATGAATAGTTCAGCTGGCGGGGCTCCATGTGTTTCGATGTAGGTCTCGAGGACGAGTTCCATGAGCTCTCGGGCGGCCCGCGGCTTGAGATGGAACTCGCGGTCGCCCGTCTTCCAAGGGCCATTGGCTCCGCGGAAGACGACGCCGTCACCTTCGTTGAGAAACATCTGTGCGGCGCAGCATGAATGACCGTCAGGATCGTTAGGCAGGCTTTTGTAGACCATCCCGATATAACAAACGCCTTGGCGCACTTCGGCTAGGCGCCAGGGTGGCTTTGGCTGGGTCTTGTAGTAGAGACCCGTTGCCAGATTCCAGGCAGTGGTCGCGGCATCCTGCGTATTGCGGATCGGGTAGCCTGCCTTGTTCAGGAATGCCCCTGGAGCGAGCGTCGTTTCGCGCACCAGCTGAGTGGGGGCGATCCTTAGGAACTCTGCCTTGATACGGCGGTGAAAGTCCGGGACATCTTCGAAGATCCGCTCGCCGCTCTGGTCGATGATTCCCGCCCCTGACAGGAGCGGCAGGTCTGCGCGAAACTTTTGCTTTTTGCCGAATTCTCCCTTGACCAAGGGCAAACCGGTGCGGCGAGATTCCGGACGGCAGCGCTCATAGACGATTTCGGGCAGGACCAGCACCCAGACATCGATCGCCTTCTCCTCGTTGCGCAGATACTTTTGCACGCGATCGATGTAGAGACTGGCCACCTGGTCGACCGCCTCATTGAGGTTGGTCACGCGCGTGGCCCTGTCGATATCCGCGAGCGGAATTGACAGCACGCTGCATTCGTCGGGATCGAAGGAAATGCCGAATGCCTCTTCGAGCCCGGGGAAATTTGCCAGATGCAACCGGTCCGCCTTTTCCCCTTTTCCCGGCGGCGGAACCTCAACCGAGCGGAGCAAAGAACGCGACCAGCTCCGGAAATGCGCGAGACCTTCGGGCGTGCCGACCACGCCGACCCTAATCTCCTTCGTTTTCTTGGCTTTGGCCAGCGGGCCGTAGAGAAACAGCCCGTCCTTTGGATGCGGACTCTGCTGGCCGAAAGCGAACTCAAGCTGCGGTTCAGCGAGGTGCTCAACCTTGAGTTGCGTCTCCGGGAACCTCATGCCGAATCCTCTTCCAGCGACAGCTCGGGTCTCCCGAGCGTACTGGCGTCAGTTTCCTCAGCGTCCGGATCCAGCAGGTCTGGAAGGACCGTGCTGACAGGCGAGGTAAACAGGATCGGAGAGGCATCGAGCATGAGCGAGCGCGTACCGCCAAGCTTGAGGCGGATATAGGCGGACTCACCCGAGAGCAGTTCGAGGAAGGCAAGCAATCGGCCATGCCATTGCTTATTGCGCCAGCCCTTGCAGATTGATCTGCGCAATCGATGCATCTTCTTCGCATCGTCGATCTGCAAGCCTTCGGGGGTGCCGTTGTCGTCCGCGAATAGAACGCGGGATTTGAGTCTTAGATGCCAGAAGGGCCACAAGACTGGCGTGGCGGTCACGCCGAACTGCCAGATATGACCCTTGGCAATGTTGCGGAGCATCGAAGCGCGTCGTTCGCCTTGCCGCCCCCAAGGGATCAGTTTTCCTATCGGCGCTAGCTCTGGCGACGCATGAAAACCGATTGAACTGGAGTAATTGTATTGCAGCAGGCCTCGCTCACGACAGTAGCTGATCCAAGCCTCGCCAAACATCTGCACCAGCATCTTTTGCGCGACCTGCCGCACGATCGCGAGTTCGGCCCAGCCATGCTCAGCAAATTCCTCAATCGGCAATTCAGCGGTGAGCTCGAAACGGCCGATTGACCCGAGCTCAGCCTCGATGTCGCCTAAGTCCGCCATGCTGACAATCCCGCCGCGATGGGCAATTGCCGGGTATGAAAGCGTCTTGGCGGCGATGGCACTCGTTTGTTCGGTCTGAGCACCCATTGCGGAAAAAAAGCGGATCGTGTCGGGCGCCTCGAGAACCCTGAGCCAGTTCGAGGTTAAGGGCTCGGGATCGGTCGACAATTCTATGCTGCGACGCCGCCGAAACAATTCCCAATTCAGGTTGATCGCAACGCCGTCGGCACGCTGAGGCACCTTCTGCCGGCGCAAAGTCTCCAGAAGGGTCTGCAGTCCTTCGCCCCATCCGCGCACGAAGTCGACCGGCCGAGCATCCCCGATCCCCTTGATGCGATTGGTCGCTTCAAGTCTCAATGGTATCATGAAGCGGCTGTCATCGATCGCTTGCGCCACTTCCAGAGCGAGATCGATATTGTCCTGAACGTTTGTGTCTGCGGTTGCCGCCGCCGAGACGCAGATCAAGGCCTTGGCTGCGCGATGTTGCAGGACCAAGCCTTCCTCGCGTCGCCATCTGTCTCCAGGCTCAAGTGAGAGGATATCAGCAAAGACAGTGTACCCTTCTGCCTCGAGCTTGGGAGCGAGCCAGAGCGCGAACTCGTCGTCTGCGGGATGGGTCTTAATCAGAAACAACACGTTGCGTTCGAAATTCGACGCCTTTTCTCCTTCGCCTTTCGCCGCATTTGATTGACCAAGCAGGTCGGAGAAGATTTCTGGGAGATCCTGCTTGGTACCCAGCGCCTCGACGACTGCGTCGGAGACGATGGACCGCAAGGCTGCGGTCGACCCCTGCCAAAGCGCCGGATGAGCCTTCTCGATGTCAGGAAATTTGCGCAGCAGGGCGTTTAGATCCGCAGGACCGAAAATATCACCGGGAGACTGGAGAGAGGGCCCGATCTTCTCGGCGAGCGTCTGTTTGCGAGCTGGCGTTAGGTCACATGAAGTTGCCAGAAGATAGCGGCTAGGCGCGAGCTGATCGATCTTGGCGCGCTCGCTCGCCATCGCCGAGTTCAGTTTGGAAAAGCCCGAGCGCAGATAGTGCTTTGCCTGCAAAATGACGCTGCGGTCGCTCTCGGCGTATCGGCCATCGATTCCCTGATCCGGTCCTTCTGCGAAACGTTCAAACCGAACCGCAAGCTCTGCCCCGATGAGCGCGTTTGCCAGTTCTTCGAACTCACTGTGCGACAAGGAAGCGAAATCGTAGGTCACCCAATTAGATGACGTTTCTGGGAGACGTGCGTCAAGTAATTGAGCAAGTTGCCCAAGGTTTTCGTGGGGATACATTGGCATTCGCCGATCTCCTGAAAGAAAACGGCTGCTTTCTCCTGCCTGCTCACCAAAACCCAACGGTCTGCAACCGCCCCGAAATTTGACACGGAAAAGGCGGCCCGTCCCGGAAGGGACGGACCGCCCGCCGAGTGACCTGGACCTGTCAGGAGGGGTCAGGCAGCCTGCTCGGCAATCTCGTCAGTTTCTACTGCGTTGACCGCTTCGTCTTCTTCGCGGTCGGACAATTCGCCTTCTTCGGAACCGGCGAAACGCATGATCGGCGGAACCCAAGCCTGCGCCCGCTCCTTGACCTCAGACTCGCCAATGAAGTTGCCGGAGAAGATGCGCTCGGCAGCGCTCGCCAATTCGGCCTTCTTCGATGCAGCGTAGCGACTGACCAGTTCGGGACCACCGGCAGCATCGAGTGCCTCGAGCGTGCGGGCCTTGGCCACGCGGTCGAAGTAGTTCGCCGCCGTGGGACGCCACCAATGCGCGGTCTCGATTTCCAGGAGCGAGCCCAGAGCCTCATGCATAGGCACCGAGCGCTCGCCTTCGCAGGCCAGGCTCGCGACAAGCGTGCGCGAGACGACATGACCAAGCCAGGCCGAGCGCCCCTCGTCGGATAGTGCCCGGAACCTGGCAAACCGCTCAACATCGCTTTCGCCAGAGCGCCAGCTTTCATCGAGCGACCCGGCAAACTCGGCCAAAGCAGCACTCGCGGGCGCATCCTTGGCCTCGAACCCGGTGACCGGGCCGGACGCGACAGAGCCGACAAGCGTCGACGCCTTCTTGGCGCGCCAGTCGTGCCCATCGGCATCGGCGAGCGTGAAGACCATGAAGTCGAGCGCCAGTGCCGGATCGTTGGCGAGATGGATTGCCAGGATGTCGCGGCGTTGCATCGCGAGCTCGTCGAGCAAGCGCTGGGACAGCGAGCTACCCTTGGGCTTCGCCGTTCCGCTGTCCTCGACTGCCTCGATAGGACCTTCCTCAGCGATGACTTCGGTCTTGGTATAGAACTGCGGGACCAAGGTCGGCTCGCCATTACGCGAAAGGACGAGGAAGGCACCAGCCTCGGATTTCAGCTCATCGGCGAGTACTGGCGGCCGATCATTGAGCGCGCGCATGGCGCGGTCGATCACCACGAGTTCCTCTTCGGCCTTGGCGACCTCGTCTTCGTCGCTGTCTTCGTCTTCGAGCACGGCGGCGACGCGGTCATAGTCAGCCTCGAGTTCGCCAAGCTCCTTCGCTTCCTGTTCCGTCATCGGCGCAGGTTCGCAAGGCAGACGGCTCAGACCTTCGACAAGGTCATGACTGACATAGGTGCCCAGCGTCGGGTGCACCCAGGCAAGGCCATATTCGAGCGCGATCCTTTCGGCGGCTTCTTCCATGGCCTTGTGCGCGAGGTCTTCGAGCAGCGCGACATCGATCCAGCTCTCGCTGGCATCATCGTCGAACAGTTCGCGCTCGATCCGGCCGCCTGCGGCGAGATAGGCATCTCGTAAGACGAGAACCGCGCGCGGATCGGAGCCATGAACAGTTGCATCGAGCACCATGCGGCGGATCGTGTCAGGCGTGATCTGGTACCAGGCGTCCTGCAGCTCGGCATAGACATGCGCCTGGCGCTCGACGTCGGAAATCGCGCCATAGGCTTTGGCCATGTCGAGCGTAATCGTGCCTTCGGCGAGCGCTTCGAAGACGCAGGGTGCGAGACTTGCTAAGCGCAGACGCCCTTCGACGAATCGGACGGTGAGGCCGAAGCGGCGCGCCACGTCTTCGGTGGTAGCGCCTGCCTCGATGATCGCCGCGAAAGCCTGCGCTTCGTCGGCCGGGTTCATCGCGAGACGCTGGAAGTTCTCGGCAAGGCTGGCCTCGCGCACTTCGCTTTCCTCGCCTTCGATGACGAGGCAGGTAACTTCGTGGTTTTTGGGCAAGGTACCCTCTTCTGCCAGCGCCTGCAGCGCGGCGAGGCGGCGACCACCGGCCTCGACCTCGAACTTGCCGCGCTTTCCTTTGCGCACGACGAGGTTCTGCAGCAGACCGCGCGCACCAATGTCTGCCCGCAGCTGGAGGTCAGCCAGCACATCGCTCGACTTGCGAACGTTGCGCGGGCTCGGGACGAGCTTCTTCAAGGGAATCGACTGGATCATGGGTGTTCTCCTGATGGAATGAAGGCGCAGGTGAGGATCACGAGGCCCACAAGCCCAACGGGCTCCCTCCACTCTCTTCAATGGCTGTGGCGACCATCTATGCTACCGGGATGGGGCGATCAGGGATCGGCTGAGATCCGTCCATGAGAGCAGTTGTTCTCGATGCGCGAACCCATTCGCAAGCCCGTCATCAGCGGGCACAGGCAGATCAGTCGCCCGGACTTGAGGAAGGACGTGATCAGGCTCCGGCGTACGCGACACGGGAGCTTATCGGTTCATTCAGACACACGGAGGGGAGGAGAGAAGGGGAAACCTAAGCGCAATCGGAGGCAGCGCTCAGCTTCATCCGGACCCTGACCTCTTCAGCGGAGCCTATGCCTATCCGCTGCTAAGCAAGCGCTCTTCGAGAAGCGTCCGAAAATCCCGACGCGCATCAGCGATTACGAACACGGTCACCTGACCGGGTGCCGGCTCGGGCTGATACCCGTAGATTATGCGGAACGGAAAGCGCGACAATTGCCGAAAGTCGGTGATCCCGAGAGCCTCAAGTTCCGGTGGAACCGGTCCTTTCTCAGGATTGTTCACAAGGGATTCGATAGACGCGACAAGGTCATCCAGCAGTGCGTCCGCACCATCGTCGCCATCCGGCCCGCGCTGCGTCAAGCGGCGCTGCCAGATACCCGCGAGATCGCGCTCCGCACCGGAGGTGATCTCGATCGCTACGGCGGCCGTCATCATTCAGTTTGACTTACCCCGTACGCGATCCGCAAGGCCTGCCACCGGGCGGGTCCGACCGGCGGCAACATCGGCCTGTCCGAGCGCCAGAAGTTTTAGCAGAGCGAGCGTTTCCTGTGCGCGCTCGTAGCTGGCGACATCCTGCAGAACTGCCTTGGCTTCGCCATTCTGCGTGATGACCATTGGCCCGGCGCCATCTCCAATCTCCCGGATAATTTCGGCGCTGTGGGCCTTCAGATAGCTGATCGGTTTGATGCGCTGGTCCAGCTTCATAGAACACCTTAGGACTGAATTTGGTCTCTATATAGACCAGTTTAGGGCAAATGAGAAGTTCAAGGCTCGATTGCGATGCTTTGGAGGATCTCGCTTGCTCTCGACACCGGTGCAAATAGCCGCGTGCGGTAACGGATGATCTCGGTGAAGCAGCCCTTGCCCTTGTACCACTCGAGGCGTTCCGGCGAGAATCCGGTCAGTTCAAGGCGCTGCTCGCCTCCCACCAGCGAGCGCTTTACGGTCAAGGCATCGTGGCTTGTGAGGCCCAGCGGTTTGCCGCTGACGAGGACGAGGTCGCCGATCTGCTCAGCCGATGGTCCGGTAACTCCGGAAAGGCCAAAGGTATCGGCGATCGCAGCGAGATCGATATCGAGCACTTCGCGGCCAATGATCGACTGGCCGTCCTCGGCAACGAGCCGGGTGACGCGGACATGATCGCCCGGCAGGCGCTTCCAGACAGGGAGCAGCAAACCAGTGGCGAGATGGACACGCTCGGTCACCGGTGAAGCGGCGGCCTCTTCTTCCTCGGCCCGCCAGGCGCTGGTGAATGCAGTGACGCCAATTTCCTCCCAGTGGCTCTCAGCGAGTGCGTCAAGCGTCCAGTTCGCGGACTTGAGCGGTCGCAGAAGGCGCCGACGTTCGATCACGGCCCCGTCGTCGGCGATGAGACGCCGGGCTGGAACCGACAGCGCAACCTTGCCCGACCGCGCATTGCGCATCGGGACCGCGTGCGGGCTGCCGATCTCGTGCATCCGCACCAGTCGCTGCAAGCGCAAAGGCCGAAGGTGCCTCGTCACTTCGAGCGAGACGAGGCGTGTTTCGGCTCCGGTCAAGGGATCGGTGCGCAGGAGTTCATCTGCCAGGACCGTAAAACGATCGACCCTCACGGTCTCCAGTCCCTGGTCGAGCGTCCCCGCCTCGCGAGCGGCCTCGATCCGCGCCTCTACCAGTCCGAGATATTCCTCGAAGATCGCGTTCTGGAGCGCGATCGGGAGCGCGAGGATGCGGTTGAGCCAACGCTGGATTGTGGGAAGATTGTCGGTCAGCCCACCATCGGGGTTTTCAAGCCGGAGGCCGGTACGCTCGACGAAATTGCCGAACGTGGTGGCTTCGAGCTTGCCGTCATAGAGCAGCTGAAACCAGCGGCTGAGCGCATCGCGCGCATAGTCGCTTTCAAGATTGTCTGCCGGATCGAACAGGTTCTGTCCGCCGGTCTGGCGCTGGCCACGCGTCAGCGCGCCCAATGCGTCGAGCCTTCGCGCAATGGTCGAGATGAACCGGCGCTCGCCCTTCACGTCGGTGGTTACCGGCCGGAACAACGGGGCCGAGGCCTGATTGGTGCGGTTGGTGCGGCCAAGACCCTGGATCGCATTGTCGGCCCGCCAGCCCGGCTCGAGCAGGAAATGAACCCTGCGCTGCTGGTTCTTCGCATGAAGGTCGGCGTGGTAGGATCGCCCCGTGCCGCCTGCATCCGAAAAGACGAGGATGCGCTTGGCCCCTTCCATGAAGCTTTGCGCTTCGGCGACATTAGCGCTCGGGCTTCGCCGTTCGAGGCGCTGCTGACCATCGCGGCCCAGGACCAGCCTGCGGGTCCGGCCCGTGACCTCTGCCACGGCCTCGGTGCCGAAGTGCTCGATGATCGCGTCGAGCGCAGTGGCGATGGGCGGCAGCGCACAAAGCTGCTCGATCAGCGCATCGCGCGCGGCAATGGCGCGCGGGCAGAAAACGGGATTGCCTTCCTCATCACTCATCGCCTCGGAGCGAAGATTTCCGTCCTCGTCGGCGAAGACCTGCATCAATCGCACCGGAAAGCTCTTCGCAAGATAGTCGATGACATATTCACGCGGTGAGAGATCGATATCGAGCGCTTCGCGTTCTTCCACGGTAAGGTCGGCAAGGCGCCGGTCGAGCATGGCCTCGGCGGTCGAGACCAGCTGCACGACAACCGAATACTCTTCGCCAAGCGCCGCGTTCATCGCGGGGATCAGACTTGGCAGTTTCATCGAAAGCAGGAGCTGGGCAAAGAAGCGTTGCTTGGTACCCTCGAAGATCGACAGCGCTGCCGCTTTGGCGTTGCGATTGAGCGTATCGCCGCTGTCCTCGTCGACCACGCGGGTTGCTTCGAGCGCGGCTTCGAGGTTGCGGTGAATGATCGCCCAGGCATCGGCATAGGCATCGTAAATCCGCACCTGCGCTTCGGTCAGGCAGTGCTCGAGGATTTCGTACTCGACCCCGGCGAAGGACAGCGCACGGGCAAGGTAGAGCCCCTGTGCCTTGAGATCGCGGGCGACGAGCTCCATCGCCGCGACGCCGCCGGCGCGGATCTCGGTCATGAACGCCTCGTGGGTCGGAAAGGCGGTCTCGGGTCCCCAGAGGCCAAGCCGGGAAGTGTAACCGAGGTTGGCGATTTCCGAGGCACCTGTGGCAGACGCGTAGAGCACGCGGGCGCGCGGGAGATGGTTCTGCAGCCTGAGGCCCACTATCCCCTGTTCGGAGCCCTTGACCTTGCCGCGGGTCGATGAGCCCCCGAGGGCATTGGCCATGGCGTGGGCTTCGTCGAAGGCGATCAGGCCGTCGTAATGCTTACCCGCCCAGGCAAGGATCTGGTCGAGCCGCGTATCCTCGACGCGTCCCGAGCGCAGCGTCGGGTAGGTGACGAAGAGAATGCCTTCGGACATCGATACAAGGTGGCCGAGTTTCCAGCGCGAGAGCGGCTGGACATCGAGCGGCAGCCCGCCAAGCGCTTCCCAGTCGCGGCGTGCATCTTCGAGCAGCGCCTCGTTCTTGGTGATCCAGACATGCCGGCGCTCGCCTGCGAGCCAGCGGTCCATGATGACCGCGGCGATCTGCCGTCCCTTGCCCGCTCCGGTTCCGTCGCCGAGGAAGAAGCCTTGGCGGTAGGAGTGTCCGTCCTCGGAGAGTTCCAGCGAGGTGCCTTCCTGGCTAACCTTGAACTGACCCGGAAGATCGCGCGCAAATGCCTGGGTAGCGTAGACCAGTGTCTCGCATTGCGCTTCGGACAAGAGGCCATTGGCCTGCCAGCCTGCGGGAAGGCGCGGGCGAACGTCCGGCTGGGGCGCCGCGACCGAGCCCATGGCGACCGATTCCACGAGCGGGGTGGGATGAACCGGCGCGCCTTCGAACGTGATGCGACTGGGCCGGTAAGGTAGGTAGATGCCGGTCTGTTCGGGTACCGGCGCGGGGTCGGCCAAGACCGAATAGGCAAGATTGGTCGCATTCGCTTTAGCTGCTGGTGTCGCGGCGAACGGCGCCAGCGGCCGGACCGGCGCGCGATGGGTCGACGTCTTGCCCACGAGGCGCACTGGCTTGCCGACTGGCAGGCGATGAGTCCTGGCGGATGTCTGCGCACGGGGCGGAAGCGCAGTGACAAGCTCGTGGAGCGCGATCAGGTCGGCAGTATCTCCGTTGATTGCGGGAGAAGACGCAACCGGCGTCTTGCCGAACACGACCAGGCGAACGGCAATCCCCGTCCCTGCGCGGCGAAACATCTGCTGCAGCCGGACATCGAGGAACAGCGACGCTTCATCCTGTACCTTGGCGAAGGTGGAAGCGTCGAAGCCTTCAGGCATGATGGCGACAATCCTCGCCCCATTGGCAACGGCCCGGATCGCGCTGCGTAGGTGGCGCTGCGCCGTCTCGCCATCCTTGCCGCGTTCCTGGCTGCGGGCGAACGGCGGGTTCATCAAGACGACCGACGGAACAGGGCCGCGATGCAGGTCGGCCATCAGTTCTCCGTCATGTGCACTAATTGTGGCCGTGGGGAAGATATGGCCCAGCCCGTCTCGTCTGGCCGGATCGATCTCGTTGAGGGCCAACGAGGCGTTCTGGACGCTGCCCCAGAGCGCAAGGGCGCCATTGCCTGCGGACGGTTCGAGCAGCGTGTCTTGCGAAGAAACAGCTGCGGCCTTCGCCATCAGCCAGGCCAGCATCGGCGGGGTCGAGAACTGCTGGAGCTCGACCTGTGCTTCGCTGCGAACGTGCCGCGGCGGCAAGGCTGCTTCGAGCCAGTCAAAACGTGCTTCTGCTTCGTGCATGCTTGTCGCCAGATCGATGCGCGAAGACTCTCGCAGCCAGAGCAGTGCGCCGATCTCGACCGCGTTGTTGTAGTCGTCGATCGTCCATGCACCTCCCCAGTCCAGAACACCGGTCTCTTCGGCGAACAGCCCGGAAATGCCGGCACGGGTAAGATGACGACCCGAGGTGAGAAGCGCGGCAATCCGGGCACCGATGGCGAAGGCCAGGGGCACTGCCGGCATCTGCTCGCCGGCGGGAAACAGGTCTGATTGAAACATGGCAATTCGTCCTCCTGATGAGGGCATCGGGACACGCCCTCTGCCGGATCAGGAATTCGAGAAGCTCTCTCTCCTCTACCGCGCCGCTTTGCGGCGCAGCCATGCTTTAAGTTCATCGTTCCAGTCGGTGTCGCGTGAGGATGGTTTGCGAACGTGGATCGTCCGCCCTTCGCGGGCATAAGCGGCCAGGCCACGCGACGCGGCCAGCTCGCCGCCAGCATCGTGATCGACGAAGAGGTGGAGTTCGGTCACGCTCTCGGGCACGCTCACGAGACCGAAACGCTCATTGCCCAGGGTCGCCCAGGCGGGGATGCCGGTAAGAGCATAGGCGGACATCGCGCTCTCGATCCCCTCGGCAAGGCCGAGCTTGCCGGAGGCCGGAGCGAAGAGGCGGACAGCAGCTTCGCCGAGCGCGCCGAGCGCGCGCTTCGGTTTGTCGAAGTCGGCCTTGGAGTTGCCCGAAAGGAATGTGCGATGGATGGCGATCGGTCCCTCGTCGAGACTGACCGCCGCAATCATGGCCGGCAAAAAGCGGGTGCGACCCTTCGGGCCAAGCGGCGTTTGGGGATGAAAGCGGAGGGCCGGAGATGCGGCGAGGATGCCGCGGCTCTCAAGATATGCCTTTGCCGGACTGGCACGCAGTGGCTGTGCGTCGCGCCAGATCCTCAGCGCTGCCGCCGAGGGTTTGCTCGTTATGGTCGGCTCGGGACCGTTGATAGTCGCAGAACCTGAGAAGAGCGAGGTTGCGTCGACACCTTCACTCGCCAGAGCAGCCAGCACGCTCTGCTGATCACATCCCGCAAAACAATGGAAAAGGATCGCTTTTTGGCCGAGCGACACACCGAGTGACGGCGTACGGTCGTCATGCGCAGGGCAGCAGGCCATGCCCTTTGTGCCGGACCATTTGCCGCCCCGGTTTTCACAGATGCGGCGGGCGGCTTCTTCCAAAGAGCTTATCTTGGTGGAATATCGGTGGGACATGGCACATCGCGATCCTTTCGGCTCGCTCACAAAGGCCCTCCTCCCCTCCAGCCCTTCTGTGTTGTAAGAACAGGTCGGAGGGGATTCACGTCTGCACTGCGAGCCCGTCGATTTGAGCGTCACATCGACATCGCCGCTCACCCGCGAGGTCTACCGATTATTCGTAGTGACTTCTCACTAGCGCCATTGATCCTTATCGCTGCCCCACGACCTGGTCAGTTTAGATCATGCGACACGTTACCTAATCGAAAATTCCGGTCCGATCTTTCCTTTTGCAAATCGCGTCGTGCCTTCGGAAGGTAGTCCCGCCAAGTCCGTCGATGAGTGATATGGCTGATTTTGCCGGGCTTGCTCATTCCCGCCATCGCGGCAACCGGCATTCTGCCATGGCCGGGTTGATCATTTTCACGAGCGAATAATGTCTTCGCGCGTTCGATTTCCTCGTCTGAATAATGCATTCGATGCTCCATCGGGTTGGACCTGCGAGAGCGTTCGAACGAAATTCGGCGAACCCTCTGCAGGGTCCGCCGGTTAACCTCCAACTGGAGGACGGGACCTCGGAATTCTTCCGAAGCTGTCGGCTTGTGCCGACATGCGTGACGTTTGCGATATAGTCGCTGAGACAATTCGCGCAACTGCACAGCGACTTTTGAAGTACGATGGTCAAGCCGCGGCCTAGCGACCGCTCACCAGCGCCTCTCCACTCAGTCATGGTCATTGTAAGCCTCGTGCAGGAGGCGGTGAAGCATCTTCCTTCGGTAAATCTGCTTCAAGCGAAAGAGCACAAAAACATGACATATCATTTCTATTTGCGGAATTTCGCATGATATGTCATATATCGGGCCATGCCCCGTTCGTCTCGAGCTGCTAGCGGACTACCGCCCCAGAGCCAACGTGCGATTACACGGCTAGGTAAGGATATCGCCCTTGCTCGCCGCCGGAGAAAACTTCCCCAGCGTTTAATGGCCGAGCGCATGATCGTCTCGGTTCAAACGCTGCAACGCCTCGAAGCGGGAGATCCTACCGTGGGCCTCGCGGTTCTGGCGAGCGCCCTGCATGTCCTGGGGATGACACAGCGCCTTGCCGAGCTGGTAACCCCAGACAGTGACCGGGCTGGCATCAGCGAGGATTTGTCCCGCCTGCCCCAGAAGACCCACGCTGTCAGCGACGATGATCTGGATTTCTAGCAAGCCGTGACGACCATCCGCACCTATGTCTTCGTGCATCTTGAGGAGGGGCCTGTTCCGGCAGGCCTTCTCACGATGACCGACGAACCGCGCAACCAGTTTGCTACCTTCGCTTACGGGCGGCGTTATCTGGAACGCGCTGACCGTATTGCGGTCGATCCTGTAGCTCTGCCGTTGCACGAAGCTGGAACTTCTCGAACATTCAGGACGGAAGAAGGCTTTGCCGTGTTCGGTGGCATTCGGGATGCTGCTCCTGACGGCTGGGGCCAATACCTAATGTACAAGGCGATGGGCGATCGCTTGCCGAGCGAAATCGATCTCATTCTGGCCTCGGGCGAACATCGCGTGGGTGCGCTCGCCTTTGGGCCGACGTCCGCCCAGCCTGAGAGAATTACACCATGGGGGGACGGCCCTGCTCCGGGCGAAGAGTTCACGCTCGCAGAGTTAGCAGAAGCCGCCGAACGAGCGCAGCATGTCGACGAACTCGACGAGAACTTGAGGGCGTTGCTAGCCGCCGGGTCATCTCTGGGCGGCGCCCGGCCGAAGGCTGCTACAAAAATCGGCGACAAACCCTGGATCGCGAAATTTCAGAAGCGGGGAGACAGCTTCCCCGAATGCCGGGTCGAACTGGCGACAATGCGGCTTGCCAGCGAATGTGGTCTCGATGTGCCGCCACTCGACTTCCGCTGTGTCCTTGATCGTGACATCTATCTGATCGAGCGGTTCGATCGGATTCCTCACGGCAACTGGCTGGAACGCAGGCCCTTTGCTTCGGGGCTCACAATGCTCGGGGCGCATGAGAGCGAGGTCAGCAGCTTCAGCTATGCCGATCTCGCAGGAGCGATCCGGCAATTCGGAACCGAAGTACGCCAGGATCTGCACGAATTATTTCGTCGCATGCTGTTCAATATCCTCGTCACCAATGATGATGATCACCTACGTAATCATGGCTTCCTGTTCGATGGTGAGGGATGGCGGCTTTCGCCGCTTTACGATGTAGTGCCGAAGCCTCAGCTGGGACTGGAGCGCCGGCTCGTCCTCGGCGTCGGGCCGGAAGGCCGCGCTGCAACGATCGAGAACGCTCTCGCCGGTGCCGCGGTCTTCGACCTCAGCCATGATGACGCGAACGCAATCGCCGAAGACATGAGCAGAATCGTAGCGACACGGTGGGAACACCTATTCACAAAAGCAGGGATAAGCGCGGCTGATCGCAAGCGTTTCGCCACCTGCTTCCGGTTGGCAGCACCTGTGTCATGATCGCAAACGCAGAAATCCGTTCATGGGGGCGCGTGCTTGCCTAATTTGGCATGGTGATTACCCGGTGATTGCTAGCCGAGAAAATGGGGATCAAAAAATGCCGATTTGTGATTGTATATCAGTCTATTATGATAGTATGACCACTAAGGTCTGGTATTTCCGCTTCCGCCGGAAATGACGGGGCAGCCCTTAGGAGGCCGCCCCGCTATCGTCAGAATCTGAGGCCGATACCCGCCACGACCTGATCGGTGGTCAGATCGCCGAACTGGCTGTCGACCACATCCTCGTAACGCGAACGGCGATATTCGACGCGCGCTTCAAGGGGGCCGGGCAATTGCACCTGAAGCCCGCCGCCGAAGCGGATACCGCCCGCATTCTCTTCCAGCTCGTCCAGCGAACCGGCGCTGGTGAAAGCCTTGGTGTCGAGCGCGGTGTAGCCGACCTTGCCGTAGGCCGCGATGCCCGGCGTCAGCGCGAAACCGGCACGTGCGCCGATGTAATACTGGCCGTTGGCTTCCAGCCCGTCGCGCGCCGAGTTGAAGTTCGATGGGAAATCGGTCGAGCCGTCGCTGGTCGAAACCTCGCCCTCGACACCCACGAAGCCGCCGCCGAGCGACAGGTCGTAGCCTGCCGAAACGCCGTAGACCGCCGAATCGGCGCTGGCGCTTGCCGAGCCGTCCTGCGCGTCCACATCGAGCCCTTCATAGCCGGCGAGCGCACCGACATAGAGGCCGCCCGGCGCGACGTTCTGGGCCGAAGCGGGCGCGGCGATCGCAAGACTGGCGGCCAAGCCCGTGGCGGATACAGCGAGAAGCAGGGGGAATTTCATAATAGTCCTTTCGTAATCGATCCCGTGTCGGGCGCCCCTTGGCCTTACTACGGTTGCGAAGCGATGAACCGCCGGAACGCTCGCGGCTTTCCAGCGCTGTTCGAACACAGCGAAAGGGAAGATCATTCATGTCCAAGACCGTCCTCATCCTCGGCGCCTCGCGCGGCATCGGCCTCGGCCTCGCGCGCGAATTTCTCGAACGCGGCTGGAAGGTCGTCGCCAGCGAGCGCGATCGCAGCGACGATCTCCACGCGCTCGAAGGCGAGAAACTGCGCATCGTCACCGCCGATGTGACCAAGCCCGAAAGCTATGCCGATCTCGGCCTTTCCGATAGCTCGGTCGATGTGATCATCGTCAATGCCGGAATCACCGGCGCCAAGCACCAGGACGCTTGCCAGGCAACGTCGGACGAGGTCGCGCATGTGATGATGACCAATGCCTTCGGCCCGGCCCGCGCGGCGCGCGAATTGCTGCCCCGCATCAAGGATGGCGGAAGCCTTTCCTTCATGTCCTCCTTGATGGGATCGATCGAGGACAGTTCGGGCGGCTACGACCTCTATCGCACCAGCAAGACCGCGCAGAACATGCTGGCGAAGGGCATCGCCGAACAGCACGCGAAGGAGCGCGACATCGCCGTCCTCTCGCTACACCCCGGCTGGGTGCAGACCGACATGGGCGGCGAGAATGCCAAGCTGACGGTCCACGAAAGCGTCAGCGGCCTCGCCGACGTGGTCGAGAACAGCGGCGGCGCAGGCTACCGCTATGTCGACTACAAGGGCGAAGACTTGCCGTTCTGATTGCCGAAACGGCCTGCTCTCCCGTTCAATCGTCTTTCGAAGCCGGAACCTTCGGCGGGTTCAGATCCTTGCGCAGTTTTTCGCAATGGCCGCCTTTGCCCAGGTTTCCGGCCACCAGACAGCCATCACCCTGCTGCTCTTTCGCGATCGTTTCCCCCAAAGTTTCGACGGGGCCCGGAGTCACTGCGACATCCGCATGGTTCGACGGCTTGATGTGGAGATTCGAACAACCGCCCAGAGCCGTTGCTGCAAGGATCATGAAAGCCCTTCTCATGCGGAAATCTCCTGTATTGTGAACACCGATCTAACACCGATGCGAAGAATAGCCCCCGTCCACAAAGGCGTCCTGTAACATCAGCCGACCACTCCGGCGCTCGCCAATACGGCGAGCGTCAGGACATCGGGGGCGATCGCGGTCATCGGGGCGATCTGGACCGGCTTTTCCATGCCGATCATCATCGGCCCGATGGTCGCATCCCCGCCCAGTTCGCGCAGCAGCTTGGCGCTCAAATTGGCGGACTGAAGCCCAGGCATGATGAGGACATTCGCCGGGCCCGACAGGCGGCTGAACGGATAAAGCGCCATCACCTTGGGATTGAGCGCGGCATCGGGCGCCATTTCGCCTTCATATTCGAAGCCGGGATTTTCCGCATCGAGCAGAGCGACCGCGTTGCGGATGTTTTCCAGCCATTGGCCGCTCGGATTCCCGAAGGTCGAATAGGACAGGAAGGCGACGCGCGGCTCGTGCCCCATCCGCTTGGCGACCTGCGCGGTCTCGCGGGCGATATAGGCCAGCTCCTCCGCCGTCGGACGCTCATTGATCGTGGTGTCGGCCATGAAGGTGGTGTGGTTCTTGCCGATCATCATATGGATGCCGAAGGGGATCGCGCCGGGCTTGGAATCGAGCACCCGCCCGATCTCGCGCGCGGTCTGGGCGAAAGTGCGCGTGAGACCCGAAATCATCCCGTCGCCATGGCCCAGCGCGACCAGCAGCGCGGCGAACACGTTGCGCTCCTGATTGACCATGCGGCCGACATCGCGCTCCGTATAGCCGCGGCGCTGCAACCGCTTGTAGAGATAGTCCACCATGGCGGGGATCTTGTCGGACAGCTTGGAATTCTCGATGATCCAGTCGTCGGGATCGTCCACCGCCAGTTCGACCAGCTTCTCGCGCACCTTTTCGGTGCGGCCGACCAAGATCGGCGTGCCATAGCCGAAATCGCGGAACTGGATCGCGGCGCGCAGCACCACTTCCTCTTCCGCTTCGGCGAAGACCATCCGGCGCGGCTCCTTGCGCGCCAGTTCGTAGATATTGGTGAGCGCCGCGGTCGTCGGATTGAGCCGGGCCTTGAGGCTCATCCGGTATTCGTCCCAGTCCTCGATCCGGTCCAGCGCCACTCCACTGTCCATCGCCGCCTTGGCGACCGCGCTCGACACCACCTCGATCAGGCGCGGATCGAACGGGGCGGGGATGATATAATCGGTGCCGAACTGGTGCGTAACGCCATAGGCGGCGGCGACTTCCTCGGGCACGCGCTCGCGCGCCAGCTTGGCGATGGCCTGCGCGGCGGCGATCTTCATCTCTTCGTTGATCGCGGTCGCCCGCACGTCGAGTGCGCCGCGGAAGATGAAGGGGAAGCCCAGCACGTTGTTGACCTGGTTGGGATAGTCCGAGCGGCCCGTGGCAATGATCGCATCGGGACGCACGGCCTTGGCCTCTTCGGGCATGATTTCGGGCGTGGGATTGGCCATCGCGAAAATGATCGGCTTGTCCGCCATCTTGGCGACCCATTCGGGCTTGAGAGCCCCGGCCGCCGACAGGCCGAGAAAGATATCCGCGCCGTCGAGCGCTTCTTCCAGACTGCGCGCTTCGGTTTCGACCGCATGCGCGCTCTTCCACTGGTCGACATCCTTGCGGCCCGGATAGATCGGGCCGGAACGGTCGCACACGATCACGTTTTCGTGCTTCATTCCCATCGCCTTGACCAGCGCCGTGCAGGCCAGGGCGGAGGCACCAGCGCCGTTGACCACCATCTTGCAGTCCGACAGCTTGCGGCCGGTCACTTCGCAGGCATTGATGAGGCCGGCCGCCGCGATGATCGCGGTGCCGTGCTGGTCGTCATGCATGACGGGGATGTTCATCCGCTCGCGCAGGGCCTGTTCGATGATGAAGCATTCGGGCGCGGCGATGTCTTCCAGATTGATGCCGCCGAAGCTCGGCTCCATCAGCGCGACCGCTTCGATGAACTTGTCGGGATCTTCGGTGTCGAGTTCGAGATCGATCGAATCGACGTCGGCGAAGCGCTTGAACAGGACCGCCTTGCCTTCCATCACCGGCTTCGAGGCGAGCGCGCCCAGATTGCCGAGGCCGAGAATGGCGGTGCCGTTCGAAATCACCGCCACGAGGTTCGAGCGCGCGGTATATTTCGCGGCGTTGGCGGGATCCTTGGCGATTTCTTCCACCGGGGCGGCGACGCCGGGCGAATAGGCGAGGCTGAGATCGCGCTGCGTCGCCATGGGCTTGGACGCGACGATTTCGATCTTACCGGGCCGGATGGTCTCGTGATAGAACAGCGCTTCGCGCGCGGTGAAACCGGCCTGTTTTTCGTCCGCCATGATGGCTCCTGAATCTGAAAATGTTCCGCTGCCCTAACCGCGCAAGCGGGTAAGCACTAGGGGAAAGCGCGGGGAAAGCGTGTCCGCACCGCTTCCCGAATCGGCCAAGGCTTGGCACGAGCGCGGGCATGGCCGGCGGCGACACTCCGATGATGCAGCAATATCACGCGCTGAAGCGTCAGGCCGAAGGCGCGCTGCTTTTCTATCGCATGGGCGATTTCTTCGAGCTGTTCTTCGACGATGCGCGGCGCGCCGCCGCCATCCTCGACATCGCGCTGACCAGCCGGGGCGAGAGCGGGGGCGAACCCGTGCCGATGTGCGGCGTGCCGGTCCACGCTGCGGAAGGGCATCTGGCGCGGCTGATCAAGGCGGGCGAGCGGGTAGCGATCGCCGAGCAGGTCGAAACGCCGGACGAGGCCAAGGCACGGGCGAAACGCGAAGGAACGCCCAGTTCGAAGGCGCTGGTGGCGCGCGATATCGTCCGTTTCGTGACGGCGGGCACGCTGACCGAGGAAGCGCTGCTCGATCCGCGCAGCGCCAATGTGCTGGTGGCGCTGGCACCCCTGCGCGAGGCGGTGGGTATCGCGGCCTGCGATATTTCGACCGGGCGCATGGTGCTGGAAGACTGCGCGCCGGATGCGGTCGACGCCGCTCTGGCGCGGCTGGGCGCGCGTGAGGTTGTGGTGCCCGAAGACTGGGAGGGGGCGGCTTCCGATGCGACCCGGCGCGACCGGACAGAGTTCCGCAGCGAGGATGGCGAGGCGCGGCTGAAAGCGCTGCACGGGGTCGCCACACTGGATGGTATGGGCGATTTTTCGCGCCCCATGCTGGCCGCCGCCGCCGGACTGATCGCCTATCTCGACCATGCCGGGCGCGGCAATCTCCCGCTGCTGCTCCCCCCCGTCGCGCGCTCGGGCACGGCGCAACTGGCGATGGATGCGGCGACGCGGACCAGCCTCGAAATCCTCGAAGCGCAGAACGGCACGCGCGCGGGAAGCCTGCTCGCCTGCGTCGATCGATGTTCGACCGGGGCGGGATCGCGCCAATTGGCCGAAGATTTGTCCGCCCCGCTTGCCGAGCGGACCGCGATCGAAGCGCGCCTGCTCGCGGTGCGGCATCTGCACGACGATCCCCTTCTGCGCGCCGATCTGCGCGCGCTCCTGCGCGGGGCGCCCGATATCGGGCGCGCGCTCGGACGGCTGGTGGCGGGGCGCGGGAGCCCTCGCGATCTCGGTCAGATCCGCGACGGGCTGGCGGAGGCACGGCGCGTGCGCGACCTGTTGAGAAGTAGCGCCGATCTGCCCGCCCTGCTGGCGGACCAGGCCGGGCGGCTCGGCGGCCACGGCGCGCTGACCGACCATCTCGACCGCGCGCTCGTCCCCTCCCCGCCGACCGAGCGCGGCCAGGGCGGCTTTATCGCCAGCGGGTACGACCATGCGCTCGACGCCCTGCGCGACACGAGCGGCAATGCGCGCCGCGCCATCGCTGCGCTCGAAGCGAAATATCGCGACGAGACCGGGACGCCCACGCTCAAGATCAAGCACAACAAGGTGCTGGGCTATTTCATCGAGGTTCCCGCCAAGCACGGCGACAAATTGATGGCAGCGGATAGCGGCTTCACCCACCGCCAGACCATGGCGGGCGCGGTGCGGTTCAATTCGCTGGGCCTCCACGAAGAGGCGACCCGCATTGCCGAGGCAGGCGCGCACGCTCTCGCCGCCGAAGACGCGCATTTCGAAACGCTGGTCGAAGAGGTCGTAGCGGCGCGCGAGGCCATCGCGGCGACGGCAGCGGCTCTCGCCCGCGTGGATGTCAGCGCGGCATTGGCAGAGCGCGCGGCGGAAGGCGGCTGGGCGCGGCCCGAAATCCTCGACGAACGTTGCCTCGACATAACAGGAGGCCGCCATCCGGTGGTGGAGGAAGCGCTGGCGAAGAGCGGCGACCGCTTCGTCGCCAATGATTGCACGCTCGGCCCCGACGATCGCCTGTGGCTGATCGGCGGGCCGAACATGGGCGGTAAGTCGACGTTCCTGCGGCAGAATGCGCTGATCCTCCTGCTGGCGCAGGCGGGCAGCTTCGTTCCGGCCGAAGCGGCCCGGATCGGCATTGCGGATCGGCTGTTCAGCCGCGTAGGCGCGTCGGACAATCTCGCACGCGGGCGCTCGACCTTCATGGTCGAGATGGTCGAAACCGCCGCCATCCTCGCCCAGGCGACGGATCGCAGCTTCGTCATCCTCGACGAGGTCGGGCGCGGCACATCGACCTATGACGGGATGGCGCTGGCCTGGGCAGTGGTGGAGGCGGTGCACGAGACGCTCAAATGCCGCTGCCTGTTCGCGACGCATTATCACGAATTGTCGCGCCTTGCCGAAAACTGCGATGCGTTGAGCCTGCATCATGTGCGCGCGCGCGAGTGGAAGGGCGATCTCGTCCTGCTGCACGAACTTGCGCGCGGACCGGCCGATCGCAGCTACGGTATCGCCGTGGCGCGTCTGGCGGGCGTGCCGCCGCCGGTCCTGAAGCGCGCGAAATCGGTGCTCGACCGGCTGGAAAAGGCGCGCGAGAAGACCGGCGGCCTGGCAGCGGGGCTCGGCGATCTGCCGCTGTTCGCCGCCATGGCCGAAGAGCCCGAACCCCGGCGCGACACGCTGCGGGACAGGCTCCTCGAACTGGATCTGGATGCGCTCGCCCCGCGTGAGGCTCTCGACACGTTGTACGCGCTCAAAGCCGAAGCGGCGGCGGATACCGAATCGTAAGGGCTCGCCGATAGTGTCGGGTCACTATGGACGGCATTCTGCAAACGCACGGAAAGGCGCTCGCCGGGATCGGAGCGATCCTGGCCCTCGTCGTGGTCATGGTCGGCGAAGAGGATTCGCCCGGCGTCCTCAGCAAGGTGCAGGAACAGGCCGAGGCCCAGAAGGCCAGCGGCACGATGCCCAAGCCCGCATGGTACAGCCCCGAACCACCTCCGCCACCCGCAGCAAGCTTGCCCACGCGGTCGGATGGGCTCGAACGGCGGATCGAAGCGCCCGCCTTTCAAGCGCCGGGGCCCGTTTTCACGCCGCCTGCGTCAATGGGGCTTGACCCGTCCGGCTTCAATCAGACGAACGAGCGCATACCCCCGCGCACGCTCGACCCCAAGGACGCAAGGCCCACAGAGCCGAACAACTAGGCTAGAGGATCAAGTCCCGTCGCCGCGCAGGCCGTCGAGCTTCTTGTCCTTGCCATATTTGTCGACATTGTCGTCGTGATTGGGCTCGCCTTTATACGCGTCCATATCGACCCGGCCCGAGCTTTCCATGTCGCGCATGTGATCGACGGTATCCTGCGTCGAATCGCCCATGAGGCCCGAAGAATTGTCGCTCTTCACGCTTTCGGTCGGGCTGCCGGTCTTCGGCGTCAGCTCCTGTGCGTCCTGCGCGATCTCCTGCGCCTGTGCGCGGTGATCGTCCTGCTCGTCATTATGCGTTTCGGGCGCGAGATCGGCCTGGCGCGCTTCCTGGCTTTCGCCGACGCCATCGACCTTCAGCGGATTGTCGGGATTGCTGTTCTTCGTATCGCTCATCGCGGAAATTCTCCTTTCCGTCTGAACGAGCGGGCGCACTCGCGCGTTCCCGCACCGATGACCAATCACCGCGTCGGAACGGGTTCCTCGCCCGAATAATCGTAGAAGCCGCGCCCGGTCTTGCGGCCGAGCCAGCCGGCTTCGACATATTTCACCAGCAGCGGCGCGGGCCGGTACTTGGTGTCGCCCGTCGTTTCGTGAAGTACGCGGATGATGTCGAGACAGGTGTCGAGCCCGACGAAATCGGCCAGTTGCAGCGGACCCATCGGATGGTTCAGGCCGAGGCGGCAGCCCTTGTCGATATCCGCGATCCCCGCCGTGGACTGGCCCAATACGAACACCGCCTCGTTTATCATCGGCAAGAGAATGCGATTGACGACGAAACCGGGCTCGTCCTGGCTCAGCACCACTTCCTTGCCCAGCGCGCGAGCGAAGGCGCAGGTCCGTTCGGTGACGGTCTCGTTCGTCGCCAGCCCCGGAATGACCTCGATCAGCTGCATCACCGGCACCGGGTTGAAGAAGTGCAGGCCGATGAACCGAGCCGGATCGGGCGCGTAATTCGCCATACGGGTAATCGGGATGGAGCTGGTGTTCGACGCCATGATCGCGTCCGCCGCCAGCCGCTCGCCAGCCTTTTCGAAGATCGCCTTCTTGACCGCTTCCTTCTCGGTCGCGGCTTCGATGATCAGATCGGCCTGCTCCATCGGCGCGTAATCCGCCACCGCCTCGATCCGGGCGAGCGTCGCTTCCGCGTCCGCGATTTCGAGCTTGCCCTTGCCGACCAGCCTGCCGAGCGCCTTGTCGATGCCGCCGCGCGCCTTTTCCGCCGTGGCGAGGTCGATATCGGCGAGGAGCACCTTCATGCCATGCGCGGCCACGGTCTGGGCGATGCCCGAACCCATCTGGCCCGCACCGATAACGGCGACTGTATCGATCATGACTGCTTTATCCTCGCAACTGCAACAATCGCGCTGCACTAGCGAAGGACGAAAGGATTTGCCAGCGGCGCCTAGCGGTTGGCGCCCGGCACCCATTTGACGTCTGCCCGGCCCTGCTCATTGGCAAGGCGCGCGGCGACGAAGAGATAGTCCGAGAGGCGGTTGATATAGGCGAGCGCCTGGGGATTGACCGCGTCCTCTTTCGAAAGCGCGACCACCGACCGTTCGGCCCGGCGCACGATTGCGCGCGCCAGATGGAGGCGTGCGGCGCTCTCGCTGCCGCCCGGAAGGACGAAACTGGTCAGCGGCTCGAGCTGCGCGGTCGCCGCGTCGATGGCCTGTTCGAGCCATGCGACTTGGCCCGCAACCACGCGCAGCACCATGTCGGATGGCTCGAAATCCTCGCCTTCACCGGCAGGCGTCGCGAGATCGGCTCCGAGATCGAACAGGTCGTTCTGGATGCGAAAGAGAGCGTCGGCCCGATCCGTCTCGCCAAGCGCGGCAGCAGCAAGGCCGATGGCGCTGTTCGCCTCGTCCACATCGCCGACTGCGACCATGCGCGCGCTGTGCTTGGGTGCGCGCGATCCGTCGACGAGGCCCGTGGTGCCGTCGTCACCGGTACGGGTGTAGATCTTGTTCAGTTTTACCATCGGTTGGAGCGTGCGATCAGCGCGTGGCTGCGAGCAGGATCGCGACCACCACGACTGCGAGCGCCTGATACTTGATGCGGTTGAACATCATCTTGTTCTGCAGCAACTGCATATCGGTCGCCGTTTCGCCCTGCCCGGTCTCCAGATCGATCTTGGTGGTTTTCAGGAACGCCACCACTCCGCGGATCAGCGAGAACAGGGTCAGTCCCATGAGGACGACGAGAACGAGGACGAGGAATGTTGTCATGATGCTCCAAATCTAGGGATTGCCGAGCGAAATTCCAGCCGGAAATCGGTGCAAGCGCAGTTGCTCGGCAAGCAACAGTCCATTCTCGCCCGCCGCGCGCCGGTCCGCCAGCGAAGGCGAACCGCGCCGTTTTGCAAGCTTTTGGCCGCTTTCGTCGAGCAGCAGCCGATGATGGTCCCAGCGCGGGACCGGCAGGTCGAGCAGGGCCTGGAGCAGGCGGTGGATATGCGTCGCTTCGAAAAGGTCCGTGCCGCGCGTGACCAGCGTAATCCCGTCCGCCGCATCGTCCAGCGTGGCGGCGAGATGGTAGCTGGCGGGTTCGTCCTTCCTGACGAGGACGACATCGCCCACCATTTCCGGCTGCGCCGGAACCGCGCCCGCGCGCGCATCGAACCATGACAGAGGACCGGTGCGTGCGAGCGCCGCAGTCACGTCCAGCCGCCAGGAAACCGGGCGCCCCGGCACCGGTCCGTGCCTGCGGCAGCGCCCGCCATAGATCGCCCCCATCGCGCTTTTGCCCGGCGCGTCCGCCGCGATTTCGGCGCGCGTGCACGAACAGGGGTAGAGCAGGCCCGAATCGCGCAAATGCGCCGCCGCCGCCTCGTAATGTGCGAGCCGCGCGGATTGCGGCGCGACCTCCTCCCAAGTCAGGCCCAGCCAGTCGAGATCGGCCCGGAAGGCGTCGGCCAATTCGGAGCGCGAGCGGGCGCCGTCGATATCCTCGATCCGCAGCAGGAACCGACCGCCCTCGCCCGCCAGATCCCGCGCGGTGATCGCCGAAAAGGCATGGCCGAGATGAAGCGGCCCGTTGGGACTGGGGGCGAAGCGCGTGACCGGCATGGCGGCACTTTATACGCTGACGCGGAGGGACGCCATCGCAACGAGGATGGGACAAGTCTGTGGATAGGCTGTCCGTAACAGGCTTGACGCTTTTTCCTGCGAGTGCATTCTCCAACGCATCGGGGAGGAGCGCGTGATCGTGTCAGGTACCCATGTTTAAGAGCGAGCTGCTCGAACGGGCGGCACGGTTCCGCAGCGCCGGAGACGATCCGACGCGGAACCTGCAATCCTGCCCCAGCCTGGTGCTGAATGCAGATTACACGCCTTTATCCTACTACCCGCTCAGCCTGTGGCCGTGGCAGACTGCGATCAAGGCGATCTTCCTCGACCGGGTGGACGTGATCGCGAGTTACGAGCGCGAGGTCCATTCGCCCAATCTCGACATGAAGATCCCGAGCGTGATCGCGCTCAAGCAATATGTGAAGCCGTCCGAATTTCCCGCCTTTACGCGCTTCAACCTGTTCCTGCGCGATCGCTTCGCGTGCCAGTTCTGCGGCAGCCAGGCGAACCTCACCTTCGACCATGTCCTGCCCCGGCGGCTTGGCGGCAAGACGAGCTGGGAAAATATCGCCACCGCCTGCGCGCCCTGCAACATGAAGAAGGGCGGGCGCACGCCGAAACAGGCGGGCATGCAGCTTTACGCCGAACCCATCCGGCCGACCCACTGGCAATTGCAGCAGCACGGCAAGGCCTTCCCTCCGAACTATCTCCACGAGACCTGGCGGGACTGGCTCTATTGGGACATCGAACTGGAAGAATAGCGGGCGGGAGGGCTTGTCGCTTGCTCATATCGCCAAAAAACAAAGGCGGCGCCGGTCCCAAGACCGACGCCGCCCGAATGCTTCGACCTGCCGGATCGGCAGGACGCAAGGCTTACTGCGCGGTGGTGTCCGCACCGGCTTCCACGGCGTCTTCCGCCTGGTCGCCCATTTCGCCCATGGCGTCGGCCTGCGCGTCGAGAGCTTCTTCCTGCGCTTCGTTGCCCTGAGCTTCGGCGAGGTCGGCCTGCTCTTCGAGCACGTCTTCACCGGCTTCGTACTGCTGCTCGACCAGGTCTTCCTGAGCTTCCTGCTCGCTTTCGGCGCAACCGCCGAGAGCCGCGAACGCGAAAGCCGAAGCGACGAGAGCGATTTTGTTGAACTTCATGAAAATTCCCCTTTAATCCTGTCGATACTGACGGATGCCGTAAATGTGGCGAAATTAAGATACTTAGTCAAACGGGAAAAGCATGGCTTGCGGTGAAGCGATGGCGCGCACCCTTTCGAACCTCTACCAGATTCGTCAGGTCACGGCGGATCGTTCGCTGAATTCGGCGCGCTTCCATTCGCCGGTCTCCAGCACTTCGGCCAGATGCCGCGCCGCTTCGGCCATGTCCTCGAACCGGAGATAGGCCGGCGCGAAACCGAGCCGCAGAATGTCCGGATCGCGGAAATCCCCGATCACGCCGCGCGCGATCAGGGCTTGGCTGAGCGCGTAGGCGTTTTCATGGGCAAAGCTCAGATGGCTGCCGCGCCGCTTCGGATCGTCGGGGCTTACCAGCTCAAGGTCGATTCCCCGATCCGCAAGACATTCGCGGAAGAATTCGGAAAGCGCCTGCGATTTTTCATGAAGCCGTCCGACCCCGATCTCGGCGATCAGGTCGACACCGACTTCGAGGGCCGACAGTCCCAGGATCGGCGGCGTGCCGCATAACAGGCGATCGGTGCCGGGGGCGGGCGTATAATCGTCCAGAAATTCGAAGGGTTTGGCATGGCCCATCCAGCCCGTCAGCGGCTGGGCCAGCGCATCGTGATGACGCTGAGCGACATAAGCGAAGGCAGGCGCGCCGGGGCCGCCGTTCAGATATTTGTACCCGCAGCCGACCGCGAAATCCGCCCCGCACCCATCGAGATCGACCGGCATCGCGCCGACAGAATGCGACAGATCCCACAGCACAAGCGCGCCCGCCGCGTGCGCGGCTTCCGTAAGCGCGGCCATGTCGAAAACCTCGCCGGTCTTGTAATGGGTGTGGGTCAGAAGCAGCAAAGCGACATCCCCGTCGAGCGCTTCTGCCACCCGGTCGCGTTCGGCCAGGCGGCGTTGGGCGAGGCCCTGCCGTTCGAGGCCTTCGATCATGTAGAGGTCGGTCGGGAAATTGCCCGGCTCGCTCAGCACAACCTTGCGGCCGGGCTGCATCTTCAGCGCCGCCGCGATCAGCTTGAACAGGTTCACGCTGACCGTATCGCAGGCGATCACCTCGTGCGGCGCGGCCCCGATCAAGGGCGCGATCTTGCCGCCGATGCGTTGCGGCATCACGATCCAGTCGGCGGTGTTCCAGCTGCCGATGAGATCGCGGCCCCATTCATGCGCGACCACTTCGGCGATGCGCGCAGGCGTGTCCTTCGGCAGGCAGCCTAGCGAATTGCCGTCGAGATAGATCGTGTCTTCGGGCAGGACGAAGCGGTCGCGATAGCTCGCCAGCGGATCGGCGGCGTCGAGCTCTCTTGCGCGGTCGAACATCAGGCCAGACCTCTCAGAATGGCGCGGCACAGGCCGGCATCCCCACCTGCGACTTTCAGCGGCAGGGCAATCAGTTCGTAGCGCCCCTCCGGCACGTCATCCAGAACGAGCCCTTCGAGGATACGCAGATCGTGGTCCAGCACCGCGAGATGCGCGGCCATGGTCTTGCTGTCCTGCGGATCGACGCTGGGCGCATCGGTGCCGATCAGGCGGACGCCCTGAAGCGCGAGCCATTCCACCGTCTCCGGCGCGATCGGCAGCCAGTCGCTGCGCCATTGATCATGCGGGAATGCATCCCAGGTGCGGAACAGCACGCGATCCGCGCTGTCGATATGCGGCAGATCGCCGATGTCGATCTCGTTCGAAACGCCGCGCGCATCGATCACGAGACATTCGCCCAGATAGGGCGACAGATCCATATCGCCTGCGTCCAGCCCATCCGCCGCATAATGCAGCGGCGCGTCGGCATGCGTGCCCGAATGCGTGCTCAACGTCATGCGAGCGACATTGACGGGCGAGCCGTCCTCCATCTTCCAGGTCCGCTCCAACGAAAACGCCGTATCGCCCGGCCAGACCGGCAGATCGGGCCGCAATGTCTGCGAGATGTCCCAGATGCGCCGTTCGCTCATATCGCGGTCCTCACACTGAGCAGTTCGGGGAAGAAGGCCTGCTTCAATACGCCCGCCAGATAGGGCACGCCGGGCGTTCCCCCGGTGCCCTTCTTGAAGCCGATGATGCGCTCCACGGTCTTCAGATGGCCGAAGCGCCAGCGCTGGAAATGATATTCGAGATCGACCAGCTTTTCGGCGAGTTCGTAGAGATCCCAGAAATCCTGCGGATTGCGATAGATCGCGGCCCAGGCCGCTTCGACCGCCTCGCTATGGTCCCAGCTGTCGGTGTGATCGCGGGCCAGCACGCTATCGGGAATGGCGAAGCCGCGCCGGGCCAGCAAGGCCACGACTTCGGCATAGATGCTCGGTCGGCCCAGCTCTGCACGCAGGCTTTCGGCCACTTGCGGCACTGCCTCGTGCATCGTCACCATGTCCGGATTGCGCCCGCCGAGGAGGAATTCCATCATCCGGTACTGCGCGCTCTGAAACCCGCTCGATCCGCCCAGATGCGGGCGGACGGTCGAATAATCGTGCGGGGTCATGGTGCTCAGCACGTCCCAGCTCTGGATCAATTGCCCCTGCGCGCGGGCTACGCGGGCCAGCATCTTGAAGGCCGGGCGCAGATCGTCCGCGATCACGCATTCGCGCGCTTCGTGCAATTCGTGCAGGCATAGCTTCAGCCACAATTCGCTGGCCTGGTGAACGATGATAAACAGCATCTCGTCATGCGCGCCCGATACCGGGTGCTGCGCCGCGAGGATGCGGTCGAGATCGAGATAGGAGGAGTATGTTACGTCTTGCGCCATGCTCCCGAGCCCTAGCGGGCGCCGCCCTAACGGTCGAGAGTGCGCGCCGCCGGGTGATGCTTGTCGAGATGCTTGCGGATGATCCGGAGGTTTTTCGTGTTCGAGCGGAAGGCGAGGTCGAACGCATCGCCCACCAGCGGGATCGCGCCGATCGCGGTATCGATGGCGATATTGCCGCCCATGCGCCACAGCTTCCATTTGGGCATGCCGAGATTCTTGCCTTCCCACACGATGTAGGAGGCCATAGCCGCGGCGATCAGATCGCCGACCACTGGCACCAGCCCGATGATTGCATCGAGCCCGACCGGATAATTCGTCCCCGGAATGCGGAAGCTGCGCTCGAGAATGAGTTCCAGCGCCTCGACCCGGCGGCGGATCGAGATCGGATCGTTACCTGTCGGCAGGTCGATCCCCAGAGGCCGCAGGCGCTCCGCACCCGGCGGCGTTTCGGAGGGATCGGGCCGATAGGGAACCGGACGCTTGGGCGTCGAACCGTCGAGAGGTTTGTCGTCGCTGGTCATACCGTCCCTAGATGGGAGCGCCCGAGAGCGGGAACAAGGGATGGAGGCCCCACGGGTTTTCGGCAAAGCCTGTCACGTCGCCGCGCACCATCGACCAGCGGATCGGCGGGCCGAACGGGATATAGACCGAAAGCGCGACCAGCGCCGCTTCGGCTTCGGCAAGGTAGCTCGCCTGCTCCTCGGGCGTCGACGAATCGCGCGCCAGATCGAGCAGGAAATCGACGTCTTCGGAACAGACCGCCCGGCTGACCGCGCAATCGAACTGGTTGAGGAACCACTGCGCACCGCTATAGCGCGCGATGCGTTCGCGAAGCGCGAGGTCGGGCTGCTCGTCCATCGCCACACGCACCGTGGCAATACCGATCTCGGCAAACTGCGATTGGAGTGCCCTGAACAGTATATCCGCACCGGGGCCTTTGGGCATGCCGATGCGAAGCGAAATCGGCGCGCCCGCCGTGGCGGATCGATAGTCCGCGACGCGCGACGCAGCCTCGGCGCGGCGCTCGCCCAGATCAAGCGCGCTCCAGGCGGGCGTTCCGGCGGCATCGGTAGCGGCGGCCCCGGTTTCGGACGGAAGGGCAGGCGGAACGATCCGCTCGCTTGGCGTCCAGCCGCCGACATTGAAGGCCGCGATCAGGCTCGGCCGGTCGATCGCCATGATGAGAGCGTCGCGATTGCTCGCTTCGCTAAGGAAACCCTCGCGCGAGCGGATATCGAGTCCGAACAGGCCGGCCGCCGCGTCCAGCCGGATGGCGCCGCGCGACAGGGGCCCAACCTCGGCGAGCGGGAAATCGACGATCGTCCCGCCCAGCACCACGTCGTAAAGCCCACGCGAGAAACCGGCGACCGCATCGCGCGCATCGGTGGCGACGAGACGGACGGGGCGCACGCCTTCGTCCCATTCCGGCTGGCTCGGCAGGCCGCGAAGTTCTGGCGGCATGGCTTCGAGATAGATCCCCTCCAGCGGTTCCGCCGCTTCGTCCGCATCTGCAACTGCCGCTTGCATCGGGCCGAGCGGCGCATCGCCCACGGCGAGGCCGAGTTCGGGCTGGGCCAGCAATTGCAGCAGTTCGGGCATCGGGCCGTCGAGCCGGATTTCGACGACGCGCCCGGTCATCGCGCGAATATCGCGCACTCGCTCCAAATCGAGGCCGAGCGAGGTTCCATCGAGCCGGGTCATGGTCCGCCGGAGCGAATCGCGCACCGCCTGCGCCGTCAGACGCCCGCCGCCCGGCAGATCGAATTCGCGAATGCGGAAGATATAGCTCGCCCCGTCATCGGTGACGATCCAGCGTTCGGCGATACCCGGCACCACCAGTCCGTTCGCATCCAGCCGCACCAGCCCCTGGGCGGTGGCGGCGCGCAGATGCTGGGCAGCGAAGGACAGGCGAAGCCCCGGCGCGCGCATCGCCTCGTCCGAGCCGACGATCGCGACATCGATCACGCCGTCATCGGTCGCCGAATTGCAGGCGGCGAGCGAGAGGCTCGCGGCTATCGCGAAAACGGCGCGACGGGCGACTGGGCCGAAAGGAAAAGAATGGGAGCAAAGCAGCATGATGGGCCTGCCCTGCTAGCACCGTCGCGTTATCGCCGGAAGAAGAAGCCGCCGGAGACCCCTTTCAAGGACCCCCGTTCGCTTCACAAGCGACGTTTTCCGCTCTGCGGATCGGTGAAGGCGGGCGCGGTTCGGATATGGGTGGGAACGATCGATTCGCTCACCCCGACGCGCGCGCGCACCTGTTTGGGATCGATTTCCTTATCGAAGGCGATGCCGATCCGGCTGTCCTGCACCCAGGCGACGGTGCCCGAAACATGGCCGACATGGCGAAGATCGACCACCAGCCGCGTGCCGCGTTCGACCGAGAAATCGCCATCGGCCATCATGCCGCCAGCCGAAAGATTGCGCACCTTGGCGCGCACCGCATCGCTGCGTCCCTCGATCTGGATGTCGGCCATCAGAAACAGGCTGTCCCGGCTGACATTCCTGGTGTCGACTGCAGACATCGTCGGGGCTCTTCCTTTTTACGCTTCGCGCCGGTTCTAGGGCCCAACTCTCAACAAAAGGTAAGCCACAGAATTTTTACGCGGTTGCTCAGTCGTCGCGCGAGATCTTTTCGCGCCGTTCGTGCGCTTCCTGCGCTTCCACGGTCATGGTGGCCACCGGGCGGGCGATCAGCCGCCTGAGGCCGATCGGATCGCCGGTCTTCTCGCAATAGCCGTATTCGCCCGCATCGATCCGGCGCAGGGCGCTATCGATCTTGGCGATCAGCTTGCGCTGCCGGTCGCGTGTGCGCAATTCGATGCCCCAATCGGTTTCGCTGGAGGCGCGATCGTTGAGATCGGGTTCACGCAGCGGCCCGTCCTGCAAATTCTGCAGCGTGCCTTCGGCGGCGTCGTGGATGGATTTCTTCCATTCGAGCAACAGCATGCGGAAATAGTCGAGCTGCCGCTCGTCCATATATTCCTCATCGTCGCTCGGGACGTAATCTTCGCCCACGGACCGTTTGATCCGGGCCAGTTTTTCCTGATCCACAGCTAACGTGGCGACCATCGGCACCTCTATCCTACCCTGACGGGCGGACCACCACCATCCGCGAAACCCGGCCCATTCCGCAAGCCCTCTCCGGCTCCCGGCCCCGGCCCCCCGAAAGCGAGGTCCGTCGGGCGCGGCCTATAGGGCGCGGCCCGATGCGGCACAAGCGGCAATCCCTGCCAATTCGGGCGCTTCCCCGGCTTTCCCATGGAATAATCGAATTGGCGTTAACTGTTTGTTGACCATGTTCGGACAGAACCGGAATGACCGGTAATGGGGTTACCGGCACGAACAGGGGAAGAGCCATGCACTTCACTTCGATCGACGGCGGCAATGCTACCGTTCTCCAAGGCCCGCAGGCGGATGCGCTGGTGGCCGAATGCCTCGCCGCGTTTTCGAGCGGCAGCCTCGATGCCATCTACGATCTCGGCGTCGCCTTTTCGACCGGCAGCCACGGTGTGACCTGCGATCTCGTCGAGGCGCATAAATGGTTCAACATCGCCGCATCGCGCGGACACGAAGCCGCCACGATGTGCCGGGCCGATATCTCCGAAGAGATGACCGCGCGCGAAATCGCCGAAGCCCAGCGCCGCGCGCGCGAATGGCTTGCGATCGAACGCCGCGCCGCCTGAGCGTTTGGGGCCTCGGCCCTAGCCTTTTTTGAAGGGCGTCAGCTCTTGCAGATGCAGTTTCTCGATGGCGACGCCCTGGCGTTCGCGTTCGAGGAAATCCTCCACCGCCGCCGAAAAGCCGGGATCGGCGATCCAGTGCGCGGAGATCGTTTCGACCGGTTCGTACCCGCGCGCCAGCTTGTGGCCGCCCTGCGCACCTGCTTCGACGCGGGCCAGGCCCAATTCGATCGCCGCGTCGATCGCCTGATAATAGCACAGTTCGAAATGCAGGAAGCGCACATCGCGCGTGCAGCCCCAATAGCGCCCGTAAAGCGCGCCCCCATCCTTGGCGGGTCCGATGAAATTGAGCGCGCCCGCGATCGGCTCGTCGCCGTCGAAGGCGAGCACCAGCAAAAGCGCCTCGCCCATTCTTTCCTGAAACAGGTCGAAGGCCGCGCGAGTCAGATAGGGGCTGCCCCATTTGCGCGCGCCGGTGTCTTGATAGAAGATCCAGAACGCGTCCCAGTGTTCGGGACGAATGGCATCGCCGCGCAATCGCTCGATCCGCACTTCGCTTTGGGCGGCGGCGCGTTCCTTCCTGAGCGCACGGCGCTTGCGCGAGGCGAGCTCGTCCAGGAATCCGTCGAAATCCGCGTATCCGCGATTGTGCCAGTGATACTGGATGTCGCGCCGCGTCATCCATCCCGCCGCTTCGAACAGGGGCACCTGCCCGGGCTCGATAAAGGTCGCATGTGCCGAGCTGAAATGGTTCTGCGCGCACACCTGCTCCGCTGCGGCGAGAAGCGGGCGCGCAAGGCTGTCGTCCGACAGGAGCAGGCGCGGCCCCGTGGCTGGCGTGAAAGGCGCGGCGATCTGGAGCTTGGGATAGTAGTCGCCGCCCGCCCGCTGATACGCATCAGCCCAGGCGTGGTCGAACACGTATTCGCCCTGGCTGTGGCCCTTGAGATAGGCGGGCAGCGCGGCCAGCAGACCGCCATCTTCACTCTCGATCACGATCGGTGCGCTCTGCCAGCCTGTGCCCGGCCCGACGCTGCCCGAATCTTCCAGCGCGGTGAGGAAAGCGTGGCTGACGAAGGGATTGCCGCCCGCGAGCGCATCCCATTCCTCCGCCGCAAACGCGCCCACCGATCCGCCGATCTTGGCGATACGATCGCTCACGCCGCGCGCTCTTGCGGTTCGGCGGTCGGGAACCCGTTGCCCTCCGCGATGGGCGC
>NZ_LWFF01000071.1 GCF_001635685.1 Erythrobacter sp. HI0063
GCAGGTCGCGGTCGCCAAGATGACAGAATATTCGCGCTACGGGTCGAACCAGCAGAAGCGGATGTTCATCTACGGCCGTCTCGACATGGGTCCCACCACGCTGACGCCGAGCTACGGTGTCGGCTGGACGCTGTCCGGCTGGCTGCTGACCCCGTTCCTCCAGAATGCGGGCATGGAGCGTGTGATGCGGATGCGCCAGCGCGTGCTCGACAATCTGACGACGACCTTCGCCAGCTCTTACAAGAAGAAGGTCTCGCTGGAAGAGATGCTGACGAAGGACGCGATCCTCGATTATCGCCAGATGAAGACCGGCGAGAAATATCTGGT
>NZ_LWFF01000072.1 GCF_001635685.1 Erythrobacter sp. HI0063
CTGCACCAACAACTGCCCCGACAGCATCGACGCCCGAGGCGGCGCCCGCGCGGTTCTCGATCTCCAGCGGTCCGGGCGGCACAATCACCGAACAGACCGCAAGCGTCCTCGCCGCAGGAAAGCTCGAACTGAATCCTGAGCAAAAGCGTAGTCGACCGGCCCGATATTGCCGAATTGATGGCGGCCTTCACCGCGCAGTTCGCGGGTTCGGAACGCCGCAATCTCG
>NZ_LWFF01000073.1 GCF_001635685.1 Erythrobacter sp. HI0063
TTCGTGAAATTGGCGTTGTTGTTCGTGCCCGCGTTGAAGATACCCTGCGTCTGATCTGCAGTCACGTTGCTCCCATTGCGGAAGTCGGTGGCGCAATCGAGCACGAAGGAATTGAAGCGCGGCGCGCCCAGCTCATCGTCGCCCGTCGTCTGGATCGTCTCGGAATTGTCGATGCGCAGGCACGGCGTCGACCCCGAACGGTCGACCAAAACGCTGTTGACGATCGCATAAT
>NZ_LWFF01000074.1 GCF_001635685.1 Erythrobacter sp. HI0063
CGCCGAGCCGCCAGACCAGCCATCCCAGCGCCACCACCGTCAGCCCCATGGGCAAGGCCATCCAGGCGCGAAACCGCGCGAGCCAGGGGCCGGGGCGCGGTAGCAGCCGTCGAAGCCGGGGCACGAAACCGACTGCGACGAAGGGCAGCGCCAGCCCGACGCCCAGCGCCACGAAGATCGCCATGCCCTCCAGCGGAGCGAGCACCAGAGCCGCGCCAAGAGCGAGCGCCATGAAC
>NZ_LWFF01000075.1 GCF_001635685.1 Erythrobacter sp. HI0063
GCCGCATCGGCCAAGCAGTGGCGCATCGCGCCCGCGCCTTCGGGCTAGAAATCGCTTATCACAATCGTAAGCGCCTGCCCGAAGCGGTCGAGCGGATGTTCGGTGCGCGCTATGTCGAGACGCTCGACGGTCTCGTGCGGGAAGCGGACATTCTTACGCTTCATTGTCCTGCCAGCGAGAGCACGCGCGGCATGATCGACGCGCGGCGCATCGGGTTAATGAAAGAGGGCGCGAGCCTCATCAACACGGCTCGCGGCGATCTGGTCGATCAGGAAGCGCTGATCGCCGCGCTCGAGAGCGGGCACATGGCCGGTGCGGGCCTCGACGTCTATCCGGACGAGCCGCATGTAGACGAGCGCCTGATCCGCCATCCCAATGTAATGACCCTGCCCCACATCGGCAGCGCCACACGCGAAGGGCGAGAGGAATCCGGCCATCGCGTCATCGCCAATATCCGCGTATGGGCCGACGGCCATCGCCCACCCGATCAGGTCCTCACTGGACTGTCTTGAGGGACCTTGAAAGATGGATGAATTCGCCGCTCGCATCGAAGCGCTCGAACATCAGTGGATGCGCGCATGGATGCAGCGTGACCGCAACGCGATGAAGAAGCTCGCCACGCGGGATTTCATCTTCCTGCTGGGCTCCAAGCGCGCCGCGCTTCTCGACCGGGCGAGCTGGCTGGAAGCAGCGACGACGCGCTTCAAATGCAACGGATACCGCTTCGGCGAAGTCTATGTCCGCCGCCACGGCTCGGTCGCGGTCTTCGCGACGCAGATGAACCTTGAAGCGCGCATGGGCGATCACGAATGGTCGGGCGAGACCTGGATGATGGACCTCTGGCAGAAGACCAGGGTCCGCCGCCAGTGGCGGATCGTCGAACGCACCCTGTCCCGCCCCGACGAGGACGCGACGATGAGCGATGCGGTCAGGGCGATGCAGTTGTGGCGCTGACCCGCTCGCTCAATCCCCCGCCAGAATCCGGTCTACCAGCTGCTTCACCGTGGGGGTGAAATTGTTCGAATAAAACGGGTCCTGCTTGAAGCGGTACGCCGCGTGGCCCGCGAACATCAGATTGTCGTCCACAGGCTCGCCATGAGCGATGTCCTGCAAGGTCTTCTGGATGCAGAAACTGCGCGGATCGGCGAGGCGGCCGGTCGTGTAGTCGTCATGATCCTTCCAGCTGGAAAACTGGCAATGGCTGAGGCAGCCCATGCAGTCCTTCTGGTCCTTGCGGATCGTGTCGCGGCTTTCGGGCGTGACGAACACGATCGTATCGTCCGGCGTCTTGAGCGCTTCGGTCTGCCCTTCGGCGAACCAGGCCCGCGCGCGGTCGTAATCCTTCGGCGCGACCCAGAAGTTCTTGCCGCGCACGCCGATGTCGAGTTGCTTGGTGTGCTCGCCCGCTTCGACCTTGCTGTAAGGAATCTGGCGTTCCGAGCGGTGGATGAGATCCCACAGGAAATCGTTCTTCACCGCGCTCGAATAGAAGCCCGTCGGCGAAAATTTGTGCAGCAGCACGTCGCCTTCGTCGAGCGTGCGCAAGCGGTCCTTCCACTCCTGGGGGATCGGACTTTCCTGCGTCAGCAGGGGCCGCGTGCCGAACTGGAACATGATCCGGCCGAGTTCGGGATTGTCGATCCAGTCGTTCCATTCGCGCAGGAACCACACCCCGCCCGCCATGACGATGGCGGTATCTTCCGACACGCCTTCGTTGCGCATCGTCTCGCGCAGCGCCTTGACGCGGGGATAGGGATCTTCCGGCTTGGTCGGATCCTCGGCATTGGAAAGGCCGTTATGCCCGCCCGCCAGCCACGGATCTTCATACACAACCGCGGCCATCAGCTCCGGAACCTTGGAATAGCTCCGCTTCCACAGGGCGCGGAAAGCGCGCGCGGAGCTGACGATGGGGAGATAGCTGACATTGTAGCGCGCGGCGATCTCGGCCAGCTTGTAGGGCATGCCCGCCCCGCAGGTCACGCCTGCGACGAGGCCCCTGGTGTTTTCCAGCACCGCTTCCAGGATCTGCTGCGCGCCGCCCATTTCCCACAGCACATTGATGTTGATCGCGCCCTTGCCGCCGGCGATGTCGTGTGCGCGCTTCACCTGTTCGGTGGCGCCGTCGATCGCGTAGCGCATCAGCTGTTCATGGCGCTCCTTGCGCGTCAGCTGGTCGTAGACCTGCGGAACGATCTTGCCTTCGGCGTCGTAGCTGTCGGCATTGACCGCGCTGACCGTGCCGATGCCGCCTGCCGCCGCCCAGGCGCCCGAACTCAGGTGGTTAGTCGCCGAAACGCCCTTGCCGCCTTCGACCAGCGGCCACACTTCGCGGCCGCCATACTGAATGGGTTCGAGACCCTTGAATGCCATGATACGTCTTTCGTTCGCGTCTTGTCAGGTGGCCGCTTGCTTGATCGCAGCCCTTTTGCCGACCGCGTCTCCGCGGCACGGTTCGATACTCTCCGGTGCGGGCCTGTTAGCCGACCGTTCGAATTGTGCATAGTACCCGGCCAATTCCGGCGCATCCTTGAAAGCGACCAATTTGTAACCGACCCGCTCGAATTCGCAGGCGAGCAGCATCGGCGCGATGCCGTGCCGGTCGGTCGGGCGGTCCACATCGACTACGACGACCTGCCCCCCTTCGCGCAGGGAAGGCCAAAGGCGCCATAGCAGCGCATAGGGTTCGCCGATCTCGTGATACATGTGGACCATGAAGATCCTGTCGAAGCTCTTTTCGGGCAGATGCGGATCGTCGAGCGCGCCGGGCTGGATCGAGACATTGTCGATCCGCTGGCGCTCCACGCGCCGCCCCAGCCTTTCAAGCGCGCTGCGATCGATATCCTGGGCGAGCACCCGTCCCTCTTCGCCGACCCGTTCGGCAAGGCGGACGGTGTAATATCCATTGCCGGCGCCGATGTCGGCAACCGTCATGCCCGGTTCGACACCGGCCAGCTCCATCACCGTCTCCGCCTCGCCGCGATTGTCGCGGGCGGTTTCGGTCGAAAACTGGTTCGAACCAAGGCCTGACACGGGGCGGTCGGGCCGAGGAAATTCAATCGCGGATTCGGGCCGGTCGCCGGATGCCTGACCGCAGGCGGTAAGCACCACCAGAAGGCCCGAAGCGACGGCCCGACGAAGGATCACTCGACATCCTCGATCTCGACCGTCTCACCCGTCACGCGCTGTGCCAAGGCGGCGGAAATGAACGGATCGAGCGCGCCGTCCAGCACGTCGTCGGGCGTCGGCGACGTGACGCCGGTGCGCAGATCCTTGACCATTTGATAGGGCTGGAGAACGTAGCTCCTGATCTGGTGGCCCCAACCGATATCGGTCTTGCTTTCGTATTCGGTGCCCGCAGCCGCCTCGCGCTCCGCCATCTCGCGTTCGTAGAGCCGGGCCTTGAGCATGTTCATCGCCGTGGCGCGGTTCTTGTGCTGGCTGCGGTCGTTCTGGCTGGCGACGACGATCCCGGTCGGCTGGTGCGTGATGCGGACGGCGGAATCGGTCGTGTTGACGTGCTGCCCGCCCGCACCGGACGCGCGGTAGGTGTCGATTTTCAAGTCGCTTTCGTTGATTTCGATCTCGAAATCATCGTCGATCACCGGATAGACCCAAACCGAGCTGAAGCTGGTATGGCGGCGCGCAGAGCTGTCATAGGGGCTGATGCGGACGAGCCGGTGCACGCCACTTTCGGTTTTCGAGTACCCATAGGCGTTGTCGCCCTTGATCAGCAGCGTGGCAGACTTGATCCCGGCCTGATCGCCAGCCTGATATTCCACCGTTTCGACCTTGAAGCCGCGCTTTTCCGCCCAGCGGGCATACATGCGCAGCAGCATTTCGGCCCAGTCCTGGCTTTCCGTACCGCCTGCGCCAGCGTGGATTTCCAGATAGGTGTCATTGCCGTCGGCTTCGCCCGACAGTAGCGCCTGCACCTTGTCGGCATCGGCGCGCGTGGCGAGGCGTTCGAGGCTGACGAGCCCGTCCCTCACCACCTCGTCATCTCCCTCGGCCTCGCCCAATTCGACGAATTCGATCGCATCGGCCATTTCGGACGAGATTTCGTTGACCGTTCCGATCGCGGTTTCGAGCTGCTTCTGTTCGCGATTTATAGCCTGAGCTTCCTTGGGATTGTCCCACAAGCTCGGGTCCTGAACACGCGCATTCAGCTCGTCAAGACGACGCAGGGCGCGTTCCCAGTCGAGCGACTGGCGGACCAGCGCCAGCGCAGCTTCGATACGGTCGATATAGGCCTGCCCTTCGGCACGCATGCGATGAATTCCTTACAGCGAAAAATGGTCTGTCCGCCCGCGCTTAGCGGGCAGGCACAGTTTGTAAAGTTCAGCGGACTGCCGGAACGAGGGGTACAGAGAAGAGCGGGGTCAATAAATCCCGCCCTGCTCCTCCACGAAATCGGTCTGCGGCTCGACACGCGGCGTCGACCGGGCGACCGTGCGCTGCTGCGCCGCGCGCCCGCGCCGGATCTGTTCGAGGATCTCGTTGCGCTTGGCCGCGATCTGGTCCTGCCGGGTCGAACGGGGCGGTTCGGTGTCGGGCTTGAATGCCTCCCAAATTACCGCCGCCTTGGGATCGTCGGACGGTGTGCCATCGAAGACGCGCTTACCACTCCGGCGGTCCACGCGCACCATGCGGACCCCGGCGGGCGCGATGAACTCGTCACCCTCCCAGCGATCTTTCGACGCCTCGACGAAGCGTTTGAAGATCGGCGCGGCGGTGTTGCCGCCCTGAACCCAGCCACCGAGATTGCGCGGCTGGTCGAAGCCGACATACATACCCGCAACGATCTGCGGACTGCCGCCGACAAACCAGGCATTGGTCGGGCCGGTGGTGGTGCCGGTCTTGCCGAACAGCGGCATGTCGAGACTACGCAGGCGCACTGCCGTGCCGCGTGTCACCACGCCTTCGAGCATGTGGACGGTCTGGTAGGCTGTGCGCGGATCCATCGCCTGACGGCCCTTAGCGCCGAAGCGCGGCATCGGCTGGCCATCCCACTCTGCCATGTTGCAGCCGGTGCAATCGCGATTGTCCGCGCGCCAGATCACCTTGCCACGGCGATCCTGCACGTAATCGATGACGCTGGGCTGGTTGATGCGGCCCCAATTCACCAGCGCCGAATAAGCGTTGACCATCTTCTCGACAGTCGTGTCGCCCGCGCCCAGCGCGAAGGCGGGATAGGGTTCGTAGCTGCCGATATTCATGTTTTCGAACGTCTTGATGACGTTGGGCATGCCTGCATCCATGGCGATATGGACGGTCATCAGATTGCGGCTCTGTTCGAGGCCCCAGCGCATCGTATGTACACCGCCCCCGCCGCCACCGAAATTGCGGAAGCATTTTTCACCGAGGTTCGCGCCCTGATAGAAGCAATAGGTCTGGTCGGGTATCTCGCTGGCAGGCGTCAGTCCGTGGTCGAGTCCCGTTGCATAGACGAAGGGCTTGATGGTCGATCCCGGCTGACGCAGCGCCTGGGTGGCGCGGTTGAAGCTGCCGAGGCGGCTATCGAACCCGCCCTGCATGGCAAGGATGCGGCCGGTTTGCGGGTTCTGAGCTAGGAAAGCACCTGAAACTTCAGGCACGGCGCGCAGACGATACCCGCCCGACGCCTCGACCGCCGCCACCACATCGCCAGCATTCAGCGAACTCGGCGCGCCGAGCAGCGAATGGGTCTCACCATCGGTGAATGCGATCTTGGGCGACGATCCGCCTTCCGTCACCACGCCGACCCGCCAATCCTCGTAATTGACCGAAATATTGGAGGATCGCAGCTGCCCGATCAGATCGCCATTGTCGGGATTGAGCGTGGCCACCGGGCCCGAGAACCCGCGATTGCCCTGATAGCTCAACAACTGAGCCCGCAACGCATCGCGTGCCGCATCCTGCAACTCCGTGTCGAGCGATGTGCGCACCCACAATCCGCCAGCATAGACGCTGTTCGCGCCGTCCTCCGCCGTTTCACCGAATTTCTCGATCAGCTGGCGGCGGACTTCCTCGAGGAAATAGCCGGCATCGGCCGAACGCTCGACCCGCTGCTCGACGAGGCCGAGATCCTTGGCCTTGGCTGCGCTTGCCGCCGACGCGGTGATGAAATCGTTGGCCACCATCTGGTCGAGCACGAAATTGCGACGTTCGATCGCCATATCGCGAAACCGCTCGCGCCCGTAGCGTTCGGGGGCCTTGGGGAGAATGGCGAGAAACGCCATCTCGTTGAGATCGAGATCGCCCACATCCTTGTCGAAATATGCGCGCGCTGCCGCCTGCACGCCGAAGCTGCGGCGGCCAAGAGGAATTTCGTTGAGATAGAGTTCGAGAATCTCGCGCTTGCTCAAAGTGTCCTCGATCCGGCGGGCGAGGATCATTTCTTTCAATTTGCGCGTAACCGAATACTCATCGCCGAGAAGGAGATTTTTCGCGACCTGCTGCGTGATGGTGGAGCCGCCCACGGCTCGTTCGCCGGAACCCATCTTGCTCGCGTAATCGAAAACGGCATTGGCCGTGCCGGTCAGGTCGACGCCGCCGTGGCTGAAGAAGGTCCGGTCTTCGGCTGCCAGGTAGGCTTCAACCAGTTGGACCGGGAAATCGGCATATTGCAGCTGGACGCGGCGTTCGCGAGCGTAGGAGTGCACGATCTCCCCATCGCCGCCGCGCACTACGGTGGGCAGCGGCGTTTCGTATTCGAGGAGGGTTTCGACATCCGGCAGGTCGCGCGCCAGCAGCGCCCACGCCGCGATGAGCCCGGCAAGCCCCAGGCCGACGAGGATGGTGCCGTATTTGAACCAACGGTGCTCACGCCAATTGGCGCCGAACCACGCGAGCGTTTCGCTCGTGTCACGGCGTATGCGGTAGCGGAAATAGTCTAGCGTAGAGTGTTCGGCCATCGGGATCCCATCGTCCGGTGTCGGCCCTCTAGCATAGCGATCCTGTCTCGCGCCATAACGAACCGGCGGAGCCGTCGCAGCTTATGGTGTAGACGTCTCGTTCTTGGCTTCGGCGGGCTCGTCCGGAGGGGTATCGGCTGCCGCATCTTCGCCCGATTGCGCCGGACGCTCTTCCAGCAGGTCTTCACGCTGGCGGACGAAATAGATGCGGATCGCGCGCGCCAGCGTCTCGGCGAAGCGGCGGCGGCCTTCGGGCGAGGCGAGGCGCGCGGCTTCTTCCTCATTCGTGATGAAGCCGCTTTCGAACAGGACGCTGGGCACGTCGGGCGCACGCAGGACCTTCAGAGCGGCAGAGCGGCGCGGCTGCGGGTGGAACCGGATCCTGTCCTCGCCCTCGCGCTGGATCAGATCGGCGAATTCGCGCGATTCCTCCTGCGTCCGTCGCTGCGACAATTCGACCAATATGGTGTTCACCAAATCGCTCTGTCCGGAAATCTCCTGTCCATTGATCCGGTCGGCGCGATTCTCCCTTTCGGCAAAGCGCGCCGCCGCCTCGCTGCTCGCCCTGGTCGAGAGCGTATAGATGCTGGCGCCTTCGACCTCGCTGGCCTCGCCCGCGGAATCGGCGTGGATCGACACGAATAGGTCCGCGCCGAGCCGCCGGGCGATCTCGTAGCGTTCGGCGTGAAGCAGATAGCGATCATCGCTCCGGGTCAGCGCCACGCGCACATCGCCCTGTTCAAGCAATGCATCCCGCAGGGCCAGAGCGAGGTCGAGGACGAGGTTTTTCTCCACTACATCGACGCCCGAGGCCCCCGGATCGTGCCCTCCATGGCCGGGATCGATCACCACCAGCGGTCGCTCGTCGCTGTCGTCGCCCTGAATTTCGGGCAGTTCGATTCCACCCCGATCATCCAGCGCGATCCGCTTGACGTAATCGCGGCCGAATTGCGGTGCAGGCAAGTTTTGGCCACTCGCTGCCGCTACGCCCATCACCAGCGCAAACAGCGCCACCGGCAAGGCCAGGATGAAATAGGGGGAGGGATTGCGCAGCATCGCGGCGTGAGCATTACGGGCTTAACGCACCACCGCGCAATATCCTGTTCACGCAATATGGTTGCCGCGGGATAGTCACAATGCTAGCGCTGATTTTGCAAGAGTCCGAAACCAATCGGACCCGGCGCGGGATCGCCTCTTACTTTCGCGATCCCTCGAAACAGGTTGATGCGACACATGATCAAGCCCTCCCCGCTCTTCCGCCCGCAGGCCGATGCCCGCGGCGTGGCCGATGCGGGCATGGTATCGCGCACTTTGCGCGGGCTCGGTGTGGCAGACACGCATTTCCGGAGCGGGCGCTGTTCGCGTTCCGTCCGGTTCCTATCGACCGCCCTCGCCCACCCAATGGTCGGCAGCGGCGGTTTTCATCAATATTCGCGCAAGGGCGAGGCCGGGTCGCACCCGCCCCCCTGCGCTTGGAGACATATCAATGGCAACGCGCATGCTAATCGATGCGCGCCACCAGGAAGAAACCCGGGTGGCGGTCCTCAAAGGCAATCGGATTGAGGAGTTCGACTTCGAATCTGCCGATCACAAGCAGATCAAGGGTAATATCTATCTAGCCAAGGTAACGCGCGTCGAACCGTCGCTGCAGGCGGCATTCGTCGATTTCGGCGGCAATCGCCACGGTTTCCTCGCTTTCGGCGAAATCCATCCCGACTATTACCAAATTCCCAAGGAAGATCGCGACGCCCTGCTCGCCGCCGAAGCCGAAGTGGCCGAGGAAGAGGCGCGGCTTCGCGACGATGAGGAAGAGCGCGGCCAGATGCCGGGCGAGGAATACGACGCCGAGGAGGAAAGCTCCGAAGCGCTGGCGGAAGAATTCGCCGAAGACGGCCTCGAAGAGGTCGATACTTCCGACAAGGACGACGTCGCGACGATCGAGGAAGGCCAGGTTGCCGGCGATTCCGACGAAGACGATGATGGCGAAGACAGTGGCGAAGACAGCGACGACGATAACGGTCGCTCGCGCGGTCGCCGCCGCCAACGCGGCCGCAACGGCAAGGGTGGCAAGCCGCGTACCCGCGCCAAGGAAGTCGACGATGCGCGTGCGCGCCGCATGGCGCTGCGTCGCAAATACAAGATCCAGGACGTCATTCAGCGCCGCCAGGTGCTGCTCGTTCAGGTCGTGAAGGAAGAGCGCGGCAATAAGGGCGCCGCGCTGACCACCTATCTCAGCCTTGCCGGGCGTTACACGGTCCTTATGCCCAATAGCAGCCACGGCGGCGGCATCAGCCGCAAGATTAATTCGGCGAGCGACCGCAAGCGTCTGAAGCAGATCGTCGGCGATCTCAGCCTGCCGCGTTCGATGGGCCTGATCGTCCGCACCGCCGGGCTTTCGCGCACCAAGACCGAGATCAAGCGCGACTTCGACTACCTGGCCCGGTTGTGGGACGAGATCCGCGAAAACACGCTGTCCTCCAGCGCGCCTGCCCTGATTCATTCGGACAGCGACCTGATCAAGCGCGCCATCCGCGACATCTACAATCGCGAGATCGAAGAGGTCGTGGTCGAGGGCGAGCAGGGCTACAAATCGGCCAAGGCCTTCATGAAGCTGCTGATGCCCAGCCACGCCCGCCGGGTTAAGGCCTATTCCGATCCAGTTCCTCTGTTCCAGCGGTATGGCGCCGAAGACCAGCTCAAGGCGATGTACGATCCGATGGTGCAGCTGAAATCCGGCGGCTATCTGATCATCAATCCGACCGAGGCGCTGGTTTCGATCGACATCAACTCGGGCCGTTCCACCAAGGAACACGGGATCGAGCAGACCGCGCTCCACACCAATCTCGAAGCCGCCCGCGAAATCGCCCGCCAATTGCGCCTGCGCGACATGGCCGGGCTCGTCGTGATCGACTTCATCGACATGGAGCAGCATTCGAACACCCGTAAGGTGGAGCGCGCGATGAAGGACGCGCTCAAGACCGACCGGGCGCGGATCCAGGTCGGGCGCATCTCCAGCTTCGGCCTGATGGAAATGAGCCGTCAGCGTCTGCGCACCGGCGTGCTCGAAGCGACCACGCGCGAATGTCCGCATTGCGACGGCACCGGCCTGGTTCGCACTGCGAGCTCCGCAGGCCTTTCCGCCCTGCGCCTGATCGAGGACGAAGCGGCGAAGGGCAAAGGCACCATCATCCGCCTTGCCGCCAGCACCGAAGCGGCGATCTATCTCCTCAACGAAAAGCGTTCGGACCTGATGGAGATCGAGGAGCGCTACGGCGTGACGGTCGAAGTCTTGCCGGAAGGCGAGGACGAAGGCGCCAAGATGGACGTCTCCAGCCACGGGCCCAAGCCCAAGGATGCGCCGAAGTTCGAACCGATCGCTTTCGACGAAGACGACGATTCGGACATCGAAGACGACAGCGATCTCGACGAGGACGACGAGCCCCGCCGTGATCGCACTTCGGATCGCGACGACGATAACGGCGATGGCAAGCGCAAGCGTCGCCGGGGCGGACGCAACCGCAATCGCAAGCGCGACCGTTCGGACGACCGAAACGACGACGAGCGTTCGAACGACGATGGCCAGTCGAATTCCGACGATAGCGACAATGATAACGGCGACCGCGGCAGCGAGCATGGCGAGGACGATGATCGTCCCAAGCGCAAGCGTCGCCGTGGCGGACGCGGCCGTCGCGGCGGTCGCAATCGGTCGCGTCAGGACGATGTGAACGAAAGCGGCGCAGAGAACCTCGAAGAGGTTTCCGAGCATGTCGTTGGCGATATGGCGGTCGTCGCCGGGCCCGACGATGCTCCGGAAACCGCCGAAGCCATGGCGGACGAAAGCGCCAAGGACGAAAAGCCGAAGCGCAAGCGTGCCCCTCGCAAGAAGGCTGCGCAAAGCGACGCAACTTCCGAGGCGACGGACACCGGCTCGAAAGAGGCCGAGCCGAGCGAAAAGCCGAAGCGCAAGCGCGCGCCGCGCAAGAAAGCGGTGACCGAGGACGCACCGGCCAGCGAAGCCCCGGTCGAGGCGGCCGAGGAAGAAAAGCCGAAGCCCAAGCGCGCCTCGCGCAGCAAGAAGGCAGCGACGGGCTCCGACACCGCCGAAACGCCTAGCGAAGATGCGCCCAAGCCCGCGGCCAAGCGCACGCGCAAGCCGAAGGTCAAAGCGGAAGACGCGCCTGCACCCGAAGAGACGCCCGCAAACGAGGCTCCTTCGTCGAGCGAAGAGAGTGCCGGTACTGTGGAAACCGCGAAACCCAAGCGTGGCTGGTGGCAGCGCACTTTCGGCGACTGATCGCCAGTTATAGGTAGCATGATTGCGGGGGCGGGTCTTCGGATCCGCCCCCGTTTTCGTTCAGCGTCGCTCGCCGTCTTGGTCGAGCAGGCGTCGCACGTCATCGAGATCGCGCATCTTGTCGACATCGATCGCAGCGCGCCCATCGCTCGCCGCGACAAGACGCGCTTCGAGGCCGATCCGACGGCCGAGGCGCGCGAGTGCGTCGGCCAGAGTCAGCCTTCCAATGGCGTAGGAGAATAGATTGCGCAGGCCGAGACGCGCGACGAGCTTCCACGGTCGTTTGCGGTCGGCCTCGACGGCGCGCCAGGTCGCCAGCGCAGCCTCGGCGCGAGGACTTGCCAGGTAGAACAGATTGCAACCCGACCACTCGCCATCTGCAAAGCGCAGGTAAGTGCGTTGCGTTTCGGGCAGAGCACGCTCGATATCCGAGCGGCGCGCCATCATCACCGAAAGATCGGCATCGGACGGCGTTTTGGCGACCAGTTCGGAAACCCATCGGGCTTCGAGCAAAGCATGGTCGGCTGTCGTGACGATGAGGGGTGCGCCCGTGCGTTCGAAGGCTTCTGCAACGCTTTCGCTCGGTCCGGAGGCTGGCGGGCAAATTTCCGCGCCGTTTTGTCGGGCCAGATCGATCACCGCCGGTTCGTTCGCCGAAACGAGCACCCGCTCGATTCCAGCTTCACGCAAAGCGCGCACTACCCGAACCAAAATCGGCTGGCCGTCGATCTCGATCAGCGCCTTGTGCGCCACACCCAATTCGCGCGCGAGCGGATCGCCTTCCGGCCTGGTCCCCGCCAAAACGAGCGCGCTCGCGATCACGATGGTCCGCCTTGATGCCGCATGCGCCGCAGGATGATCCACGCCGAAAGGCTCATGCCGAGATAGAACACGCCCATTGCCAGCGCCACCGCCCAGCCGATCTGCACCGGGCTACCGTCCGAATGCAGGGCCAGCACCGCTATGACGAGAGTTACGACCGCAGCTGCCCGCATCTGCAGGGCCCGGCCCGCATTGCCCGTCGAATACAGAAGCGGTTCGTAGGACACGCTCGCCAGTTCGAAGGCTGCGGCGAAAGCAAGCGGAATCAGGACGATTGCGGCGCGCGCGTAATCGTCACCACCGATCAGGACCAGCACCTCTTCGCCGAACAACACGGCGATCAGCAACACGACGATCCCCGCCAGCGCAGCAATCCGCGTGACGCTGCGGACAAGGCCGGCGAAGCGCGTCGCTTCGTCAGCGATGCTCGACACGGCGAATTCGGGCAGGACCGCGCGCGCCACCAGAACCGCGAATTGCTTGACGCCCTGTGCCAATTGATCGGCGAGGCGATACAGACCTGCGGAACTCGTCGAGAAGAAATAGCCGACTGCCAGCAGCGGCCCCTGCTTCACGACCGCGTCCAGCGTGGTCGCGCCGTAAGTCACGCCGAAGAAGCCCTTGATACCCGGATTTTCGCGCAGCATCTTCCGCCAGCCGCCCGCATGGCGCAACTGGAACGAATCCCTCGCCAGCCGCCGCGCCATGATCCAGTAGACCCCCGCCGCGATCAGATCGAACAACGCCCAGGCGAAAACGAATTTCGCCACGCTCGGCCCGGTTGCAAGGATGATGCCGCTGGCGATCAGGCGTCCGGTCGGCACGATCGCTTCCACATACGTGCCGACGTCGAACCGGTCGAGAACGCGCACGATGCCGCTCGGGGTGGTCAGCCGCGCCCAGATCAGCGCACAGGCGAAGAGGAAGCCGACGTCGATATATTGCGGGTTCAACTCGAGCAGCGAGCCGAAGCCGTAATAGACCAGCGCCGCGATGGCGCAGCCGGTAATCGCACCGCCGACATCGGCAAAAGTGCAAAACCAGATCAGCCGCCCGAACGCCGCCTCGTCCCCGTCCAGCCGATGCCGCGCGCCAAAGCGGACCAGAGTTTGCCAGGTCTGAAAGCCCGCGATCGCGACCAAAGCCTGCGCGGTGCCGAACAAAAGCGAGAAATGGCCGAAATCGCGCAGGCCCAGCGATCGTGCCAGAACGGCCAGATAGACCAGGCTGCAGATCGCGCCGAAAGTCTTGCCGCCGAGGATCCATGCGAGATTGCGCACGATGTTCAGAAGCCCGTTGCGTGCGGGCACAGGCGTGCTCTGACCATCCATCTTGATCGCCCTTTGAACGAAGCGCGGGCGGCTTGCAAATCCATGCTTTGCGGCAGTGGTCCGGATTGCCTAAAGCGTCGCGCGATGCGGGTGGTGTTCCTCTTCAATCACGATGCGGCCCATCAGGTCGCGCACCTTGCGGGGATTGCCGCCGCGATGACGCGCACGCATCCCGAGGTGAAAACCGTGATCGCCTATGCGGGCCCCATGATCAGGACGCGCATCGAAGGCCTGATCGATGAGAAATCGGCGGGCGCGATCCGCTGGCACGAGCTGACGCTCGGCCCGATCGCTCGCACCGCTGCCGGTGTTCTGGATAAAGTACTGCCCGCCAGCCGCCTGATGCGGCTCCGCAGCCATGTCCCCTTGTTCGCAAGCGCCGACATGATCGTTTCGACCGAGCGGACATGCCTGCGCCTGAAGAAGCGCATTCCCGCTGACGTCATGCCGCTATTCGCCAAGGTGCCCCATGGCGCCGGCGATCGCAGCGTCAGCTACCATCCCGATTACCGCCGCTTCGATCGCAGCTTCGTGGCCGGTCGCAAGGTCGTCGACCAATTGGTCGCGCACGGTGTCGAGCCTGAGAAGCTGGTGGTCATCGGCTATCCCAAATTCGAGAATATCGATCTGGCGGCGCGGCCCGACCTGTTCGACGCCAAGCGTCCGACCGTGGTCTACAATCCGCATTTCGATCCCAATCTGTCGAGCTGGTACGATCACGGGCCGGACATCCTGCGCTGGTTCGCGAGCGAGGCTGGGCAGCGCTTCAATCTGATTTTCGCGCCCCATGTCATGCTGTTCCGCAAGGAGCTGCACGTCTCGCCAGAATACGGACTTGCGCGGCGGCGACCGGACATTCCCGAAGAAGCGCTGACGGCCGGCAATATCCTGATCGATACCGACAGCCCGCGCCTGTTCGATATGACCTACACGCTCGCTGCCGACGCATATCTCGGCGATGCGTCCAGCCAGATCTACGAATTCCTGGTGCGCCCCCGCCCCGCCTTCTTCTTCGATGCCCGCCGCGACGTGAAGGCCGAGGACGACGAGTGGCATCTGTTCTGGGAATGCGGCCCGGTCGTTCGCAGCGTGGACGAACTGACGGGCATGCTTCCCGATATGCAGGCGATCGGCGAACGCTATCGGGCGCGCCAGGAAGAGCTGTTCGCCTACACGATCGACCTCGGGGATCGTCCGGCAAGCGAACGGGCCGCCGATGCGATTGTCAAAGCGATCAAGGATCGCGCGGATCGATAACGCGCCAATTGCGCGCTGCGGCCTTTCCGGCCTTGCGGCGCGAGGTCGCCGCGAAGATCGGATCGCTTACCGCGTCGAGGAGCGGCGCATCGGCAAAGCTGTCGCTGACGAAGCGGGTGTGGGCCTGACCAAGCGCGGGCAGTTGCTCCGAGACGCTGGCGAGCTTGGTATCGGCATAGCAATTGTCGGGCACGCGGTCGAAGCCCTGCCAACGGGTGGCGACCACATCGTCGAAACCCAGTAGATCGGCGAAGGGAGCGGCGTAGATATCGAAGGCCGCCGTGGCGAGGACGAGGCGGGCACCGTCCGCGCGGTCCTCTTCCAGCAAGCGGATGGTCGCAGGCATCAGGCCCCTTCCCTCGATCACGCCTGCGGCGAATTGCGCTCCGAGTGTCTCAAGATCACGGCGCGAACGACGACCGACGAGCAAGCGCATTCCGAACAGTTTCAACCGCGCGCGCGACATGGTGCCCATGCGATAGGCCAGCATGGCCAGTATCCAGACTGGCGCGAAAAGCAGCCGCCACGGCGCTGCTTTGCGCGCAGCGAACAGCAGGAAGGGCGTGAAGGTCGCCCGTCGGGTCAGCGTCCGGTCGAGGTCGTAAATCGCAATGCGCATCGCCGCCCCCGTTGGCATTGCCGTCGCGACCTGTCACCTCCCCCTTAAGGGAGCGGAAGGGTCAGGCCGGAATCGTCTCGCCCTGCCAGTCGAAGTGGCTGCCGCTGTCGGAGGGTGAGAGCCCGTCGATGACGGCAAGCAGATTCTGTGCCGCCTCCATCGGTTCGGTCAATTGCTGGTCGGGGACATTGCCCTGAAACGGCTCTGACAGAGCGGTGTCGACTGTGCCCGGATGGAGCGCGGCCACGACCGCCTCCTTGTGCGTCCGGCCCAGTTCGATGGCGAAATTGCGCACCAGCATATTCAGCGCCGCCTTGCTGGCGCGATAGCTGTGCCATCCACCCAGGCGATTGTCCGAAATCGATCCGACGCGAGCGGACAGCGCTGCGAACACGCAACGTTTCCGGCGCGGCAACAGGGGCAGCAAATGCTTCGCGATCAGCGCGGGGCCGATCGTGTTGAGCGCGAAGACCTCGCCCATCGCCGCGCCGTCCAGAGCCTTGTAAATGCGCTCCGGCCCGGTCCCGTCCGCAAGGGTAAGAACGCCTGTCGCGACAAGCACGAGATCGGGCGGATCGTCCCGCATCGTTTCGGCTGCTGCGGCGATACTGGCTTCGTCTGCGAGATCGAAACGAAACCCTTGCGCCCCTTCGACGGGGGCGTCGCCTGAGCGGCTTCCCGCATGGACCTTCACGCCCCTTTCCATGAGAGCGATGCACAGGGCTTTACCGATCCCTCCGCTCGCCCCGAATATGGCGGCATTGGTGAAGTGCGGCGGTTCGTGTTCCATATCTTGCAAGACTTGCGGCAGACATTGCGGGTTCCCGACCCTTGCGCCGCGCGCTCGAACCGCTAAACGAGTTTCACAAAGCAACAGGACGTATTTTCCGCCATGGCGACCTTCACTCTTCCGAAAAATTCGAAGATCAGCGGCAAGGGCCGCGCGCACAGCGCCGACGGTGCCGGCCGGGTGAAAAAGTTCAAGATCTATCGTTACGATCCCGATAGCGGCGAAAACCCGCGCTACGACACGTTCGAGATCGATCTCGACGAATGCGGGCCGATGGTTCTCGACGCCCTGTTCAAGATCAAGAACGAAGTCGATCCCACGCTGACCTTCCGCCGTTCCTGCCGCGAAGGGATCTGCGGATCGTGCTCGATGAACATGAACGGCAAGAACGGCCTCGCCTGCACCACCGCGATCGAGGACATGAAGGGCGAGATTCGCATCACGCCGCTGCCGCACATGGAAGTCATCAAGGACCTCGTCCCCGATTTCACGCATTTCTACGCGCAATATGCCAGCATCCGGCCCTGGTTGCAGACCGTCTCCACCACGCCCAGCGGCAAGGAACGCCTGCAATCGCCCGATCAGCGCGAAAAGCTGGACGGTCTGTACGAGTGTATCCTGTGCGCTTGCTGCTCGACCGCCTGCCCCAGCTATTGGTGGAACAGCGACAAGTTCCTCGGCCCGGCGATCCTGCTTCAGGCCTATCGCTGGCTGGCCGACAGCCGTGACGAGATGACCGGCGAACGGCTCGACCAGCTCGAAGATCCGTTCCGGCTCTATCGCTGCCACACGATCATGAACTGCGCGAATGTCTGCCCCAAGGGCTTGAGCCCGGCCAAGGCTATCGCCGAAACCAAGAAGATGATCGCCGAGCGCGCGATCTAAGGTGCTGGCACAGGACGTTTTCGAGCACGGACCGGATCCGGACAATCCCGGTTGGAACCACTGGAACCTCAAGGACGAAACGCTGTTCAACGGCGCGGTGATGGGCAAGCTCATCACGCGCGTCGACGATGACGGGAAAGCGCGGCTGCGCATGTTCCCCGAGCGGCGGCACGAGAACCTTCAGGGCATCATCCATGGCGCGGTCACGCTCTCGCTGATCGACATCGCGCTGTTCACCACCATGCACACGCTCGGTAGCGGCAATGCCGGGCCCTCGGTCACGCTCGAGCTTTCGACTCAGTTCGTGGGCGGAGGCAAGGCGCGTACACCTCTCGATGCGGTCACAGAGATCGTGAAGGAAACCGGTAAACTGGTCTTCGTGCGCGGTCTGGTCGAACAGGGCGAACACCGCGTCGCGTCCTTCTCCGGCATCGTCCGCAAGATGCGCCCCAGTTCCGGCACCGGTCCCGACGCTTCGTGAGCGGATTGCTCTCGCGCTACGAAGAACTGATCGCGGCGGGGGAATTGCAGCCCGACCCAGATCAGCGCCGCGCCGCCGAACGGCTCGACCGACTTCAGAAAGACTTGGAAGCAGAGCGGCCCAGCGGCGGGCTCCTGTCGCGCCTGTTCGGTTCGAAAGAGGCAGCGCCGCCGCAGGGTGTCTACATGTGGGGCGGTGTCGGCCGCGGCAAATCCATGCTGATGGATCTGTTCGTCCAGACGCTCGGCATCCCCGAGAAGCGTCGTGCGCATTTCCACGAATTCATGCTCGAAGCCGATCGCCGGATGAAGGCGGCGCGCGATACCGGCCAGGGGCAACCCGTGCGCCACGTCGCGAAAGCCATCGCCGAGGACGTCCGCTGTCTTGCCTTCGACGAGATGGTGGTCACCAACACCGCCGACGCGGCCATCATGGGGAGGCTATTCACGGCGCTGATCTGCGATGAGGGCGTCAGCATCGTCACGACCAGCAATCGCCCGCCGAGCGATCTCTATAAGGACGGGCTCAATCGCTCGCTCTTCCTGCCCTTTATCGATCTGGTCGAGGCCGAGTTGGACGTCGTGCCGCTGAACGGGCCGACCGATTACCGGCTCGACCGGCTGGGCGATATCGCCACCTGGCACACCCCGCTCGGCGAGGATGCGACTGCACAGGTGCGCGAAGCGTTCTTTCGGCTCACCGATTACTCGCCCGAGGATGCCGATCACGTTCCATCGGGCGATCTCGACCTTGGCGGAGGCCGCACGCTGCATGTGCCCAAAAGCTTCAAGGGTGTGGGCGTGTTCAGCTTCAAGCGCTTGTGCGGCGAAAATCGCGGCGCGGCGGATTATCTCGCGATCGCCCACGCCTTCCACAGCGTGATCGTGGTCGGCATTCCGCGCCTGTCGCCGGACAATCGCAACGAAGCCATGCGCTTCACCAAGCTTGTCGATGCTCTCTACGAGAACGGCGTGAAGCTCTTCGCGACTGCCGCCGCCGAACCCGAAGACCTTTACACCGCGGGCGACGGCGCCTTCGAGTTCGAGCGCACGGTCAGCCGCCTGATGGAGATGCAGAGCGCCGACTACATGGCGCGCGGACACGGCGCGGCCTGACCCGGTCTTGCAGACCGGGGAAAGCCACCCCAGCTAATCGTCATTGCCGGCGGCCAACCAACCCCGCCGATGTGGATTGTCTAAAATGATCGATATCCGACCCTTCGACACGCTCGGCCATGCCAATCACGGATGGCTCGACGCTCGACACCATTTCTCCTTCGCCAGCTATCACGATCCTGACCGCATGGGCTGGGGCAATATCCGCGTCTGGAACGACGACACGATCGCGGCGCAGAGCGGTTTTCCGCCCCACCCGCATAATGACATGGAGATCGTCACCTTCGTGCGCAGCGGGGCGATCACGCATCAGGATTCGCTCGGCAACAAGGGCCGCACGGCGGCGGGAGACGTTCAGGTGATGAGCGCCGGGACCGGGATCACTCACGCCGAGTATAACGTCGAAGACGAGGCGACGACGCTGTTTCAGATCTGGATCATTCCCGACCGGCGCGGCGAAGCGCCCGGCTGGGGCCAGCGCGAATTTCCCAAGGCCGGGCGCGAAGGCGGCTTCGCCATTCTAGCGAGCGGCACGCCGGAGGAGGACGACGCGCTTTCGATCCGGACCGATGCCAAGGTTGTCGCCGCGACGCTGAAGGCGGGTCAGAGCGCGACCTGGACCAGCGACGGATCGCGTCACCAATATCTCGTCGCTCCGACCGGACGCATCCGCGTAAACGGCCAGGAAGCGCAGCCGCGCGACGGCGTCGCGATTACGGGCGAGCCCGAGATCGTGGTCGAAGCGCTGGACGATGCGGAAATCGTGATGGTGGACGCGCGCTGATCTATTCACTCGTCCGGCTCGGGGATCAGCCGATCCCGAGCCGGGCGAGCGATTTTTCCAGCATGACGAGCTGATACAGCACCCGCCCATTGTCTGACGCGCCGGAGATATGGCGCTCTGCAAGACGCGATAGCGCGGCGCGATCGAACCAGCCAGTGCCCACCAGCACTTCACTGCGCGCCACGCCGCGCGCCATACCGGCCAGCGGACCACGGAACCATTCGGCCAGCGGCGTTACGAAACCCTGTTTGGGGCGATAGAGGATTTCGTCGGGAAGATAGCGTTCCATCGCGTGCTTCATCAGCCACTTGCCCTGTCGACCGCGGATACGGCGGCTTTCCGGCAGAGTGGCGGCATATTCGATCAGGCGATGGTCGAGAAGCGGTTCGCGCGCTTCGAGACCCACGGCCATGCTGGTCCGGTCCACCTTGGTCAGGATATCGCCGGGCAGCCAGAAGGTGAGATCGGCATATTGCGCCGCGTCCAATCCGCTACGGGCAGGCGCTCGGTCCATCGTCTCGATGAGCCGATCCTCGGCGCGATACTCGCCACGCTCGCGAAGCAGCGTGTCGCCATAAAGGTGCGCCCGCGCCTTCGCGTCGAGGATAGCGAGCGCCCGCGCATAGCCCGCCGCGCCGTCTTCGGCGAGCGAGAGGAATGTCGTCTTCGCGCGTAAGGGGCGCGGCGCCCAGTCGGCCTTGGGCCAGATTTTGCCGAGCGTGCCGAACACCGGTCCGCGCAAGGCTTGAGGGAGTACGGCCCTCGCCTGCTCTTCGCGGTGGTGAAAAACCTGGCGGCGATACCCGGCCAGTGCTTCGTCTGCCCCGTCGCCCGACAGCGCGACCGTCACGCTGTCACGCGCCAGCTCGCACACGCGCAGCGTCGGCAGTGCCGAAGCATCGGCGAAAGGCTCGTCGAAAATTCCGGCGATACGGTCCAGATCGGCGACGTCGCCCGGCGAGACGATCCGTTCGCGATGGTCGGTCCCGAAACGTTCGGCGACGAGCCGGGCATGGCTGGTCTCGTCCACTTCCGCGACATCGAAGCCGATCGAGCAGCTCGTCACCGGATCACGGCTCGCCTCCGACATCAGCGCGACCACGCTGGAACTGTCCACGCCGCCCGACAGAAACGCGCCCAACGGCACGTCCGCGACCATGCGGCTCGAGACACCTTCGCGCAAATGGTGAAGCAGTTCCGCCGACTGGTCGGCGACCGATCCCTTCGCGCGGGTTTCGAACGAGACATCCCACCACCGCCGCGGCGGTGCGGGCGGGCGATCGTGATCGAGCAGGCGGAAATGGCCTGCCGGGAGCTTTTCTACGCCCTTCAGGATCGATCGATGATCGGGCACATAGCCCCAAGTCATGTAATCCTCGATCGCGAGCGGATCGACTTGCGAACGCATGAGAGGATGCGCCAGCAACCCCTTGAGCTCGGATGCGAAGATCAGGCTTCCATCGCTCAGCGTCGCGGTGAAGAGCGGCTTCACACCCAACCGGTCCCGCGCGAGGAAAAGCTGCCGCCGGTCGCAATCGTACAGCGCGAAGGCGAACATGCCTTCGAGGCGGCTCAGGCAATCCGGACCCCAGCGCTGCCATGCGGCGAGGATCGTTTCGCTATCGCCATCGGTACGAAACTTTGCGCCCTGCCCTTCAAGTTCGCGGCGCAACGCTCTGAAATTGTATATTTCTCCGTTGAAAACGAGCACCGCGCGCCCGTCCACCGAATGCATCGGCTGGGGCGATCCGGCGAGGTCGATGATCGAGAGGCGCCGATGGCCGAGCCCGACGCCGGGGCCCGTCCACACGCCCGCCCCGTCGGGTCCGCGATGGGCGATCGCGTCGCACATCCGGCCGACGCGATGGGGTTCGACCGGCTTGGGCGTGCCGCAATGAAAGATACCGGCGATCCCGCACATGGTCCGCGCCTAGCCGTTCGCGGGCGCAAGGCCAATCGCCAACGCGGCGGCGATGGCGCACGCTCCGAGCGCAAGACCCATGACGAGGGGCAGGCGCGCGTCGAAAGCTTCCAGACGCGACAGTATCCGGCTCCGCTCCAGTTCGGCGAGCGACCATCCCGCTTCCTCCGGCGTCCGCTCGAACCAGCGCCAGGCGAGACCGAGCACGATGGCGACGACGACGGCAAAAAACACCCAGCCATAGATCAGATGATCGATTCCACCGGCGCGTTCGGGGCCGATATATTGAGCGAGATAGATCGTCCCCCAGGCCCGGACCGCGTTGGCGAGGATCGGGACGACCACGCAAGCCAGCAGGAAAACGGCGCGGCGCGACCAGCTGGAAAACCCGGTGAAGGCGGCGAGTACGCCGAGCGCGATCATCGCGATCAGGAATTTCACGCCCGAGCACGCTTCGGCGACGATGAAGAGGCCGACCGGCGTCGTGATATAGATCGTCTCGAGAGCCGCCTCCACGCCGCTCAAATGCGTAAGCGCGATGACGAGATGCGCGGTGAGTCGCTGCATCGGCCACACGATTTCCTCGCCGAAGGGCACGAGAAAGACCATGAAGCCGAGCGGAAGCGCAAGCAATGCCGTGGCGCGAGGGCCGAGTATACTCGGCACGCTCGCCGCGAGGGCGGCAACGGCGCCCGCATGGGCGATCAGATTGATCCCGCTCGCGCGTCCCCCGAGCCAAAAAGCTAACGCCGTGCCAAGCATCATAAGGCCGGGCCACCAGGGCTTCGGGCGTATTGCCGCCAACTCGTCACGCCGCATCCAGGCGAGCCAGGGGATAATCGGCGGGATGAGCAGGATGTGGGCGTAGCTGTCGCTGTTCCACCACTGCCACGCCATCTCCCCCCATTCGCGCAGCGTCAGCGCAAACAGCGCCGCCCAGACGAAAGCGAGCCCCGCCAAAGCCTGCCGCCATGACGGAGACATCGCCGTAGCGGACGTACCGAAAGCGGAATCAGGCTGCATGATGGCAGGAGACATCGGACCGCCCTACTAACCGCGCAAGTCCCGCTTCGACCGCTGCCCAGCTCATTTCCTTGATCACGAAGCTGCGGGCAGCCCGCCCCATTCCCTCCGCACGATCCGGCTGGTCCGCCAATTCCAAAACTCGCTTGGCGAAAGCCTCGTCATCGCGGCAGATATACCAATTCTCACCGTCGCTTGCATCGATCCCCGTGGCCGCTTCTTCGCTGACGAGAACCGGGCGCGCCATCGCCATGGCTTCCAGCACCTTGTTCTGTACGCCGCGCGCCAGCATCAGCGGGGCCACCACGGCGGTCGCGCCGCGCAGAAAGGGGCGAACGTCCGGAACCTCGCCCCAGACCGTCACGCCGTCCAACCGGCCGAGTTTCGAAACATCGGCGGTCGGCGCACGGCCGACGATGTGGAAATCCGCCGCTACGCTCTCGCGGATACGCGGCAGGATCCGCTCGGCAAAACGTTCGACCGCTGCAATATTGGGCGGGTAATCCATCTGGCCGGTGAAAACCAATTGCGGCGTCTCGTACCGTAACGCCGGATGCGCTTCGGTCGAGGCGGGATCGAAGAAGCCGGTATCGACTCCGTTCCCCAGCGCGCGGATATCGGCCCCCTGCGTGCCTTGGCGAGCGCGCAGGATATCCGCCTCCTTCTCCGTAATCAGCAGCGTGGTGCCCGCAGAGTTGGCCAGGCGTATTTCTTCGCGACACAGCAACTCGGTCTCGCGCGCGTAGAGAAAAGAGCGCGGAAATCCGCTCTCCTGCGCGTAGGTTTCGAATTTCGCGCTATCGACGTCGCAGAGATCGACGATCACGCGCCCGGCAAAATCCGCTGGCACATATTGGCCCATCTGGCCCGAAAACACGAAAATCGCGTCGATCGGGTGCGAAGCGAGCGTCGCGGCGACCCAGTCGGAAAGCGTCTTGTCATGAAAGGCCGTCTGGCTGACCGCTCGCCGCTGCACAATCGCTTCGATCCCCGCCAGCGCTAACGGCTTGGAACGAGTGAGCATGCAGTGGCTGGCCGCGATCCCGGCAAGGCTCGCCTCCTGCGCCCGGTCCTGTTCGGTTTCGGCAAAGGTGCCGACATGGACGCAGCCGAGTTTCGTCAGTCCCTTCAGCAGATGATGCGAACGGATCTTGTCGCCGCGATCGGGCGGAAAGGGCACCCGATGCGCGAGGAAGAGGATATCTCCCACCCTCGCCTATCCCAGTCCGCGCGCGATATGCGGGCCGATGGCGTTGGCGAGCCGGAGGGGCAGCCGTTTCCAGAGCGCGATCTTGCGCGCATAGCTTTCATCGGTCGGATCGATATTGCGCGCCGCGACGCCCGGAGCGCTCCAGCTCGAATATGTCAGGGGTTCCGGTTCGAAGCCCCAGTTCTTCTTGAAGAAATACGGTCCGCTCTCGGTCTTGGAACGTCCGAAATCGAAGCGCGTGCATCCGCGCTTGCGGGCATGCAGCATCAATTCGTAATACATCCGCTCGTTCGCACGCAGCCCACGCGCCGCATAGGTACCGCCACCCCAATAGGGCATGACGGTGGGGCCCTTCCCGTCGTCATGATAAAGCGACAGCACGCTTGCGACCGGCGTGCCGTCGTGATGCGCGGTCAGGATATCGGCCTCCGCGCCGAACGCGTCGAGCACGGCGTCGAACAGGCGCCGCGGGAAGACCGGCGTGCCGAGATTATGAACGCTTTCGGCGTAGACGGCATAATGCGCCACGCGGTCCGCCTCGTCCGACCCGATGGTGATTTCGAAATCGGTCTTCAGACCCTTGCGCACTTCGGCGCGTGCCTTGCGCGGAATGGCGAGCAATTGCGCCTCGTCATCATCGGCCAGATCGTTCACAAAATTACAATGGCTTGTCGTCGTAACCTGCCAGTCTGCGGGAGCATCCCCGCCACGTAATTCGACAGAGACGGCCTGATGGCGGAGCGCCAGTTCCTCAGCCGCACGGCACAAGGTTTCGGCATCGTGACGCCGTTGCGCAAGCACGCCACCGCCGACTCCGAAGCCGCTGGAAACGAGCGCCCGTCCGAATAGCGGGGAATGCACCAGAGTGAGCGGCAACCACCCGGTAAGCTGGCCCGCCTGCTCCAACACGAGCCCCATCGCCTGCTGGCCGGTCCCCCGTTCGATCGCACGCAGCCAAAGCGGGCGATGGAACACCGATCCGCCCTGCTGCGTGACGAAGCGTTCGATCCGCGCGGCTTCGTCGGGATCGGTCAGATGGGCCAGCGACACACTCGGCACGGCAAGGCGCGTCGGCGCGTTCACGATACGAAGGGCACGCAGCGTTGCGCTTCGATCCGGGCGATTTCGTCCATCCGGCCCCAGCTGAAATCGCCTGCCAATCGCCGCAGCTTGTCGGCCATGGTCGAAAGGTTGGTGTAATGACGCAACCGCGAACGCAGCGGAGCGTCCTTCATGCGCGGTTGATCGGGATCGATCTCCCACGGGTGGAAATAAAAGATGGCGGGCCGTTCATCGCGATCGTTTACGCGCGCGATTGCCCAGCGGGAGAACGCATAGGGCAGGACGCGGAAAAAACCGCCCCCACCTGCCGCCAGGCGCCGCTCGCCGATCTGCGCTGTCGTTACGGGAATCTCGACGAGCTCGGTGCCCTCCACCGGGCGGAAAGCGAAGCGCGGCGCATCGCGCCAGCCGTAATGGTCGTGCACGATCGGCGCGACGCTGGAACTGTAGCGATAGCCGTGGTCCGCGAGGACCTCGTGCGCCCAGGGAGTGCGCGCATCGATCGAAAAGCTGGGCGCGCGATAGCCGGTGATGGCCGCCCCGCCCGCATCTTCCAGAATGGCGCGCGTCTTGGCCAGATCGGCGGCGAATTGTTCGGGCGTCAGAGTGAAGACACGGGCGTGATCGTAACCGTGGCTGGCCAGTTCGTGCCCCCGCTCCACAATGGATCGGATCGCAGCGGGTTCGCGTTCCGCCACCCATCCCAATGTGAAGAAGGTCGCCTTGACCGCGCAGGCATCGAACAGGTCGAGCACGAATTTGACATTGTCAGCCACGCGCAGCGCCAGGCCGTTCCAATCGGCGCGATCGATGGTGTTTTCGAACGCGCCGACCTGAAACCAATCCTCCACATCGACCGACAAGCCGTTGAGAATTCGAGAGGATGCTATCCTGCGCTGTTCCAAGCCAAACCTCCTCGCCTCAGGCGGCCTCTCGCCGTCCATCGGTTTCGAAATGCGCGATCAGCAATTCGAGCACATGACGGATCGACGCCTCCTGTTCGGCAAGGCGCGCTTCCATGGTTGCGAGACGCTCCTCGATGGCTTCGGAAACGCCTGCGTTCGATGCCGGATCCGCCTGCTGCAATTCGGAAACGTCGCGGCGCAATTTTGCGATCTGGTTCTCGTGCCCGCCGAAAGCGGCTTCGATCGCCGCGATCTGCGCTTCGGCGAGGCCCTGTTCGACACCGCGATCTTCCGCCGGAGCGGTGGATGCACGCGCACGATCCGATTCCTCGCGCTTCGCCTCGGCGACGGCCTGAGCCGCCTTTTTGCTGGGGTCGGGCCGGATGCGATCGTCGACCGGGGAATCTTCGGCGGAAGAATCGCCCGCCATTTCCTCGATCACCGCTTCCAGCATGGCGAGATCGATAGTCGACTGTTCTTCGACTGCCCCCAGCAGCAGCAACCGCGTCATGACCTGATTGATTTTGCGCGGAATGCCGCCGGTCGCCTTATGCATCCGAGTGAACAACCCTTGCTCGAAAGCTGGCTCGCCATCCCATCCGACATGGTTCAGCCGGTGGCGGACATAGGGTTCGATCTCGCCCGGTTGCATCGCGTCAAGATGATGCGCGGCGATAACGCGCTGGCGCAATTGTTCTAGTTCGTCGGAACCTGCGAGCAGGCGCTTGAATTCCGGCTGGCCAAGCAACAGCGTCTGCAACAGCGGATGCGCGCCGAGCTGGAAGTTCGAAAGCATGCGCAGCTCTTCCAGTGCGCCGATCGAGAGGTTCTGCGATTCATCGACGATCAGCAGGCAGCGTTTGCCGTTGCGTGCCTCTTCGTGAAGGAAGTGCTCGATCGCGGCCAGGGCAGCTGCCTTGTCGCGCCCTTCGACATCGAGCCCGAAGCTGCGCGCGGCGACGTGGATCATTTCCTCGCCGTCGAGCGCGCTGGTTACGACTTCGCCCACGCTCATCCGGTCGTCGAGCTTCTCCTTGAGGTGGGCGACCAGAGTGGACTTGCCCGAGCCGACCTCGCCGGTGATGACCACAAAGCCTTCGCCCTGGTTCAGGCCATAGCCGAGATAGGACAGCGCCTTCTTGTGCGTGATACTCTCGAAGAAATAGGCCGGATCGGGCGTAAGCTGGAAGGGCCGCTCGGAAAAACCGTAGAACTGTTCGTACATGTGAGGGGTCCTATCAGAAACCGTAGCGCAAGCCGACCAGGGCCGAAGCGGTCTTGAGATCTTCGGTCGTGAAATCGCTGTCGAGATAATTCAGCGCCACCGCCGCGCGGCCCGACAGGCTTTGCGTGAACGCATGCGAGTAGGAGGCGGACGAGCCGAGCCCGAACAGATCGTTCGCGCCGAACCCGCCTTCGAACCAGTTGGCGTAAGTCGCCACGGTAAAGGTACCGCGGCGGCCGATCTCGCCGCCGACCGTGCCGGAGACATAGTAATTTTCGTCCATCACGCCATTGGCAGCCGCCAGCACCGTGCCCGGGGCGCCGATGAATTCCCGCTGTTCGTAGCCTGCGCTGATCGCCGCGGTGTAGCGGCCGACGCGGCGGGAGTAATTGCCCGCAACTCCGCGCGAGCGGAAGACGGAGGAGCGGATCGAGCCGAGCAGTCCGTCGAGGCAACTCCCCCCCGTGACCGCATTGACGCAGCCGACCACCGCCCCGGTGATCGGATCGCGCACGACGTCGAAATCGGTCGGCAGCGCGGACAGCGAATTGGTCAGGCGTCCGCCAAAGCCGCGGATGCCGTCGAAAGCGCCGATCGAAAGGTTGGTGTCGGGATTGGGCGAGAAGCTGAAGCTGCCGTAGAACGTGTCGCTGTCGTAGCGGCGTCCATATCCGGCCTGGAGCGAGGTCCGGCGGCTCGGGCGCCACAGCACGCCGACATCCCAGATCAGGCCGGTGGCTTCAAAAGCGATGGTGCGGGGGCTGCCTTCGTCGGTGACGAGGCGGCCGCCGGGGCCGAGGATCGGATTGCCATTCGCATCGCGCACCGCATCGCGGCTGGATACTTCGACATCTTCGTACCCGACCCCGCCGACCACGGCGAGAACCGGTGTGATCGGAACGGTCACGTCGGCGCGCACATTGGCATCGATCACACGTTGATCCAGCGTATCGACATCCTCGCGGTAATATCCCGCGCCCACGCCAACTCCGACGGGAAGATAGGTGCCGGGCGCGAACCCCGCGCGGGCCTGCGCCTGCTGTGACACGCTTTCATCGAACACATCGACAGGATCGCCATTCGCCGTGATGACATCCGGCGATTCCACTTTCGTGTACCCGATCAGATATTGTCCGGTAACTTCGACATCGTCGACCCGGGTCTGGACGCGCGGCCCGGCATAGACCGAATAGGTCTGCGTGGTGAAATCGGCATTGTTCTGGCCGGTAAAGACGTTGGCTCCGCTGCCGTCGATCGACGTCCGCGCGGCGAGCGCGCCAGCTTCCAGCGTGACCGTGCGCGGCACCACCTCGAGCGAGCCACGCGCCACGCCGGTGATCGTGTCGCTGTCCGCCGCGTCGCCCCAGCCGAAATTGCGCTCGTAGCGCAGGGACACCGTGCCCGCGCTGCGGCGTCCGTTGAGCGAGGCGTCCAGGCCTGCCGCAAGCTGGGTGTAGGTGACGACATCGTTGCCGGGCGAAAGCTGCGCGGTAAGGATTTGCGAGGCCTCGATATAGGGTTCGACCGCGAGACGGCGACCGCCCCGGCGTTCGCCCACAGCTTCCTCGCCGTCGCCCTGTCCGGCGCCCTGCCCGGAAGCATTGGCGCCGCCGCCACCGTCGCGGCCCGGATAGGTTTGTGCGTGCGCTGGCAGGCCGCCCATCAGGGTCGCACCGGCAAGCAACACCGATAAAGTGCGTAATGACATGGGCTTACTCCCCATACCCATAATAGGATCCGAACTTGCGTCCGCTCGGGCTGAACGTCGCGTCGTTCAGGATAAGGCGAATATCGGGACAGGCGGAAAGAAGATCGACTGCGTCTTCCAGCGCCGCTCTTGCAGTCGCATCGGCGCGCGCTACCAGCAATGACTGGCCGACATGCTTGGCGAGTTCTGCCGCGGGCGATGCCGCCAGCGCGGGCGGGCTGTCGAAGATGAGAATGCGGTTTTTCGCGCCGCGAGTCAGGCGGTCCAGCACCTTGGCGGTACGATCGCTTGCGAGATATTCGGCGTCCGATCCCGTCCGCTCTCCCGCCGGCATAAGGAACAGGCCTTCGACGTCGGTGGCCACGACCAATTCTTCGGGCCGGATGGAATCGTCCTTCAACGCATTCATGAAGCCCCGCTTGGCCTCCTTCGCGTTACCGAGACCGAAGGTCGACATGATGGAAGGCTTTGCGAAATCGGCATCGATCAGCACGACTTCGATATCGCGCTCGCTCGCCATGGAGAGGGCGAGATTGACCGCGCAAAACGTTTTGCCCTCGCCGGTATGGGGCGAACAGATAAGAACGCGGCGCGATAGCGGGGAGCCATCGGCTTGCGCGGTGGCGAGCACCTGGCGCTTCACGATGCGAAATTCCTCGCGCAGGGCGCTGGCCCCGGCATCGGGATTGACGAAGCCCTGCTTACGCAGGTTTTTTCGGTCGATCGGCCTGGGATCGCGCGGCAGCCGTGCGGCAGGCACATCGTCGTCGATCGGTTTTGCCGGAATGGGCGCGGACGGAGCCGCAGCGGCAGCCGCCGGGGCGGTCGCTTGTGCCGGATCGGTGGGAGCGGCTGCAGGCGGGCCCGCACTTTTCGCGGGCTTGGGCATCCGCACCGATTTGCCTTCGGGCAGTTTGGCAGGCACGCGGGCCGGCATCAGCCGGTCCAAGCCGAAAGCGCCGCTCGCCCGTTCCAGCAAGGAGCCGCGCTCTTGCTTTGCGGGCTTTGCGGGCTGGGCGACCTTTTCGAGCGGCTGGCTCTCATCCGCGTCGAGCGGCACGATCTTGGTTGGCTTGTTCACCACGCGCTCCTCACGCCACCGATCCGACCTGGATGAATTCGACGGCAAGCAGGATCACACAGATCCCGACCAGCCCCGCCAAACCTCCGGCGAATTGCTTGAATTGCTTGCGCTGCTGCGCCTGGCGCATTTCGGTCATCGAACGCGATATCGTCCCGACGACAGGAAGATCGAGCACGCGTTCCAGCTTCTCGGCCGTCGTGAAGCTCGCCTGCAACTGACTCATCACGAACGCAGTGCCTGCCCCGGCAGCAAGGCCGGCGAACAGCACGCCGAGCAGCAGGATTGGCCGGTTGGGCGCTGCGGGATTGCGCGGGACGGCGGGCGGATCGACCACCTGAAACTGCAGCGAGCTGCGCTCGGTCTGGACCTGGCCGCGCAGGCGCATTTCCTCTCGATCCTGCAAAAGCTCGTCGTATTTCGTTTTCAGAACCTCGTAATCGCGGCTGATGCGATTGGCCTCCGCCGCCACTTCGGGCTCCTGCGCCTGCGCGGCGATCAGCGAGGAGATATCCGACTGAAGCGCCGCCTTGCGAGCTTGCAGGGCCTGGAGATTGGCTTGACGCTCGACCCGGATGGCGACGAGCGACGAATAGGCGGGATTGGGTGCGCCCACCGATCCATCGCCTTCGCGCGACGCCTGACGGCGAAGCAGCTGGATCTGGCGTTCGGTCGCCTGAATGTCGGGATGGCTGTCGGTTAGGCCGCGCGAGCGCATCCCGGCAAGCTGGGCCTCGGCCTGCGCCAGCGCCGCACTCGCCCCGCCGCCCATGCCTGGCATGCTGATGGTACGCGGCGTGCCCGAAAGCTGTCCGCTGATTCCGGCAAGCGCGGATTGCGCAGCGGCAATATCGGCATCCACGCCGCGCATTTCGGTCTGCAGGGTCTGCAACCGGTTGCCGACCGATCCGCTTCCGCCGATCAGCTCGGGATATTGCGATTCGAAGGCCAGACGGCGCTGTTCGGCAGCTTCCAGCTCGACCTTGCGATCTTCGAGCTGCTGGTCGAGGAACACGATCGTGTCGGCCACTTCGCCGCGATTGCCCGCGATGTTTTCTTCGCGGAAGATGTCGATGAGGCTCTGAACGACTTCCTGCGAAAGCTTGGCGTTTTGGGTATACGGATTTAATGGTTGATGGGGCACCTTCACCCCATCAATCTGATACCACCCTCAGATGGTTGATAGATCGACTCCGTAGTTGAGTTCCTCTGCGAAGTCCGGCAGTCCGTAACCGATGGTTTTCTTGTAGAAAGGAGAGACCTTCGCAGTCGGTGCCTTCTTCTTGTGCTTCGTGGTGTAGAGCATTCGTGCCCGCATCACCTCGAAGGAGTAACCGCGCCCTTCACGGTTCTTGTCCTTGGCCAGTCGGTTG
>NZ_LWFF01000076.1 GCF_001635685.1 Erythrobacter sp. HI0063
GGGCGAGGACGATGCCTCCGCCATGCGCGAATTGTCGACCAAGCTGAAAGTCACCGGCTGCGACCTCTTCAGCGCAGGAGATTTCGCGGAACGAGAGGGGCGCGAGGATATCGTGTTCCGCGATCCGGCGCGCGGCATCTACAAGCGGCTGGTGATCGAGGACGACCGGCTGATCGGCGCGGTAATGTATGGCGACACGGCGGACGGCAACTGGTTCTTCGGCCTGATCAAGGACCAGACCGATAT
>NZ_LWFF01000077.1 GCF_001635685.1 Erythrobacter sp. HI0063
ATTGGGCCGCGCTTCGCCCGGTGCTCGACAAGCGGCGCTAGTCGGGGCTTCCCGCTCTTTCCAGCGGAGCCATCGCTGGCTAGAAGCGGCCTGCATTTCGTATTTCACATTTCAGGACTTCGTATGACTCGCATCCGCTCCTTCGCTCTTGCCGCCCTCGCCGCTCCGCTGACTCTCGCGATCGCCGCCTGCGATTCCACCGATGCGGCCGACGAAGAAGCGCTGTCGGGCGAACCGGTCGCCGCGGTCGAAGCGCCAGCGGGCAC
>NZ_LWFF01000078.1 GCF_001635685.1 Erythrobacter sp. HI0063
GATTGAAATCTCGTTTCCCCGCCTAGGCTGGAAATTAAGACCGGCAATTCCGGCCACCAACTGTCTCGGACGGCTGAACGCCGGATGCCTTGTCGCCTAAACGAAAAGGCCCGCCGTTCGAGGGCGGGCCTTTAGCGTTCCGGGCTGTCGAGTCAAGGACAAGCGTGTCTGCCGCTCGTGTCCTGACCCGCTCCTGCCGAGCCGATTACATCGGCGTTTCGGCGGTG
>NZ_LWFF01000079.1 GCF_001635685.1 Erythrobacter sp. HI0063
GCCTGCGATCTCCGGCGTAACCCAGCGCGTGGCGCGGGCGCGCTACAAGGACTGGGATCGGGCCGATCTCACGTATGTCGAGCTGGCTGAGGGAACCGCGATCGCGGGCGTCTTCACGCGCAATGTCTGCTGCTCGACCGAGGTCGAGCTGGGCCGCGAGAGCGTGAAGCACGGGCGCGGGCGGGCCATCGTGGTGAATGCGGGCAATTCGAACGCCTTCACCGGCTATCGCGGGCGCGAGGCGGTGGAGCAGGTGTCTCACCAGATCGCGGCGCATCTGGGATGCCCGGCCAGCGAAGTGCTCGTCTCCTCGACCGGAGTGATCGGCGTGCCCCTGCCGAAAGATCGCGCGAAGGCGGGTGTCGAACAGGCGCTGACGGCAAGCCCCTGCAGCTGGCGCGAGGCGGCGGAAACGATCGGCACCACCGACACTTTCACGAAGGGCGCGCACGCCTCCGCCATGCTGGGCGGGACGCGGGTGGAGGTCTGCGGGATCATCAAGGGCAGCGGCATGATCGCGCCGGACATGGCGACGATGCTCGGATACATCTTCACCGACGCGAAGGTGACGCCGGACTTCCTCCAGCAAATGCTCGACCGCGCCAATGCGGCGAGCTTTTCCTGCATCACGGTCGATGGTGATACCTCGACCAGCGATACGGTCCTGCTCGCTGCGACGGGGCTGGCGGATAACCCGCTCATCGCATCGTGGGACGATCCCGGCGCCGACGCGCTTTATGCCGCCATCGCCGATGTCTGCCAACGCCTCGCCCATCTGGTGGTACGCGACGGCGAAGGGGCGCAGAAATTCATCGAGATCGCGGTAACCGGCGCCAAGAGCGACGACAGCGCCCGGCGCGTCGGCCTGTCGATCGCGAATTCGCCGCTGGTGAAGACTGCCATTGCGGGCGAGGATGCCAATTGGGGCCGCGTCGTCATGGCAGTCGGCAAGGCAGGCGAACCGGCAGATCGCGACCGGCTTTCGATCGGGTTCGGCGGCATCTGGACGGCGCGCGACGGGCAACCCGTGGCGGATTACGACGAGGCACCGGTTGCAGAACATCTCAAAGGGCAGGACATTCGCATGGATGTCGATCTCGGCATCGGAGACGGACGCGCCACCGTCTGGACCTGCGACCTGACGCATGGCTACATCGCCATCAACGCGGACTACAGATCATGAGCATGCTGGACCGTGAGATCCTCGCGCTGATGCGCGACGTCACCGAAACGGCGATCCTGCCGCATTTCCGTTCGCTCTCCGCCTCGCAGATCGAGAACAAGGCGGCGGACGATGTCGTCACCGTGGCCGATCGCGAGGCGGAAGAACTGCTCGCTGCCGGGCTGAGCAAGCTCAATCCGGGGATCGGCATCGTCGGCGAAGAGAACGCGCATGCGAATCCCGCCGTCCTCGATCTGCTGTCCGGCCCATCCTGGATCATCGATCCGATCGACGGCACCAATAACTACGCAGGCGGTACCGGACCCTTTGGGATCCTGATCGCGCTGGCCGATGGTGGCCTCGCTCAGAGCGGTTGGATCTACGATTGCCAGTCGGGTCGTTTCTGCGCCGCGCATCGCGGCGACGGCGCCTATGTCGATGGCGAGCGGATCACGGCGCAGACTTCGGGCGAAACGCCTCCCGTGGCCGCCATCTCGACAGTCTTCATGGATCAGGAGCGCCGCGCCGCCGCGATGAAGCATATCGCGCCGCATTACCGCCTGGTCGACATCCCGCGCTGCGCCGCAGAACAATATCCGCGGCTGGCTCTGGGCGAAAACGACGTGTCGATATTCGAACGCACCCTCGCCTGGGATCATGCCGCAGGCGCCCTGTGGCTCAACGAAGCGGGCGGAAGGGTCGCCCGGCCCGACGGATCGCCCTATCGCGTGGACGAACCCGATCGCACCGGGCTGATCGGCGCGGCCAGTCCCGCCCTATGGGACGATCTGGCCGCGCGCTACGCAGTATTCGAAGCTTAAAGCTCGCTTTCGAGCCATTGCTTGAGCTGGCCCTTGGGCGCGGCACCGCGCATATTGGCGGCCGCTTCCCCGTTCTTGAACAGGACGAGGTAAGGGATCGACTGGACACCCATCTTACCCGGCACGTCCGGGTTTTCCATGATGTCCATCTTGGCGATCGTTACCTGCTCTTTCATCTCGTCGCTGAGCTCTTCCAGTGCCGGTGCAATCATCTTGCACGGCCCACACCAATCGGCCCAGAAATCGACAAGGACGGGCTTGTCGGATTCCAGAACGTCGGACTGGAAACTGCTATCGGTTACGGCGACGGTGGCCATGACTATTCTCCTGTATCTGTCGCGCCCTATCTGGGGCGCTTCTGCACCTACTCAACGGGTGGCAGGGCAAAGCTTTCCTGCGGATCGGCAAATCGGGTTTTGTACGCGGCCAACGTGGCGGGCGGCAATTCGATCAGCTGCGGGGTCTGCGTATAGAGCAATGCGGCACGCACTGCCTGTCCCGGATAGATCGCCTCGAGCGCGGCGACATAGGCTGCCATCTGCCGTAAAGTGTGATCCGGCACATCCTCCAGCGCGGTCGGCGGACGCCGCGCGGTCTTGAAATCGATGACCGTCACCGCGTCTTCGGTGACGAGCAATCTGTCGGCGATCCCCGTGACGACCCGTCCTTCGACGAGAGCGGCCAGCGGCACTTCGGCCAGCGCATCGGGGCCGAAAACGGCGGCGAAGTCGGGCCTTTCGATAACCGCGAGCGCATTGTCGAGCATCTCCGAACGATCCGCTTCGGCGAGATCGGGCGCCTGCTTGGCCAGCCAATCCGTCGCTCTTTCACGGCGTTCTTCGGGCGCGACGGCGGGCAGGCGTTCGAGCAGTGCGTGGATCAGGACGCCGCGCCGTGCCGCGCCAGCCGCATGATCGGGCGGCAGAGGCGGATCGCTCCCCTCCTGCTCACCCAAGCCCGAAGGCGCGAGCGGCCGTGGCGGCCGCGGCTCTTCGGGTGCGGGACGCTTCGCCCAATCGGGCAGGTCCGGTTGGCTCTCGCCCGCTTTGCCGGTGTCGGTCAGGGGCACGGGCGGCGCAGGCTCGCTCCGTTCCCATCGCGCGCCCCAGATATCGTCCTCCAGCGCCTCGTCGGGAAAGACCGGCTTCAGCCGCGCATACCAGCTATCCTCGTGCGGGCCGTTCTTCGCATGGCGGGGCCCAAGCGATCCGCCGATGAACAGCGCTTCTTCCGCCCGCGTCATCGCGACGTAGAGCAGCCGCCAGTGTTCCTCTCCATCGGCGCGCGCCGCTTCGGCTTCGGCCAGAGCGACCGGGCCGACCCGCTGATCCTTGCTCAATCCCGGCAGCGGCACGGCCCTTCCCGCCCCGCCCCCGATCGGTTGCTCGACAAGTTCCAGATCGCCCGGCGCATCGGGGCCTATGGCCGCATCGGCCAGAATCACGATGGGCGCCTGAAGCCCTTTCGAGCCGTGCACCGTCATCACCCGCACCTGATCGCCACCCTCGCCCGCCTCGCGCTTCAGCTCTCCCTCGGCCGCGTCGAACCAGCGGATGAAGCCTTGCAGGCTGGCGGTGTGCGCGGAAGCATAGGCATTGGCGGCGTTGAGCAATTCGTCGATCGGATCGTTCGCCTCGCGCCCCAGACGCGCGACCAGCTTGCGCCGCCCGTCCATCGGGCCGACCAGCATCCAGTGCAGCAATTGCTGCGGGCTGTCGTAATCCGCGCGCCGGAGAATTTCGCGCAAGGCGTCCACGGTACCAGCAACGAAGCCATGCTCGCTCTTGCGCAAATGCTCCCACAAACGCCGGTCCTTCGCCCGATAACCGTGCTCGAGCAGATCCTCCTGGCTCCAGCCGATCAACGGCGACACCAACAGGCTCGCCAGCGTCAGATCGTCCAGCGGCTGGGCAGCAAAGCGCAGTGTCGCCATCAGATCCTTCACCGCCAGCGGATTGCCGAGCCGCAGCCGGTCCACACCCGCCACCGGCACACCATGACGATAAAGCCTCGCGACGATCAGCGAGGCAAGCTCGCGCCGCTTCCTTACCAGCACCATGACGTCGCCCGGGCTCGCATTGCGCGCCTCGCCCTTGGCGAGCGGGAAGCCTTGGTCCATCCAGCGGCGCACCTGTCGCGCGATATTGTCCGCCATCAGGCGGTCGTGGCGCGCAAGCCAGCCTTCGGCTTCCTCTCCCTCCTCGCCATCGGTCCCGGCGGTGACGGTGTTCCACAAAGTCACCAGACCCGGGCCTTCGTTGCCGACATGCTGGCCGTCGGCCCGGTCGAGCCCCAGTCCGGAATGGCCGATCGCTTCGAGCGCATCGTCCACGAAGGACAGCACCGGCGCGCTGGTCCGATAGGAGCGTTCGAGATCGTAGCCCTTGAGCCGCCGCATCTCCGGCGCGCCGCGCATTTCGCGGGCCGCATCGGCCGAAGCGTCCATCTTCCGCGCGAAGAAATCGCGGGCCTGCCGGAAATTGCGCGGGCTGGTCCCCTGGAAGCCGAAGATCGCCTGTTTGTAATCGCCGACCGTGAAAATGGTCCGCACCGCATCGCCGCGCGCGCCCAGCCCGTCGAAGAAATCGTCGGTCAGAGCCTTCACGATGCTCCACTGGGCTTCGTTGGTGTCCTGCGCCTCGTCCACCAGGATGTGGTCGAAACTGCGGTCGAGCTTGTAGCGGATCCAGTCCGCCATCGCGCTGTTGGACAAAAGCTGCGCGGCGCGGGCGATGAGATCGTCGAAATCAACCAATCCCTCGCGCGCCTTCGCCTCTTCCCAGCGCAAAGCGAAGGCCCGTCCCGCTTCGAGTTGCGGGGCGAGAAATTCCGCCAAATCGATCAGCGCGCGCCGTTCGTTCACCTGCCCTACCGCCTCGGCGACGATTTCCTGATGCTGGACGAAGGATGGATCGCTCTTTTCCGCGCCCGCCATCTTGCGAGGCGTCCCATCCTTTTTCAGAAGCGTGTCGAAGAACCCGTCCAGCGTTTCCAGCCGCGCCTGCTCGTCACTGCGCAGCCATGCCTCGGCGAAATCGGCGGCATTCTGGCCCGTCGCTGCTTTCCATTCGCGGGTGGCAGCGGCGCAGGCGCGCATCGCCTGAACCGGGAAATCGGCGTCCGAACACGCCTGTTCCACCCAGGTCTCATCGGCGTCCGCCGGGATCCCGAGCAGGCGGTGGACGCGCGGTTTCATCGGCGGCTGCCACCCGTCGGGACCGGTCCAAAGATGCTGGTGCCCGGCACAACGCATCAGCCAGCCGCGCACCGCATCGGGGCCCTTGCGGCGGCTCATCTCGGCAATCGCCGCATCGATAGCGGGATCGCCTTCCGACAGCATCGCGGCCAGAACCTCGCGGCTCAACAGGTCGCGCTCGCGATCTTCCATCGGGCGCGAACCGGGGAGGATTTCCGCTTCGGTCGGAAAGGCGGCAAGCAGATATTGAGCGAAGGCGTGGATCGTATCGATCCGCAGGCCACCGCCCGGACAATCGAGCACTCGCGCGAACAGCGAACGGGCGCGCGAGCGTGTTTCGGGATCGGTGGGCGCGCCGAGATTGCTTAGTTCGCGCGCCAGCCTCCCATCATCGAGCCGCACCCAGCGCGCCAGAACCTCGTTGACGCGCACGGCCATCTCCGCCGCGCCCGCCTTCGTGAACGTGAGGCACAGGATCTGCGAAGGATCGCCCTTTGGCTCCAGCAACAGGCGCAGCACGCGCGCGGACAGGACCTGCGTCTTGCCCGTGCCTGCGCTGGCGGACAGCCAGACACTTTCCTTCGGATCGACCGCATCGCGCTGCGCCCCTTGAAGGGGGTAGACCTTGCCGCTCATGCCAGGCCCTCCTCTTCATCCATGCGCGGCAACCACTCGTCGAGGCGCATCAATTGGTCGTACGTGTCGTAGGCGGGATAATCCGGATTTTCGCGCGCGGTGAAGGGCGCATCGCCGGTAATGTATCTGGTGATACCCTTCAGCAGGAAACCGGAGGTGAGCGGCAGCAAGTCTTCCGGCTCGATTCCCGTCCGCTTGGGCGGGATTTTCAGCGGCGTTTCGACATAGCCGAAGCCATAGGGATTGGCCTCGCTCTTCGATTTGCCCAGCGACCAGTATTCATACGCGCCCGGCTCTCCGCGCGCTTTCTCGAAACCGTCGCGCTCCGCGATCAGGCCCAAAATGCCGAGCTGAAGCGCGAAACCATCCGCGACCATCGTGGCGCTCGGCGGCTTGCCGGTCTTGTAATCGACGATGGCGAGTGTGCCGTCGGGAAGGCGATCGATCCTGTCCGCCCGTCCGTGGACGCGGATGCCTTCGACCTCCATCGCCCCCTTCTCCTCGACTCGCAGCACTTCGCGATCGGTGGCGGCTCGCACTTCACCGGCGATCCATTCGAGCGCGGCGAGCAGGCGCGGTTGCCACAGGCCGCGCGTCAGCGGATCGGCGTTCTCTTCGTCCAGCACCGCCGCCATGATAGGCGCAATATCGGGATCGGCGCCGCCTGCCCGCTGCTCGTGCCAGCGCTGGAGGATGGTGTGGGCGACATTGCCCTGCCAGGCGGGCGTGGGATCGGCGTCCAACGCGTCGAGATCCTTCAGCCCCATGATCTGCGCGGCGTAGAATTGGTACGGATCGCCCAACAGGCGATCGAGAGCCGTGGCGGAGATCGCCACCTTGCGCTGCTCTGCCGCGGGCTTCGGGCGCGGCCTTGGGTAGATTGCGGCACGCGGAGCGCGGGCGATGGCGCGGGCAAGCTCGACAGCGCGGGTTTCCTCGTGCCGGGGCAGCAGATCGCCCAGCAGCGCCTGAACGCGCAGCAGGAAGCGCGAAGGAATGGCCGGGCCGCTCTCGTCGCGCTCCGCCCGGCTCAGCACGACTTCGGGCGCGCCCAGCGCTCCGGCGAGATCGTGCGCGGCGAGGCCGATCCGGTAATCCGATCCAGGCACGCCCAGCGCCCGCAGGACCGGTGGCGCAAGCAGCGCATCCGTGGTCCCCCTTGCGGGCCAGACCCCTTCGTTCAGCCCGGCACAGATGACGAGATCGGCGCGGTTCATGCGCGATTCGAGCAGGCCCAGGACCTGGACGCGCGCATGGCCGCCATAGGGCGGGCGCACCGCGATCTGTTCCATCGCATCGCGCAGCGCGACTTCCACGTCGCGCGGGGCGAGTGCGAAGGCGGCCTCCCCGGAATTGAGACGCAATTCCTCGACGAAACGCGCCAGCGCCCGTCCGTCTTCGCGCGCCCACAATTTCTCGCCGCACAGGGCTTCGCCCGCTGCGGCCAGCACATCGAGGCAGTCGGCCAGCGGGACGGCCTCGCGATCGGCCATATCGAGAAGGGGTGCCAGCGTATCGCTTACCGTTCGCCACCATTCGGCCATGGGCGATCCCGGCTCGGCATGCTTCGCTACAATTCGCTCGACCGGCTCCAGCCCCCCGGCTTTGCGCGGTCCGCGCAGGGACCGCTCGATCCGCCGCAATTGCGACAGCCAGATGCCGCGCTCCATCCCGCCATCGACCAGCGGATGGCCGAGCAGCGCCATCAAAGGAACCGGCGCAGCGCGCTCCGCCATGACTTCGGCGAGCAGCAGCATGAGCCGCCCGGCAGCCGTCTGCGACAAGGGACGACCGGCGGAATCGTCAGCAAGGATGTCCCATCGGGCCAGATGATGCACCACGCGCCGCGCCAGCCCGCGATCGGGCGTGACCACGGCGATCCGCTTGCGCGGAGTCTCCAAAGCCTCGCGCACCAGCAGGGCGATAGCCTGCGCTTCCTCTTCGGGATTGGCGCTGCGCATGATCCTGACGCCTGCCAGGCGGCGCTTGTCAGTCGGCAGATCGACCCACGCTTTGCTCGCTTCGGGCGGGAGAAACAGCGATCCGATCGCGTGGCTGCGTTCCGGCGGCGCGGCGGCGAGTCCCTTGCGATGCCAGGGCCGCACCTCCTCACGCGCGACGCCCATGCGGTTGAGCAGCAGTTTGAGGTGATATTGCGGATGCGTCACCGCATCGTCGCGCGCGAACGGGGTCTCCCCCGGACCGGGCGCGGCTCCGGCGCGGCCTAACTCGTCCCACACTTCGTCGGCCAGCGTCAGGTCGAAATCGGGCAGGATCACGGCGCCCTGCGGCAGTTCACTGACCGTTTTCAGCAGCCGCGCCAGAGCCGGTGCCGGGCTCGTGACGCCTGCGGCAACGATGGGCATTTCCGGCGGATGTTTCGCAAACCGCGCGGCGGCATGGTCGAACAGGCGATTGCGCCGCGCCGCCGCATCGAGCGCGCCGCTTTCCTGAAGAAACGCCCGCCATTTGACCTGGACGGTAGCGAAGAGGTGCAGGCTCTTCTGCCAATGCGCGGACAGGTCGGGCACGATGTCGACCACGCTATCGTCGAGCAGATCCGCAGGGTCGACATCCTCGACCAGCAACCGGTCCATCGTCGCTCCGGTCTCGCGCGCCAGCCGCAACAAAGTCGCTCCGCCGGGCGCGTCGTCTCCCATCGTATCGGCGATCAATCGCGCCAGAGCGAACAGGCGCCGCTGCGGGTCGATCGCTGACGGAATTGCGCTCGCCCCCAAGGGATCGAGCAGCGGCCCCAGCGCCTCGTCGAGATCGAGATCGCCGACCACGACCATGCGTGGCATCAGCAAGCCTACGGGCCCGTCCGCTTCTCCGGCATGGCGGATGAACGCCTCGCTGACAGTGCGAACCGCGCGCGAACTGGGGAGCAGCAGGGTCAGCCGTGCAAGCCCCAGCCCCTCCTCGGAATAGCGCGGGACCAGTCCCGCAACCAGCGCATCCGCGAAACCGCGATGGGCGGCGATGGAGTAGATTTCGGGCGCGCGGCGATCAGCCACGCCCGAGCGCCTCCTCGCACACGGCGATATGTTCGGGCCGCCCGACCTCGATCCACTGGCCGCTGAAGGCGAGACCGTAGAGCCGCCCTTCCGCGATGGCGCGATCCCAGAGAATGTTGGTCGAGAATTTACCCTCCGGAGCCTCGCGCAGGAGGCGATGCGAGACGAGCTGAATTCCGGTATAAATGAAGGGCGCAATGCGGCCGGGCAGCTTGCGCTTCAATTGTCCGCGCGCATCCATGTAGAAATCGCCCGTCCCGTCGAAATTGGTGGCGCGCGAGTGCGGCACCAGCAGCAAAAGGGCGTCCATCCGTTCGGAATCCCAGTGCCGCGACAGGTCGCGAAAGGCGTTAAGCGGGCCATCCAGCCAGATACTGTCCGCATTGCAGGCGAAGAACGGGTCGGGCAGCATCCCTTCGTCCCGCGCCTTCACCATCCCGCCACCCGTTTCGAGTAGCTGATTGCGTTCGTCGGAAAATTCTATCGCGGGGCAGGTCCGGTTGCGAATATGCGCTTCCAGCGTATCGGCGAGGTAGTGCACGTTGACGACCGCCTTCGCGACGCCCGCATCTTCCAGCCGGTCCAGCGCGTGATCGATCAAGGGTTTTCCCGCGACGCGCACCATCGGCTTGGGCTGGCTGGCGGTCAGCGGACGCATCCGCTTGCCGAGCCCTGCGGCCATCAACATCGCGGTATCGGTCACGAGTGCGGCCTCGTTCATGCGATTTCGCCCCCGTTCGCATCGCGCAGATCCTGCGGGATATTGGCCGCGAACCATTCCGCCACCGGAGCCAGCGCTTCATGCTCCAGATCGCGCTCCATCGCCTTCCACACACGCGGGATCATGCGCAGATAGCGCGGCTTGGCATCGCGCTTGTAGAGCCGCGTAAAAATGCCGACGATCTTGGCGTTCCGCTGCGCGCCGAGGCGGGCGTAATCGGCCTCGAAATGTTCGCCAGGATCGCAGGCGGACCGATATCGAGCCAGCATCTCCTGTTCGAGGATTTCCGGCACGTCGCGCCGGGCATCCTGCAAAAGGCTGACGAGATCGTAGGCAGGGTGACCCACCAGGGCGTCCTGAAAGTCGATGAGCCCCTGTTCCCCGTGCGGCTTGCCCGGTTCGAGCAGCATGACATTCTCGGCGTGGTAATCGCGCAGCACGGTCACGCCGGGCTGTTGCCGCTCGATAAGGGGAGCGAGCGCCTTATCCCAGGCCGTTCGCCAGCCCGCTTCGTCCACATCGAGCCCGACCGCCGGGCAATACCACTCGACGAACAGGGCCGCTTCGCGCTGATAGACCGCCATATCGTATGGATCGAAGGGCCCGGCGGGGAGCGATTGAAGCTTCACCAGGGCATCGATCGCCCGCGCATAGACGGCGCTTTCGTCCTGGGGGTGATCGTCGATCCACTCCTTCATCCGCTGATCGCCGAAATCTTCGAGCAGGACCAGGCCTTCTTCGGGCCGTGCCCCGAGAATCTCCGGTCCGCGCATACCGTTTTCATTCAGCCAGCGCGCCACATGCAGGAAGGGACCAGTATCTTCCTCGGGCGGTGGAGCGTGCATCAGCATGGCGCTGCGATCCCCCATGCGAAGCCGGAAATACCGGCGGAAAGAGGCGTCGCCGACGAGCGGGACGATCTCCGCCCCGTCCCATCGCGTATCGCCGAGAAAACTGTCGAGACCTTCGGGTAGTGCTGCGTTCATGGCATCCGGCCATGCCAAGCCGAACCGCCTTCGACAATGGCACGGCGCCCTTCCCCACCGTTTTCGAGTTCGACCGAGAGGCAGGCGGGCTCGTGCGCGAAGCCGCCTGCCCGATCGGGCCATTCGGCGAGCAGTGCGGCTCCCTCACGGTAATCCTCCAGACCGATCTCTTCCAGCTCCGACGGATCATCGAGTCGGTAGAAATCCGCGTGGACGATCGGAGGGTCGGTCCGCGCGTAAGTCTCGATGATGGTGAAGGTGGGGGACGGAACTTCGCCCGCATGCCCCGCTGCCGCCAGGATGGCGCGCGACAGGGTCGTCTTGCCCGCACCCAGATCGCCCGACAGCGCGACCACGTCCCCCGGCTGAAGCTTCGCCGCGATCCGGCGGCCGAGCGCAGCGACGGCGTTGAGATCGGGAAGCGTCAAAATCACGGCAAGACAATCGTAGCGGTGGTTCCCGCCCCACGACGGCTCTGCAATTCGAGCGTCCCGCCATGCGATTCGATCAATTGCCTGGCGAGCGGGATTCCAAGCCCCTGGCGGCGCTCGATCCCGCGGCCGTCCGATGTCGGGCGAATGCCGTCGAGAGCGCGCGCTATCTCATGATGCGTCATTCCCGGTCCGCTATCGCTGATTGCGATCCGCGTGCCGTCCTTCTTCTGGCGGATTTCCACCATGATCCGGCCGCCGCGCGGCGTCGCCCGAATGGCGTTGTCGAGCAGGTGAGCGATTGCGCGGCGCAATTGCTGCGGATCGGCCGTGACCGACTTGTCCGGATCGCTGCGCAGATCGAGCGTGAGCCCGCCCTCCACGATCGCATTTTCGCGCTTGCGCACGATTTCGGTCACGAAAGGCAAAAGCGGGATCGGACGTTTGGACAACGGCATCAGGCCCGCTTCGCTCTGGGACAGGTCGAGGACGTTTTCGACCTGTTCGGTCAGCTTGCCGACCGACTGGGCAATCGCTTCGGCATATTCCTGGGCCTGCGGACCGAGTTCGTCCGCGACGCCGCTGGTCAGAAGTTCGGCGAAACCTCCGATCGAAGTCAGGGGCGTGCGGAATTCGTAGCTCATATTGGCAAGGAAACGTGTGGTCACCGCGTCGGCCTCTTCCAGCGCGCGATTACGTTCGCGCAGCGCTTCTTCGGCCTGGCGGGATGCGGTGACATCGAGCACGGTGATAAGGCCATTGCCATCGGGGAGCGGAACGCTCGCGAAATCGAGCGTGCGTCCATCGGCGAGCTTCACTGCACCGCGCTGCTTGCGCCGGTCGAGCGTAGCGGCGCGGATGACGTGATTAATCGCCGCGACTTCCTTGGGATCGGCAAGCTTCTTCGCGATCGCGGCAAGCAGGTCCTCGGCCTGCGGATGCCCGTCCAGGGCCTCCTCTTCCAGGCCCCAGGCGCCCGCGAAGCTGCGGTTCCACAATTCGAGGTGCCCATCGGGCGCGAACACGGCGAGCGCTTCGAACAGATTGTCGAAGGTGGCAGTGCGCGTGCGCAGCAAGGTGTCGCGAGTGGCGGAAAGCGCGAGCTGTTCGGTCCGATCCTCCGCGATCAGGACGAGGCCGCCATCGGGCATGGGCTGAGCGAGAATGCGCAGATGAGTCGAATCAGGAAGCGGCCAGTTTTCCTCATGCGTTTCGTCGGACAGGAACCATCCCGCCAGCTCCTTGCGCCAGGCGGGAAAATCGCGGACCTCGGGTATGCGTCCGTTCTCGCGCGCCACCATCAGCACCTGCTCGAAGCCAGTCCGGTCGTTCACGATACCAGGCGGCAGGCTGAATACGCGGTGGAATGGCTGATTCGCGAAGGTCATCCGCCGGTTCGAATCGAACTGCGCGACGCCGATGGACAGCTGGTCGAGGATGGAGCGCTGGGCTTCGCGGAAAGCACGAAATTCGCGCGCCTGTTCCTCCATCTCCTCGATATCGACGGCGTATCCGGCGACCCCGTCACCGATCAGCGGCAGATCGGTCACGCGCAGGGACCGGCGCTCGCCATTGATGGTCGCGGTCACAACACGTTCGATCGCCTTGCGCCTCTCGCCAGCCTGCTGGGCGATCTGGCCCGCGCTGACGCCGTCGACCTGTTCGACAAGCTCGATCTGTTCTTCGACGACCGTGTCCGGACTATCGGATCCCACTGCGGCTACATAGGCGCGGTTGACGAGGCGCAGCCTCATGTCGGCCCCGCGAAACCACATCGGCATCGGCGCCGCTTCGATCAGACCGACCAGAGCCCCGAAATCCTCGCGCGCGCTCTCGGCCTGTTCGCGCAGCCTGGACAATTCCTCTTCGCTGTCGCTGAAGTCGAAGACCCAAATCAACGCCGCTCCAGCCGGAGAAACGCTTGGATCCGCGAGCGTACCCCGCAAGGTCAGAGCCTTGCGCGAATCGGGCGGGACAAGGGTCATGGCGAAGGGCGCCGCGCTTTTCTGGGTGCGGCGGACATGTGCCGTCAGCGTTTCGAGCTGCGCATCGTCCAGCCCGCCATCGGCCTGCCCGCTCAGCTCGCTCAGATATTCGGGCATCCGGTCGAGGCCGAGCCACCCCGCCAGACGGTCCGGCGCTTCGATCCGCCCATCCGCGCGCACCAGCAAGGGGACGGCAGGCGATTCCTCGATCATGCGCGACAGCCGCCGGAGCGAACGGCGTGTCAGGTCAGTTCCCTTGGTTCGCGCGCTTGCCTTCAGCATGAACCAGCCTGCCATCGCCGTCCACGCGGCGAGCAGCAGGCCGATCATGACCAAAAGAGCGGGCGATTCCGTCATCACCGATCAGCTATGCCGCCAGCTCCGGTGATGCAATGGGGCCGCGCACGACACGGCCCCATTCCATAAGCGCCCGATCAATAGCGATAATGTTCCGGCTTGAACGGCCCTTCGACCGGCACGCCGATATAGTCCGCCTGCTTCTTGCTGAGCTGCGTCAGTTTCACGCCCAGCTTGTCGAGGTGAAGCGCGGCGACCTTCTCGTCGAGATGCTTGGGAAGGACATAGACGTCGTTCTCGTAGCTGCCCGCGTTCTTCCACAATTCGATCTGGGCCAGCACCTGATTGGTAAAGGAACAGCTCATCACGAAGCTGGGATGTCCGGTGGCGCAGGCGAGATTGACGAGACGGCCCTTGGCGAGAACGATGATCTCCTTGCCGTCGGGAAATTTGACCAGGTCGGTACCCGGCTTCAGCTCGTTCCACTCGTAATTGTCGAGCGCGCCGATCTGGATCTCGCTGTCGAAGTGGCCGATATTGGCAACGATGCTCATCGGCTTCATCGCCTTCATATGTTCGGCGGTAATGACGTCCTCGTTTCCGGTCGTGGTCACGAAGATATCGGCGCGGGTCACCGCGTCTTCCATCGTGACGACTTCGAAGCCTTCCATCGCCGCCTGAAGCGCGCAGATCGGATCGATTTCGGTCACGAGCACGCGCGCGCCGCCATTGCGGAGCGACTGGGCCGAACCCTTGCCGACATCGCCATAGCCTGCGACGCAGGCGACCTTGCCGGACAGCATCACGTCGGTCGCGCGGCGGATCGCGTCGACCAGCGATTCGCGGCAACCATAGAGGTTGTCGAACTTCGACTTGGTCACGCTGTCGTTGACGTTGATCGCCGGGAAGGGAAGCTTGCCCTGCTTGGCGAGGTGATAGAGGCGGTGGACGCCGGTGGTGGTCTCTTCCGAAACGCCCTTGATCGCCTTGACGCTGGCGGTGAGATAGCCGGGCTTGCGCTTCAAAAATTCCTTAAGCGCGCGCTGCATCTCGATCTCTTCGGCGTTCTGCGGTTCGGGCATGGTCTCGCCCGCTTCGATCCGCGCGCCCCACAGGGCGAACATCGTGGCATCGCCGCCATCGTCGAGGATGAGATTGGCGGTCAGATCCTGATCCGCCTCGCTCGACCAGTCGAAGATCCGCCCGACATAATCCCAGTAATCGGCCAGGCTTTCGCCCTTTACCGCGAAAACGGGAATGTCCTGCGCCGCGATGGCGGCGGCGGCGTGATCCTGGGTCGAGAAAATGTTGCATGTCGCCCAACGCACTTCGGCACCGAGCGCCACTAGAGTCTCGATCAGCACTGCGGTCTGGATGGTCATATGAAGCGAACCGACGATGCGCGCGCCCTTCAGCGGCTGCGCTTCGCCGTATTCCTCGCGCGTGGCCATCAGGCCCGGCATTTCGGTCTCGGCGATATTGATCTCGGCACGGCCGTAATCGGCGAGCGAAATGTCCTTGATGACGTAATCGTTGAATTGGGCCACGGGCATCCTCGAAATAGGGAGTTCGGAAGAAAGCGCCGCAACGAAATACGATAGAGGAAGCGGCGCCATGAAACGGCCCCGCTCCTAACCGCTTAAATCGGCCAGTACAACTTCCCCGCCCAGAATGCCCTGATCAGAATTCCCGGATCAGCGGCGCGAGGCCTGTCGTGGGTGTTGAACGGAAGCATAGACGGGATTTGTCGCCAGCAATTCGTCAGCCGCAAAGGACAGGCGGATCGGATCGCCATCGTCGGCCAGCTGGCGGGCGATGCTGCCAAGCTCGTGACAGCTCAGCCAGGGATGGCCCTCACCATACTCGTTGGCCATCGAAACGTCGCTGCGGTCCATCTCGCGGACCGCACCCAGTTCGCCGTACATATAGGCGAGTTCGGCTTTCAGGATCGAATTGGCGCGGTTGAGCGTGGCGAGATGCGTGTTTGCAAAGGCGTCGTAATCTGCCTGGAAGTCGCTTGCTCCGGTTCTGCAACGCAGCGAAGTCACCATCAGCATGATATCGAGTTTACGAATGTTTCCCGCATTCGCTCCGATTTCGTCGATCTCGTTCGAAACGCTGTCATAGGAATCGGTGTCGCTATATTCGGCCTGCGCGGCGGTCGGCACGATCAGGCAGGCCAGAGCTGCGGCTCCGGCACGGATGGCGGCGGTTTTGAGTCGGATGGCTTTCGACGCGGTCATAATTGTCTCCCCTGTCCGGCCGTTTGTCGCGCTCCGCGATTTCTCGGTGAATAAAGGTATTGGTAAACCGCCTTTAACGGCTGGAGCCTTGCAAGACCGGGGCGCGCGCCTAAGTGCCGCAGGCAAGGATCACCAAACAGGAGTAAACCAAACATGACGATTTCCGTAGGCGACAAGCTGCCCGACGTTACGCTGGTCAAGCCGACCGAGAATGGGCCCGAAAAAATTCAGTCGGGCGAATTCTTCGCCGGACGCAAGGTTGCCCTGTTTTCCGTACCCGGCGCGTTCACGCCGACCTGCTCGGCACGCCATCTCCCCGGCTATGTCGAAAAGGCCGACGATCTGAAGGCCAAGGGTGTCGACGAAATCGCCTGCACCGCCGTAAATGACGCCTTCGTGCTGGGCGCGTGGCAGGGCGCGAACGATGCGGCGAGCGTCACCATGCTCGCCGATGGCAACGCCGATTTCGCGCAGGCGATCGGTCTCACCATGGACGGCAGCGGCTTCGGCATGGGCCAGCGCGGCCAGCGTTATTCGATGATCGTCGAGGACGGTGTAGTGAAGGAACTCAACGTCGAACAGCCGGGCGATTTCTCGGTTTCGAGCGCGGAGCACATGCTCGGCCAGCTCTGAGCATACCCGTCGACCAAAACGTCGACCGAAACGAAAGGGGCGCCGCAAGTTCGTAGCGGCGCCCTTTTTCGTTGTTTCAGCCGTACCCCATCAGCTTCATGACTTCTTCGCGGCTGCGATGATCGTCGAGGAAAGTGCCCATCATCCGGCTGGTCACCATGCCGACGCCGGGCGTGCGCACGCCGCGCGCGGTCATGCAGGCATGGCTCGCCTCGATAACGACCGCCACGCCCTGCGGCTGAAGGTTCTCCCAGATGCAGTCGGCGACCTCGGCGGTCAGGCGCTCCTGCACCTGTAGCCGACGCGCGAACCCGTGGAGGACGCGAGCAAGCTTCGAGATGCCGACCACGCGATCGGTCGGCAGATAGGCGATCGCCGCCTTGCCGATGATCGGTGCCATGTGGTGTTCGCAGTGGGACTGAAACGGAATGTCCTTCAGCAGCACGATCTCGTTATAACCGCCGACTTCTTCGAACACGCGATCGAGATGGATGGCGGGATCCTCAGCATACCCCTGGCAATATTCCTTCCAGGCGCGCGCGACGCGGGCCGGGGTTTCCAGCAACCCCTCACGCGTGGGATCGTCGCCCGTCCATTCGATCAGCGTCCGGATGGCATCCTGGACCTCCTCGGGCACGGGCGGTTTGCCGCGCGGATCGTCTTCGTCGGGACCGACCAGACTGCTCATTTTCCCCTGGTCCTTTTCACTTTCGAGCGGATGCGCTCAAGTCGGCTTCCTTTGCGGAACAGACCGCCCTTTGCAAAGGGTTCGAACAGATCGTCGGGATCGTCCGGATCGAGCAGGCCGCTTTCGGCAAGCCCTTCTTCCACGCCGTTCAAGTCCGGCGGGTGATAGCGCTGCAAGGTTCGCCCACCCGGCTCCTGCTCGTGATCGATCAATGCCGCCATCGATCCGTGACGCGCGTGCAGCTCGCCGATCTCCGCCTCGTCCAGCCCGGTATGTTCGGCAAGCAGCGAATGACGCAGAGCCGCGATCGCATCGGCCGCATGCTCGTTCCCCGGACGCTTGGAATCGACGAAGACGTCGCATTCGCTGTCGAGGCCCATCGACCGGTTGTTGAGGTTCGCCGAACCGATGCGAAAGATTTCATCGTCCACAATCATGATCTTGGCGTGGACGTAAATCGGCGTTTCGCCGCTGAACGGAGTCCAGATGGAAAAGCGCCCCTTGTGGTCCACCTGCTCGATACAGCGCACCAATTCGGCGCGTGCATGATCCATCGCCTGCTGTTCCAGCCAGCCATCGGCATGTTCGGGATGGACGATCAGGATTTCGGGCGGATCGTCTTCCTCCATGCGCTTCAGAATCGCTTCCCCGACGGTGCGTGAGGCGAAGTACTGGCTTTCGGCATAGATAAAGCGCTGCGCGCGCTCGATATGCTGGACGAACAGGGCTTCGATCTCGCGGATCGCCTTCCAGTCGCGATGCTTCGATCGTGTCCGGGCGATCCCCACTTCGACATTCTCGAACGTCGCGTCGAGGCCTTCTGGCCAGAGGCTTTTTTCGGGTGCGCGGATCGGCATCAGAGGTTTGCCGCCTGCTTTGATCCAGCGGTCGCGGCCCAGATCGCTGAGCGCTTCGGCCACTTCGCCTTCCATCATCATCGAGGCATCGTGCCAGGGATCGTAGCGACGCCCGTTCGGCGTCTTGCGGCGCTTGTCGTTTTCCTCGTGATCGCGCGTGTCCCAGCGCTGTCCCGTCATGTCGATACCACCGCATACCGCCAGCGAACTGTCGAGTACGGCGATCTTCTGGTGATGGCTTGATCCGACCGGATGCGCGCTGTCGAACTTGAAATCGATCCGGCGATGCCCGATCCAGCGCACCAGATCGATCCACATCGATCCACGATAGGTGAACTTGAAGACGCCGAAGCTCCATTTCAGGATGCGCACTTCGAGAGTGGGGCGGTGGCGGATCATCCAGGCGATGAAACTGCCGAGCCTGGCGGGATATTTCTTCTTCCAGGCGCGCTGCCACCAAAATCGCCCTTCGGCGAGGTGGATGCGCGTATCGAAATCCCAACCGATCAGGAAGATGCGGAACCGCGCGGCAAGCATCGCAGCCTGCATGATGGCGAAATAATCCGCCGCATCGACGATGACTCGCGCGCGCCGGGCACGGACAAAACGCCAGACCCCCGGCTCGACGCTGTCGTCGATACCGGGGATCGTGGGTTCGGCCTTGGTCGCTTTGTCCGCGTCGTCCCCCGCCACGAATTTATTCCTTGGCGTCTTCCTTCTTCTCGGGCGTCACCTCGGCCTCGGCCTTTTCCTCTTCCTTGCGACGGTCGAAGACCTGCTGCATGTGTTCGCGATCGTCCTCGTCAAGATATTTGGCGAAGTCGGGGAAGTGGTCTTCCTCTTCCTCGTTGATGTGATGGCGATACTGGTGGTCGAAATCCTTGAATTTCTGCAACCAGGCGCTGCTGCTCATATCCGTCGCGGCCAGATCGTTGAGCGCTTCCTCGATCTCGTGATGCTCGGCGACCGAGTGGCGGGTTTCGCCGGTGGTGGGGGGCTTGCGCAGCATGGTCGAATAGAGCGCCTGCTCTTCCGCCGCTGCGTGCGATTTCAGCTCGCGGGTCAGTTCGGTGAACAGGCTTTCGCGCGTGTCGCTGTCGCCGCTGGTTTCGAGCAGCTTGTCGAGCAGTTCGCGATGGCGATCGTGATCGCGTTCGAGCGTGGCGAAAATTTCGTCGTTCTGGGCCATTATCGGGCTTCCTCTTTCGGGATGGCTTGTGTCGCAAGTCAAACAGGCGAACCCGCACGATGTTCCGGTGGGATAAAACCTCGCCTCGTCAGGCGAGCTTGCGGAGCGACTACGCGCGCCACATATCTGCCTGATGGACCGCACCGAACACCCCAGCGAAGAGACGATGCAGCGTATCGCCGAGAGCGTTCTCGCCAATCTGCCCGCCCCCTTTCGCGAACAGCTTGGCCGGGTGGTGATGCGGGTCACCGATTTCGCGACGCCCGAACAGCTCGCCTCGGTCGACATGGACGAGAAATGGCATCTGTCCGGCCTCTACGAAGGGCGGCCACTGCCCGACAAATCGATCTGGGAGAGCGGGGGCATGCCGCCCCGCATCTGGCTGTTCCGTCAGCCATTGATCGCGGAGATGGAAGAGACCGGCGTGGGTCTGGAAGAGCTGGTCCGCCATGTGGTGATCCACGAAGCGGGCCATCATTTCGGCTTCAGCGACGACGACATGCACAGGCTGGAGGACGAAGCCTAGAAGTACGGGCTTGAGCGTTCCGGTCCGAGACCGTTCGGCCCGACATCCGCCACCATCGCTACCGCCCAAACGAACAGCGCACCGGAACCTTTCGGCACCGATGCGCTGTCTTAAACCTGTTGGCGCGCCCGGAAGGATTCGAACCTCCGACCACCTGATTCGTAGTCAGGTACTCTATCCAGCTGAGCTACGGGCGCGCTGGAGCGGCGTCACATAGCAGGGCTTTCGCGCATGGCAACCGTAAACCGGTGCTTTTTTGCAGGAAGCCGAACTAGCACAGCTCCGCACCGTCCGGCGCGGCGCCGAGAAGAGCGCTGGCCTTCGCAAACAGAGCAATATCGAGCGGTGGCTTGTCGAGGCGAGCGATCTCGTCAGGGAGCATCCAGTCGATCGCCCCTCCTTCGAGCGCTTGTGGCGTTCCGCTCCATCGGGTCACGCGATACAGCAGGAGAGTGATGGGCTTCCCGGTGGAAATCGGGCCGTCGGATGCGAAGACGAGCGGTTCGAGGTTATCGGGCTCGATGCCGACTCCCAGTTCTTCGGCCAGTTCACGCGCCAGCGCCGCTTCGGGCACCTCGCCCTCCTCGACCTTGCCGCCCGGAAATTCCCACTGGCCGCCATGGGCTTTTCCGCTTGGACGGCGATGCATCAGCCAGCGCCCTCCCCTGTCGACGAGAAGGCCAGCGACCACGCAGAGCCATGTCGGATTTCTTTCCAACGAAGCGGGCCCTTTCAACATTTTCTTAAATCTCTCGCTCTTAGGTGCGCCGGGTCGACCGCGCGTGGCGACAAGCGATGGGATGCCTGCCGATGCAAAACGCGAAGCCCAACTTCCTGAATGACCAAACGGGAGCCACGGCCGTCGAATACGGCATGATCCTGGCGATGATTTTCCTCGCGATGATCGGGGCGGTGCAGGCCTTCGGCATCAATGCGGTCGAGATGTGGACCACCATGGCCACGACGATTGTCGAGGCGAGCGGTCATTAAAGGGCTTCTTAGGAAAATATCAACCTACGACGCCGATAACGAAGAAACCTGCTCCCGGTTTGCGACGGGACGGGTCGGGTTACCGAAGACCAAACCAGGAGACGACCAATGAAGTTCATCAAGAAGTTCCGCAAGGACGAAGAAGGCGCTACCGCCATCGAATACGGCCTGATTGCCGCTCTCATCGCGGTTGCGGCGATCACCGCGATGTCGAGCCTGGGCGACCAGCTTTCGACCACGTTCAACGACGTGACCACGGCGATGAGCGGCTCGTAAGCCCTTCGGAACCGAAGATTAGAAAAAGGCGGCGGGAGCAATCCCGCCGCCTTTCTCGTATGTGCGTGCGATTTAGGTCGAACCCTCAGCTACCGCGCACCACCAACTTCACCTTCTGGCCCGCCCGCAGCTGCGCATTGCTGTCGAGCGAGTTCAGCACGCGGAAGCGCGCTTCCTGACCGTTGGTGTACGCCATGCGGCGCGACAGCGACTGGACCGTATCGCCACTGCGCACGGTCACGACTTCGAGGCGACGCGGCACGACATTGGCGGCTTCGCTCGCCGTGACGCGGCGCATCGAATTGAACATCGGGGTGAAGGTGCCCATCCGGCCCGCCGGCGCGATCGCCTGGAAATGATAGGCTCGATCGGGCGCGAATTCATAGGCGAAGACCGCCACATCGACCTGGCCGTTGCCGCTATTGACGCGCGCCGTTCCGTAAGCGGCCGGAATGCCGTTGATCGTGGTGCGCTGGATCGCCTGCGGTGCCAGCCGCTGCTGATTGCCGCCGAGCTTTGCGAACACGTTGCGGACATAGCTATCGAGATTGCCGCCATACTGGGCGAGCGAAAGCTGAGCCTGACCGCCCTGCCCCTGAATGCTCACCGCAGATGTGCCGTTGATCATGTAAAAGCCCTGCGGCGCGGTGAAGGACAGGCGCAATTCCGGATGGATGAACTGTCGCCCTTCGATCACGCCCTGCGCGGGATCGTCGCCGTATAGCAGGCCGTCGATCCGGGTCAGGAACGTGTCGGTATTGGTCACGCCGGTCATGCCCTGCGTCAGGCTGGCGGCTTCGCGGACGCGGCTTGCGGGATCGGGGTGAGTCGATGCCCATTCCGGAAGGCGTGCATCGCCGCGGCCCTGCAATTGCGCATCGAGCGAATTTTGCGCCGCGAGGCTGGCAAGAACTGTCGACATGGCGTTGGGATCGTAACCGGCACCTTGCAGATACCGGATGCCGAGCCGGTCGGCCTCGGTTTCCTGGCTGCGCGAGAATTTGAGGGTCAGCAGCTGCGAACCTTGCATAGCAACCTGGCCGAGCTGCTGGCCGATGCCGCCACCGACGACCGAGCCGACAACCGCACCAAGCACACCAAGTATGGAGTTGCGCTGCGCATTGGCCTGGCGCCGCTGCGAGTGGCGGGCGGCGACGTGGCCGACTTCGTGGCCCAGCACGGCGGCCAGTTCCGCTTCGTTATCCATTAGCGCGACGAGCTGGCGCGTGGTGTAGACGTACCCGCCGGGGATCGCGAAAGCGTTGTTCACCGGGCTGTTGAGCATCGAAATGGTGAACGAATCGCGCGCATTGCCGAGGCCCGACTGGACCGCGATGTTCTTGCCCACTTGTTCGACATATTGCGCCTGCGCCCCCGTCATCGCGCCGCCGAATTCCTGCAACAGCTGCGGGTGCGCCTCGGCGCCCATTTGCGCTTCGCTCTGCGTGATCGGTGCCGATGCGCTCGGAATATTTCCGGTCGTCGCGCAGCCGCCAAGGGCGAGCGCGAGCGTGGCGGTGGTCGAAACGGCCAGGGCCTTGATAGTCTTCATGGGATCTCCCCGCAAAAATTCGTCCACGGCACATTGCCGCGGCACTTATCTATGGAAGGAGAAATCTGAACGGGCTGGCTTGTTCCCGTTGCGAAATCGTAAGCTTATCGTCAGCTTGCCATGGTCAGGAAGCGATCCTCACGCATCTTGCGCAGGTCTTCCGGCGACTTGGCCCCGAGCATGTCGAGTTCCTCGCCGATCGCCTGGCCAAGCGTTTCGGCGGCCTTGCGGACATCGCGATGCGCGCCGCCCAGAGGTTCGGGTACGATCCGATCAATTACGTTGAGCTGCGCCAATTGCTGCGCCGTCACGCGCATCGCTTCGGCGGCATCGGGAGCCTTTTCGGCGGTGCGCCACAGGATGGAGGCGCAGCCTTCCGGGGAGATCACCGAATAGACCGCATGCTCCAGCATCAGGACGCGCTCCGCACTCGCCAGAGCCACTGCGCCGCCGGAGCCGCCCTCGCCCACGATCGTCGCCACCATGGGAACAGGTAGAGCAAGGCATGCTTCGGTCGCGCGCGCGATCGCTTCGGCCTGGCCGCGCTCTTCCGCCTCGACGCCGGGAAAGGCGCCGGAGGTGTCGACCAGCGTCACGACCGGGAGCCCGAAACGACCGGCCAGATCCATCAGGCGGATCGCCTTGCGATAACCTTCGGGCTTGCCCATGCCGAAATTGTGCTTGATGCGGCTGGTCGTGTCGTGACCCTTTTCGTGCCCGATCAGGACGATGCGCCGTCCGTTCAACATGGCGAACCCGCCCAGAATGGCCTGATCGTCCCCATAGGAACGATCGCCGCCCAAGGGCACGAATTCATCGAAGGTGTGCTCGATATAGTCGCGGAAATGCGGACGCATCGGGTGGCGCGCGACCTGCGTCTTCTGCCACGGCGTCAGCGAGCCGTAGATTTCCGCCAGCATGTCGGCGCTCTTGCCTTCGAGCTTCTTCAGTTCAGAGGCGATATCGACACCGTCGCCCTGCGCGGCTTCCCTAAGGTCCGCGAGACGGGTTTCGAGTTGCGCGACGGGCTTTTCGAATTCGAGGTAGGAGATCATCGCAGGCGCGTTACTCGCCCCCTCGCGCGCGTGCAAGCGGCGCCCGCCCGCTTCCCTGCCCAAGCGGGTGGCGCATATTGACCAGCTTCACCAGCCGCGCGGCATCGACATGGGTATAGATTTGCGTGGTCGCGATATCTGCATGGCCCAGCATCGTCTGCAAGACGCGCAGATCCGCCCCTCCCTCCAGCAGATGCGTTGCAAAGGCGTGGCGGAGTACGTGCGGGCTGATTGCATCGGGCGAAATGTCGGCGCGCACGGCAAGCTCCTTGAGAAGCTGGAACAGCCGCACCCGGCTCAGATGCTTGCCGCCGCGCGAAGGGAAGAGGTGGCGCGTCCCTGTCGCGCGCACGTCCAGCCAGCGCGCCATTGCCAGCTTCGCCCGGCCGCTGACGGGGACCATGCGCGCCTGCCCGCCCTTTCCGGTAACGGTCAGGAACGGAGCATCGCGCGGCACCGCCGCGAGGGGCAGCGCCACCAGTTCGGTCGCGCGCAGGCCCGAACCGTAGAGCAGTTCGAGCAGCAGGAGCAGGCGGATAGCTTGGGGCGTGTTGGCCTCCGCCTCCAGCTCTGCCCGTGCGAACAGCGCTTCGATCTGAGCGTGCGACAGGATTTTCGGCAAAGGGCGGCGGCTCGCAGGTTTCGGCAGCGCTGCGCTCGGATCGTCGGCCCGCACGCCTTCCTCGATCAGGAAGCCATAGAACTGGCGCAGCGCCGATGCCTTGCGCGCAATGCTCGCCGGAGCGAGGTCGGACCAGACCGAGGCGAGCTTCGTGAGATCGTCCTTCCCCGCCTCGTCCAGCGGGCCGATCGAAGCGCGTGCCTGCTCCAGATCGCGGCGATAGGCAGCCAGCGTGTTCGCCGCCGCGCCGCGCTCTGCGGCCAGCATGGCGAGGAAATCTTCGACCGAATCCTGCGCCAACGCCCCGGCCGCGTCAGGCCCGCGCGACCGCTTCGGCAGCGATCATGCGGGCTTCGGCATTCATGCCGACGGCATCGAGCGCGCGCACGATATGGTAGAGATGACGCGGCGTCATCCGTTCCCACCCGCTACCCTGCATGCCGAGCCCGGCAAGAACGGCCACGAGACCGGGATTGCCGACCTGCGCCGCGCGCGAGATCATCTGCGACCAGCGGGTTTCGCGTTCCAGACCCAGCGCAAACTCCTCGCTGTAATCCGCAGTATCGCCCGCATCGATCCGGCCCAGCCCGGCGAGCCCGGCCACCAGCAGGCGCGATTTCGCCTGCCGTGTGCTGCCGTCTCCATCGAAGAAGTCGGAC
>NZ_LWFF01000080.1 GCF_001635685.1 Erythrobacter sp. HI0063
TTCATGTCCTTGCGCACGTCCATCCAGCTTCCCCGCCAAAAACCCGGCAGATCGCGGGTCGCCTGAATCGGGCGGCCAGCCGGGCTCGTCAGCTTGAGCAGGAGCGGTGTGTCGCCCACCATCGGGTGCCGCTCCAGCCCGCACAGCGCCTGCACCCGCACTTCCACGCTGGGCGCGTCGTCCCCGGTATAATCGATCGCGTGATGCGTGCCCGCAGGCGACACGAATTCGCGCGGGGCCAGCCGGTCAAGCCTCTGGCGGCTGTCCCAATC
>NZ_LWFF01000081.1 GCF_001635685.1 Erythrobacter sp. HI0063
CATGTCCGACCTCCTGGACCGTTCGCTCGGCGAGAGGGTCGAGGTAGAGTTCGTGGGCGCACCTGGACTCTGGCTGGTCGAGGTCGATCCTAACGAACTGGAATCCGCAATCGTCAATCTGGCAGTGAACGCGCGTGATGCGATGCCCGAAGGGGGCAAGCTAACGATTGAGGTCAGCAATGCGAGGCTGGACGAGGCCTATGCCGC
>NZ_LWFF01000082.1 GCF_001635685.1 Erythrobacter sp. HI0063
GCGATCCGCCTCATCAGGATTGTGGCTGAGTTCTTCGACGCCTTCCGGCATCAATCTGTCGAGTTGGTGTGTAACCAACTCCACTCGCCGTCCGACGAAACGCCCGCCAAGCTTTTCCGCCTTCTCGCGCAGACTCGTATGGTCTGCGTCCACGTCGAGATAGGCCAGTCGCGTCTTGGAGACCCTAAGTTCGGCTATGGCGTCATCAAGCGTCAAT
>NZ_LWFF01000083.1 GCF_001635685.1 Erythrobacter sp. HI0063
GTCGACGATCCCGAGGACAGCCCGTTCTGGGATGCGTTCGAGCAGATTCCGGCGCGTTTTTCGTCGGCGGATCGCGAGCGCTTGCAGGCTACCGCGCGCGAGGTGATAAACACCCAGGTAACGCCTGCCTATGCCGGTTTCCTGAGTTTTTTTCCGCGAAGACTATCTCCCTCAAACCCGCACCACGCTGGCGGCGGAAGAGATGC
>NZ_LWFF01000084.1 GCF_001635685.1 Erythrobacter sp. HI0063
ATCCGGATGCGCCGATCAAATTGATCGAATACGCTTCGCTGACCTGTCCCGCCTGCGCAGCCTTTGCGCAGAACGGGGCGGATCAGCTCAAGGAAGATTACGTCGCCACCGGCAAGGTCAGCTACGAATTGCGCAACCAGATTCACGGTCCGCACGATCTGATCCTGGCTCAGATGGTCCGCTGCGGTGCGCCCGAGACCTATCACCCGCTGTCC
>NZ_LWFF01000085.1 GCF_001635685.1 Erythrobacter sp. HI0063
ATCATCGCTCGCTTCCTGTCGGCGATGGCCAGCTTCTGGTGGTTGCGGATCAGATAACGGCGGCTCCATTTCGCCTGGAACCGTTCGAACCGGCCGCCCGCTTCGATCAGCGGCGCGAAGAAATCGTCTTCGACCTTGTCCGACCCGAATCCGTCGATGGCGAGCGACACGTCGACGCCGCGCTGCGCCGCACGGACAAGGGCATCGCGCACTCTCTCACCGCA
>NZ_LWFF01000086.1 GCF_001635685.1 Erythrobacter sp. HI0063
CATCATTGTGCCGTCGGCATAAAAAGGGGACTCAGCAAACCGAGGCGCTTGGCCGATCGCGCGGCGGCTTCACCACCAAGCTCCACGCAAGGTGCGATGCCAGAGGCTTGCCCCTCGGCTTCGTGCTGACACCGGGGCAAGCGCACGATGTGCAGGGCTTCGCACCGCTGTTCCGCATGATAACTGACCGGATCGAGGCCTTCCTGGCTGATCGGGGATACGATGCCGATGCGATCCGCGAAGAGATTGAGGCGGCGGGCGTCGAGGCGGTGATCCCGGCCAAGGCGGGCCGGCGTAATCCCGCCGCGCATGATCGCGCGAAATACAAGTGGCGCAACCTGATCGAGCGACTGTTCAATAAACTCAAGAACTGGCGACGCGTTGCGACCCGCTACGACAAAACCAAGGAATCCTATCTCGGCTTCGTCGCGCTCGCCTCAGTCAAACTCTGGATACCCTTTGTCCACGAAACCTAGATTGGCTCAACTTTGTTTGGCTTTTCTGCTCGCGCATGAAAACGCCAATGAAGGTCTAGACAAACTAGCCTATCTTTCTTGCCTTCGCACTATTCGAGATGGTGCGAAATTGATCGCACAAGCTGCTGAAGAACTTGTTGGGCAGATACAGCGGCACAAGGTTGAAACCGACGAAGTCGAACCAATTCGGTCTGAAACACTTCATAGGCTTGCGGAGGCCCTACACGGACGGTTTCGCGCTGAGATGGCAAAAAACCAGTTCGATGACCTCATTTCTCCAAAATTAATCGGTAATCCTTTGTCAGACCTTCGGATGACCCCCGGTCTTCCCGGCATCGCAGCCCTCCACAATGAAGTGGAAGCGATCCGCGAGGAATATGTTCGCGCTCAAAATCAGCCTAAGCAGAAAGGAGTTGGGCCCGTTGGTATGCGCCCCGGCAACAAGCCGAACAGGGAGCAAAAAACCTTTATTCGCGATCTCGCGGCGCTCTACGAAGAGGTCTTGGCGTCGCAGCCGACCGCTCATGACACGGCATCGGGACCGAGTTCGCCTTTCTTGCGCTTCATACACCGGGTTTTCAGGGAGTTCCGCGAGCAAAGTGAATTGCCGGTTGATCCGCACGGCTATTATCCGCCGTCGGTCGGGACTGTGCGCAACGTGTTGCGATCACGGTGACATTAAATCCGCCAGAATCATTTTTGTCTGATTTCAGATAGGCCAGTGTGATTCAATGAGGATGTCCTAAACAATAGAGGACTTTCATGAGATACACTGGACCTAAATTCGTGTGCTGCAAGCAAATCGCAGATATGTGCAATGTCAGCGTGGTCAGCGCGCGGCGCTACAGCAAGCTTCCTGACTTCCCGCAACCTTTCGAGATCGGCGGTTCAGTCAAGTGGTTGGGCGAGGAGGTTTGGGCTTGGATTATGAGCCGTCGCCGCGTTCGCAAGGCTTGATGGTCAGGCCTTGCGCCGCCGCCGCCCTTCACCGATTTGTCCGACGGCTAACGCGTCGGATAGCAGAATATCAGCCCAAATCGCCGCAAGCTTGCGGCGCCGGTCAATGAAGCTGGCCCGCATGTAGCGAAGCTCACTGCCCGACAATCCGGTCGGCGTGTGGGCGAGCATCAGATCAATAATCAGCGGGTCTCGTGGCCCACCATGCTCAACGATCCACTCGTTCATGATCGTGCTGAACGTGGAACGCCAGCCATGAGGGACATGGCGCTTTCGTAGACCTTCTCTCAGAAGCAAGTAGCTCAGAGCGTTTTCCGACATCGGCTTGTGAATGGAATGCGCACCAGGGAATACGTAATTGCTACCAGCGCTGAACTTCCACGCTTCGCGCAGCACGTCCGATGCCGCCAGCCCAAGCGGCACTGGATGATTGAAACTTTCGTCTTCGCGCTGTTCCAGTTCCTGTTTCATTTTGACCGCCGGTGCAATCCAGATTGCTTCGGTATCGCACCCCCCGGCTTCAGGATTGAACTCGCGGATGTCTTCCCATTCGAGCCACCGAATCATTCCCGGCCTCTGTGCAGTCAACGCCAGGAAGCGCGCAGCGAGCTTGACGACCGGACTGGCTTCGGCAGTATCGGTGAGTGACAATACGTCTTGAGCCTCTTTAATCGTTATCACTGCCGGCCAGCGTCGCTTCGACGGTTTAGCCTTGAGCACTTTCACGAGCGATGCGGCAGGATCGGATGTGGCATGGCCGTTCGCGATCGCATAAGCGTATATCGCTGAAATACGCTGGCGCAGCCGATGAGCGGTTTCAATAGCGCCTCGGTCCTCGACCTTCTGCAAGGTCGCGAGCACATGGGTCGCATCAATTGCCGTAATTGGAAGCGAACCAATGTCTTCGAAGACATCGCGCTCCAAGCTTACAATGACGTCCTTCGCATGGACCGGCTTCCAACGCAGCTCCTGTTTTGAAAACCATTCGCGCGCAATGACCTCGAAGGTATGAGCCGCAGCAAGGCGGCCAGCAAGCGATGCGCGCTTGGCCTCGACAATCGGATCCTTTCCTCCCCTGAGCAAACGCTTGTCTTCGTCGCGAAGTTCACGTGCTTCCCTGAGTCCGACATCTGGATAGCTCCCAAGCGTGCGAAGCTTCTCCTTGCCGCCATATCTGTATTTATGCCTCCAAGACCGGTGTCCGGTCGGCGATACATGAAGGTAGAGCCCCCTAGAATCCGTCAGTTTGTAAGGTTTGGCTCCACCTTTTGCGCCCTTGCACTGAGCATCCGTCAACATTCTCTGATCTTTCTTCGAAACTTGATTACCACAAGCTTCTGACCAGCTGTCCTACGAACGCTCCGCGTTCAAGAAGGTGCTATCCTTCTGTAATGGATTGATATTTAATGATCGCGATTGAGCGGGACGCGAAAGTCAAGGTTGCCAATTGTCGCCTACGATACCGTTTAGAGTGGTCGATCGCCGAAGTTTTGCAATACCCCCTGTTCCGCATATCGATACCCCCTCGCATACCCCCTGCCGTGTGATATTGGCTGATATCGCGTGATCAAAAAAGATATCTCCTGGTTGCCGTAAGGCCCGGAGAACTAACAATTTTGATCATACCTGATCGCAGATGATAAGCATTAATGGCGGAGAGGGTGGGATTCGAACCCACGGTACGGTTGCCCGCACACTGCATTTCGAGTGCAGCGCATTCGACCACTCTGCCACCTCTCCGCAGTGCGCGATCATCGGGCAGTGGCCCGATCGGCATCCCCGGTCGTTTGGGAGCCGCGCCGTTAGCGCAGGGGCGCGGACTTGCCAAGGCAATTATACGCGCTCCGCATACGATAACCGTGGACGACCCCTTGCGCGCCCTTGTGCCCACGCGGCCGCACCCCATATCCAACATCTATGGAACGCAGCCTGTTCTTCTCTCCCCAGGCCGGTCGCACGATCGATGCCCCCGCCCTTCTCAAGACCCGCTTCGCCATCGGCGATGTCGTGCGCCACCGCATGTTCGATTTTCGCGGCGTGATCTTCGATATCGATCCGGTCTTCGCGAACAGCGAGGAATGGTACGATTCGATTCCCGAAAGCATTCGGCCCGATCGCGATCAGCCCTTCTACCACCTGTTCGCCGAGAACGAGGACGAGAGCTACGTCGCCTATGTCAGCCAGCAGAATCTGGTGCGCGACGCGGCGAACGGCCCGGTCGACCACCCCGAAGTCGCGCGGCTGTTCGATGGGTTCGCGCAAGGCCGCTATCGCATGCAGCGTGCGCTGACTCACTAAACTTCATTGGGGAATGTGCGCGCGGAAGCGCCAGCGTCAGGCCTTGATCTTCCAGCCCGATTTCAGCAGCTTGTAGCAGATGACGGCCAGCGCCAGATTGAATGCGCCCAGCCCGATTCCCGCCCAGACCACCGGCATCGTGCCCGCGCCGATATCGCTTGCGCCGAGGAATCCGTACCGGAAGCCCGAGATAACGTAAAAGAACGGGTTGAGACGGCTGATCGTCTGGAACAGCGGGGCCAGATTGTCGATCAGGTAGAACGTGCCCGAAAGGAGCGCGAGCGGCGCCACCACGAGAGTCGTTATCGCCGCATTGTGATCGAATTTCTCGGCCCAGAGCGAGGTGACGAGGCCGAACAGGCTCAGCATCGCGGCACCCATCAGGCCGAACCACACGATGGCGAGTGCTCCGCCCCAGCCCGCCAGATGCAGGTCTGCGCCGGGATACAGCGCGATCGCCAGGGCCAGCGCCGCACCCACTGCCACAGCGCGCGTCATCGCAGCTAGGACGATCCCCGCCATCAGCTCGCCTTCGGAAAGCGGGGGCATCAGCAGATCGATGATCGTCCCCTGGATCTTGCCCGACAAAAACGAGAAGCTCGCATTGGCAAAGGCGTTCTGCATCATCGCCATGACAATCAGGCCCGGTGCGATGAAATCGGCGAAGGGCACGCCCAGCACACTGCGATCGCCGCGCCCCAGGGCCACGTCGAAGATCACCAGAAACAGGACCGTACTGACCGCCGGACCCCAGATCGTCTGCGTCTGGACCTTGAGAAACCGGCGAACCTCCTTAATATAGAGGCTCCAAAGGCCGATGCGGTTGATGCCGGTGATGACCGGTTGTCCGCGCGGCGCAAAGCGAGTCCTTCCCGCATCCCCACCCGGCACGAATGTGGCATCGGTGTCGGCTGCGAACCCGGCGGGGCTCGATTGGGGAGTCTGGGCTTGATCGGCCATGATGGCGCGACTAGGCCCTGGCACCCGCGCTGGCAAGGCTTGCCCGGCCCGGTCGTCCCGCAAATTCGCAGCGGGCACACTGCGGCCTCAGACAGGATACGATTGACGCATGAGCTGGACCGACGAACGCATCGCGACGCTGAAGAAAATGTGGGAAGGCGGCTCCACCGCCAGCCAGATCGCGGAGGAATTGGGCGGTGTCAGCCGCAATGCCGTCATCGGCAAGGCGCATCGCCTGGGTCTGAAGGCGCGCCCGTCTCCGGTGAAGGCCGCCGAAAAGAAAGCTGCGCCCGCCAAGAAGGCGGCACCCGCCGCCAAGCCCGCAGCGGCGAAGAAACCCGCCGCCAAGAAGGCCGCGCCGACACAAGCGCCTGCGCCCGCAGCGGCTCCGGCGCCGACGCCGACGCCTGCCCCAACTGCACCTGCGCCCGCCGCTGCGGCTCCGCCGCCCGTCAACAACTCCGCCAACGCAGGCGGCGCCACGTCGCAGCCGATGCCCAACAAGCAGCCGGATTCGCCCAAGATCGTTTCGGTCGGCCCGGGTGGCTTCCTGCGTCAGGGCCCCGGCGATCAGCAGCCGCCGATCCCGCCCGCGCCGCCGCGCCGCCTGGTGCCCGCCAAGCCCAGCCCGGACATCGCCGACAAGACCAGCCTGCTGGATCTGAGCGAAAAGGTCTGCCGCTGGCCGATGGGCCATCCGGGCGAGCCGGATTTCCATTTCTGCGGCGAAGCGGTCAATCCCGGCTTCCCCTATTGCGTCGAACATTGCGGGCGGGCCTATCAGGCACAGCTGCCGCGCGGTGCGCGACGTCCTCCGCCCCCGCTGCCGTTCGGCGGTCCGCGCGTGCGCTGATGGTATTACCCGTGCGGATCCGCCCGCACGGGCCGCGCCCGGTCGAATTCGGGCAGCCGTAACTGCGGCGTTAACGCTGTCGCTTAAGCGAACCATAGCCCCGAAGCGGCAATATATTGCCGGGGCCGTCGCAGCGTGCGAGAGAGCCCCTTAGGGGACACGGAAGCGCACGGATGGATTGGGCGAGTTTCACGATCGGGGCATGGACCGCCTGCATGCTCGCCTTCGCGGCGGGCGCGGCGGGCCTTTATTTCGTGATCGGACGCCAATTCCTGCTCTGGATCAGCGCGCGCCTGCTCGCGATCGGCCTGCTCGCCTTCACCTTTCCGCCAATGGCGGGTTTCATCTTCGCCGATCCGCAGGCGCTGCTCGTCGCGCGCCTCGTCGCTACCGATGTGAGCATCGCACTCGCGGGACCAGTCATGGCGACTTATCTCGAACGCTCGCTCGGCCTCAATCACTTGCGCCGGCTGTTCTGGGCGGTCTTTCCGATCGGCGTCGGCCTCGCGCTATGCGCGCCTCTGATCGCGCGCGGGTCAGTACCCCTCTGGGTCCACAGCGCTGTGGTGCTGGTGATGGTGCTGATGATGACGTTTGGCCTTTGGTCCGCGATCCGCCAGAAAAGCCGTCCCGCCCTGTTCCAGTCGATCGCCTGGGGCCCCGCCATCGCGGTCGGTCTGGTCGCTATCTATAGCGAGCTTATACTGGGAGGCCCGCTTCCCTTCTATGCCCAGGCCATGCTGGCTGCCTTGATGGTCGAGTTGATAGTGACACCGATAGGCATCGGCGACGGGTTTCGGATCGTGCAGGACCAACGCGACCGTGCTCTTGTCGGAATGCGCCAGGCGACCGAAGCCAGCGCGCTGGACCCCCTCACCGGGATTGCCAATCGGCGCGGACTGGAACATCACTTCACTTCCTGCGCGGTGCGGCCCGTCGGCATCGCGGTGCTGGATTGCGATCTCTTCAAGCGCATCAACGACAATTTCGGCCACGATACGGGCGACAGGGTGCTCGTCGCCGTCGGCGCGGCGCTCGGTGCGGGAGAAAACATCTTTCCGGCGCGCATGGGGGGCGAGGAATTCGTCCTGCTTCTCTACGGCGAAGACTGGCGGCGCGATGCCGAAGCCGCCAGGCGAAACGTCCCGGCCGTGGTGGCGCAGCGCGTTCCGGAACTGCCCTTCCCCGTCACTGCCAGTGCCGGGCTGTCGGCCGTACTGGCCGAAGAAACCCTCGAAACCGTGATCAGGCGCACCGACAGGGCGCTTTACGCCGCCAAGGATGCCGGGCGGGACCGCTCGATCGCGCTGACCGATTTCCGCCGCCATCTCACCCGTCTCGAAGAAGTCGCCTGACCCCGTCCGCAAGTCCTCAAGGAACCGCTATGCCCATCTCGCTCCACGCAGCCTTCGTTCCCAGCGCATTGCAGATCATCGGCAGCACGCGCGGCCTGATCGATACCGCCGACACATGGTGCGATGAGCAAGGCCGCGCTGCCGAGACGGTGCTGGGCGCACGCATCTACGAAGACATGCTGCCATTCGCCTATCAGGTGAAAAGCGTCGCCGTGCACACCCAGTCCGCGATCGCGGCGCTGAACGAAGGCCGCTTCAGTCCCGACATGGCGCCCCCGCCTGCCAGCTTCGACGGTCTACGCGCGCAGCTGGACGAGGCCAGGGCCGCGCTGGAAAAGGTTGGCTTGGAAGAGCTCGAAGAAAAGATCGGCCAGGAAGTCCGCTTCGAATTCGGCAAGCTGTCGCTTCCCTTCGATGCCGAGGATTTCCTGCTGAGCTTCAGCCAGCCCAATTACGCGTTCCACGCCGCCACGGCGTACGACATTCTGCGCATGCTGGGCATCAAGATCGGCAAGACCGATTTCCTCGGCCGGTTGCGCATGCGGCGCTAGGTCGTTTCGACCCTGTTGCTCAACTCTTGCGAGCAAACCAGATCGTGTGGCGCGGGCCCTTATTGTTGGGCCGTGCGCGGACAGCGCGGACATCCACGGCGAAGCCCGCTTCCTTCAATCGCACGGTAAATTTGTGGTCCGGCGCGGCGGACCAGATGGCCAGGATACCGCCCATATTCAGCGCCTCGCGCGCCTTGGCGAGGCCGGTGCGGGTATAGAGCCGGCTGTTCTGGTCGCGCACGATACCATCGGGCCCGTTATCGACATCGAGCAGGATCGCATCCCACTTGGGTAGCGTGCCGTCATTGGCATCGTCGATCAGCGCCGCGACATCGCACAGAACCACCTCGCCGCGCGGATCGGACAGGGACTGTCCGGTAAGGTCGGACAGAGGCCCGCGCGCCCATTCGAGGATTTCGGGCACGACTTCCGCCACCGTCACGCTGCCACCCTCCGGCAGATGCGCCAGCGCGGCTCGATAGGTGAAGCCCATGCCATAGCCGCCGATCAGCACCCGTGGCTTCGGACGCGCCAGTTCGGCTAGCGTGAGCTCGGCCAGTTGTTCTTCGGAGAACTGCATCCGCGTCCCCATCAGCTCGTCCCTGCCGAGCATGATGACGAAATCGCGTCCGTGGGAAATCAGGGTCAGCGTGTCGCCGCCGGGTATCTGCGCAGTGGCAAGGGTTTCGCGAGGAAGCATGGCGACAGGCTCTAGCGCCGCGCTCGCTGCGATGCACGTCGGAACTGTCCGGCCTGGGCAGCGGTTGATCGGGTAGATACGAAGGAGACACCCCTATGCCCAACCAAGCCCGCATCGCCATGGTCCAAAAAGCCGGAGCGGATTTCGAAATCGTCGAGAAAACCATCGACGATCCCGGCGCGCATGAAGTGCTGGTCGAATTGGCCGCAGTGGGCGTCTGCCATACCGACCTCGCCGTGCAGAACGGCGATCTGCCGACGAATTTCCCCGTTGTGCTCGGCCATGAAGGTGCCGGCACGGTCAAGGCCGTCGGCGAGCATGTCCGCGATCTGGCACCCGGCGACAAGGTGGTGCTTTCATACGGATCGTGCGGCCATTGCCGCCCCTGCGAAGAAGGCGATCCGGCTTATTGCCAGGATTTCGAAGCGCTCAATTTCATGAACAAGCGGCAGGGCGACGAGGACGCGGTTTTCGCGGACGGGCCCAACGCCGCCTTCTTCCAGCAATCGAGCTTCGCCACGCTTTCGATCGCGCATGAACGCAATGTCGTGAAGATCGAGGAGGATGTCGACATCTCGCTACTCGGCCCGCTGGGCTGCGGCATCCAGACCGGCGCAGGCTCCGTGTTGCGCACGGCTAAGCCCCAGGCGGGTTCGGCCCTCTTGGTCTCGGGCGTCGGCAGCGTGGGTATGTCGGCGGTGATGGCGGCCCGCCTTGCCGGGTGCAGCACGATCATCGCAGTCGACATGAACGCCGAACGCCTGAAGCTCGCAAAGGAACTGGGCGCGACGCATTCGGTCGAGGTTTCGAAGGACACCGATCTCGGCGAGGAAATCCGCAAGATCGTGGCCGAAGGTGTCGATTACGCAATCGAGTGTAGCGGCAATGCCAACGCCGCGCGCGCCGCCTGGGGCAGCCTTGCCAAGCGCGGCACAATGGTGGTGGTCGGCGCGCCGCCTTCGGGCACCGATTACAGCTTCGATGCCAACGAACAAATCCTGTCGGGTCGCAAGATCGTCGGCTGCGTGGAAGGCGATTCCAAGGTCAAGCAGTTCATCCCCGAACTGGTGCGCCTGCACCTTCAGGACCGCTTCCCGTTCGATCGGCTGGTGAAACGCTACAGCTTCGACGACATCAACCAGGCGGTTAAGGACCTGCATGATGGCAAGGTGATGAAGCCGATCCTCGAAATGGGCTGACCGACAGCAGAGAGAAACTGCCGACACGAAAAAGGGGCCGCAGCATCGCCGCGGCCCCTTTTCTGTTGGTCCATCCGAAGGATCAGTCCTTCAGGAAGTCCGGCACATGCGCCGGTCCATCGTTGGAGCCGCCATCGCGGTTGCCGCCCCGGTCATTGCCGCGTCCGCCGCCGCGACCACCACGGTCGCCGCCACGGCCACCGCCGCCGCCGCCACCACGCGGGCCACGGCGATCGCCGCCACGGCCACCACCGCCTTCACGCGGTTCGCGCGGAGGACGGGTGTCCTCCAGCTCTTCGCCGGTTTCCTGGTCGACCACGCGCATCGACAGGCGGACCTTGCCGCGATTGTCGATTTCGAGGACCTTGACCTTCACTTCCTGGCCTTCCGACACGACGTCGGTCGGCTTTTCGACGCGCTCGTTCTTCATTTCGCTGACATGGACGAGACCGTCCTTGCCGCCCATGAAGTTCACGAAGGCACCGAAATCGACGATGTTTACGACCTTGCCGTTGTAGATCTTGCCGACTTCCGCTTCTTCGACGATGCCTTCGATCCACTTCTTCGCGGCTTCGATCTCGTCGGCATTGCTCGACGAAATCTTGATCGTGCCCTCGTCGTCGATGTCGACCTTGGCACCGGTTTCGGCGACGATCTCGCGGATCACCTTGCCGCCCGTGCCGATCACGTCGCGGATCTTGGACTTGTCGATCTGCATCGTCTCGATGCGCGGCGCGTGCTTGGACACGCCCGAGCGCGCAGAACCGAGCGCCTTGTTCATTTCGCCCAGAATATGCGCGCGACCGGCCTTGGCCTGTTCGAGCGCCTTGGTCATGATCTCCTGCGTGATGCCGGCGACCTTGATGTCCATCTGGAGCGAGGTGATGCCCTTTTCCGAACCCGCGACCTTGAAGTCCATGTCGCCGAGGTGATCTTCGTCACCCAGAATGTCCGACAGGACGGCGAATTCGTCGCCTTCGAGGATGAGGCCCATGGCAATGCCGGAGACCGGACGTTCGATCGGAACGCCGGCGTCCATCATCGACAGACACCCGCCGCAGACCGTCGCCATCGAGGACGAGCCGTTGGACTCGGTGATGTCGCTCAGAATGCGGATCGTGTAAGGGAAATCTTCGTGGTTCGGCAGAACCGGGTGCAGCGCGCGCCAGGCAAGCTTGCCATGGCCGGTTTCGCGGCGGCTGGTGAAGCCGAAGCGACCCACTTCGCCGACCGAATAGGGCGGGAAGTTGTAATGCAGCATGAAGGGCGAATAGGAGAGCCCTTCCAGCCCGTCGATCATCTGCTCGGCATCCTTGGTGCCCAGCGTGGTGGTGCAGATCGCCTGCGTTTCACCGCGGGTGAACAGCGCCGAACCGTGCGTGCGGGGCAGCAGGCCGACCATCGCTTCGATCGGGCGGACCTGATCGAGCTTGCGCCCGTCGATACGCTGGCCGTCCTTGAGGATGGCGCCGCGCACGATCTCGCTTTCCAGCTTCTTGACCGCCTTGTTGGCGACCATCTGGGTCTGCGGTTCTTCGTCGGCAAAGGCTTCCTTGGCCTTGGCGCGGGCGGCGTTGAGCGCGTCCGAGCGAGCCGACTTGTCGGTCAGCTTGTAGGCAGCGGCGATATCATCGCCGACGATGCCGCGCAGCTTTTCTTTGATCGCCGAGGTATCGTCCGAGGTATCCATGTCCCACGGATCGTTGGCAGCCTGCTCGGCCAGATCGATGATCGCACCGATGACCTTACGGCTTTCCTCGTGCGCGAACATCACGGCGCCGAGCATTTCCTCTTCGGTCAGCTCCTTGGCTTCGGATTCGACCATCATCACCGCGTCCTGCGTGGCGGCGACGACGAGATCGAGGCGACCCTCTTCGTCGAGCGCGCTGGAAAGCGACGGGTTCAGTTCGTATTCGCCATTGCGGAAGCCGACGCGCGCCGCGCCGATCGGGCCCATGAAGGGCACGCCGCTGATGGTGAGCGCAGCCGAAGCGGCGATCATCGCGACGATATCGGGCTCGGTCTCGCCATCATAGCTGAGGACCTGCGCAATCACGTTGATTTCGTTGTAGAAGCCTTCCGGGAAGAGCGGCCGCACGGGGCGATCGATCAGACGGCTGGTCAGCGTTTCCTTCTCCGTGGCGCGGCCTTCGCGCTTGAAGAAGCCGCCCGGGATACGGCCCGCAGCGGAGAATTTTTCCTGGTAGTGCACGGTCAGCGGGAAGAAATCCTGCCCTTCGCGCACGGACTTGGCGGCGGTCACGGCGCAGAGCACCACGGTTTCGCCATAAGTGGCCAGCACGGCGCCATCGGCCTGACGGGCGATGCGGCCGGTTTCCAGAGTGAGGGTCTTTCCGCCCCACTCCAGCGATACGGTTTTCGTGTCGAACATGTATTTTCCTTAACGATCCCGCGCGCCACATTGCGTCGCGGGGCCTACTGTGCCGGGTATTCCGTCCCGGTCCGGTCCGAGGCTTTTCGCCTCCATGGTCCGCACCCTGCCGTATTGCACGGGTGCCGGATAAACGAAGGGGCGACAATCGAGCCGCCCCTTCGCAAAAACTCTTACTTACGCAGACCCAGCTTCTGGATCAGGGCGTTGTAGCGCTCGACATCCATCTTCTTGAGGAAGGCGAGCAGCTTGCGCCGCTGGTTGACCATCATCAGGAGCCCACGACGCGAGTGGTTGTCCTTGTGATTGTCCTTGAAGTGCTCGGTCAGGTTGCGGATGCGTTCGGTCAGGATGGCGACCTGGACTTCCGGGGAACCGGTGTCGCCCTCGCTCTGGGCGTTGTCCTTGATGATTTCCGCTTTGCGTTCGGCGGTTACCGACATGTATTCTACTCCGCGACATCGGGAAGGTTGAAGCCCCGCACGACCCTGGCCGTGCCGCCTTCGATCTCCATCAAGGCGATCGGGACAGCGCCCAGTTTCGCAAGGTGGAGCCCATCGGGCTGGGACAATTCCGACAAGACCCGGCCCTGGCGGACCGCCTGCACGCTTGTCGGGTCGAGGGGTAGGACCGGGATGTCGTCCAGTCCGGCCTCCAGCGGCAGGAGAAGGTGTTCAAGTGGCGCGCCCTTAGCGATTTCCTCAAGAGTGTCCAGCGAAATCGCCTGCTCCTCGCGGAACGGCCCGGCCTTGATGCGCCTTAAATAGGTAACATGCCCCACAGTTCCAAGCGCGTGTGCGATGTCCCGTGCAAGCGAACGGATATACGTCCCCTTCGAGACATGCGCGACGAGTGTGACGCTGTCCGCGAGTTCCAGCGGCGCTTGCGGATCGTAAGGATCGGGGCGGCCGAGCGTGGTGGCGAAGGCACTCGTCAGCTCCTCCCCGGCACGGGAAGGGGGACCATCAGCAGGATGGTGGAGGGGTACCTTTTCCGTATTCGACCTCTCGCCAGTCGCAGTCGCGGGCGGTGCCCTTCCACCATCGTCTTCGTCGATGGTCCCCCTCCCCGTGCCGGGGAGGAAGAGATCGTGCACCGTCACGCGGCGGGTCTTCATCTCGACTTCCTCGCCTGCGCGGGCGCGGTCGTAGGCGCGTTTGCCGTCGATCATGAGCGCGGAATATTTGGGCGGGACTTGCTCGATTTCGCCGGTGAAATGGTCGAGCACCGCCGCAACCGCCGCTATCGGCGGGCGCCGGTCTGACGTGCGGACAACCTCGCCTTCCGTATCGAGCGTGTCGGTCTCTTCGCCGAACTGGATGGTGAAGGCGTAGATCTTGTCGCTTTCGAGCATGCGCCCGGCGAGCTTCGTCGCCTCGCCCAATGCGATCGGAAGCACCCCTTCGGCCAGCGGATCGAGCGTGCCGCCATGGCCGACCTTGGTCTTCGCATGGCCGCCCTGCCGCAAGACGCGCTTGACCGCGCCGACCGCCTGGGTCGAACCCATGCCGCGCGGCTTGTCGAGGATCAGCCAGCCGGATGCGGGGTGGCTCATGTCGCGATCGTCCGTGCCACCGCATCGGCGATCCCGGCGAAAACCTGTTGTGCCCACATCACGGGCGGGAGGACCACGTTCTCAACGATACCGCTATCGGGAAAGGCCCAGGTCGCCGCGATGAGCACTACGAAGAAGACCATGCCCAGCCCCTGCGCCTTCTGCCAGTGGCGGGCATAGCGCCTGGGGAGGAGGCCGCCGAGGATGTGCGAGCCGTCGAAGGGCGGGATCGGTAACAGGTTGAACAGCGCGAGAAAGACATTGATCAGAATGAAGGTGCCGCCCGCCGTCACCGCCCAGTCGGGCAGCGCCTCGCCCGCATCGAAGGCGAGACCCGCGAACACGCCCACCAGCACCGCACCGATCAAAGCCAGCAGCAGGTTCGTCCCCGGTCCCGCCGCCGCCACCGCCATCATGCCGTAGCGCGGATTGTTCAGCCGCCGCGCATTCACCGGCACCGGCTTCGCCCAGCCGAAGATCGGCCCGCCGAACAGCGCCAGCGCGCCCGGCACCAGCAGCGTGCCGATGGGATCGACATGGCGGATCGGATTGAGTGAAAGCCGCCGCTGCTCCTTGGCCGTCGGATCGCCGAGCATCAGCGCCATCCAGCCATGCGCCACCTCGTGGAAGACGATAGCGACGATCAGGCACGGCACCAGGATCGCGGCGTGAAGGAGGGTTTCGGTCATGGGGCTTAGATAGGATGCGCGCGATCAGCCCGCCAGCGCGCTGGTGAAATGCTTGCGGCAAAGCGCGACGTAGCGCTCGTTGCCGCCGATCTCGGTCTGCTCGCCCGCGCGGACGGCCTTGCCGCTTTCATCGACGCGCAGATTCATCGTCGCCTTGCGCCCGCAATGGCACACGCCCTTCAGTTCGACCAATTTGTCCGCAATGCCCAGCAATGCGGCAGAACCGGGGAAGAGCTCGCCCTGAAAATCGGTCCTCAGGCCATAGCAGATCACCGGAATGCCCGTTTCGTCCGCCAACCGCGCACATTGCCAGACCTGATCGCGCGTCAGGAATTGCGCCTCGTCGATCAACACGCAATCGAGCGGTTGCACATCGTGCGCCGCGCGGATCGCCTGCCACAAATCGGTATCGGGATCGTAGAGATGCGCATCCGCCTCCAGACCGATCCGGCTCCTGACCATGCCCTCGCCACGCGTATCGAGACGCGCGCTCCATACCATCGTGCGCATGCCGCGCTCGCGATAGTTGAAGTCGGCCTGCAACAGTGTGGAGCTCTTCCCCGCATTCATGCTGGCATAGTAGAAATAGAGCTTGGCCATCAGTCCTCGTCGAGGTCGCGGGCCACCTTCGGGTCGCTCAGCAACCGCTCGATCCGGTCCGCCTCGTCGAAGCTTTCGTCGGGCTGGAAGCTCAGGCGCGGGGCGAATTTCAATCCCAGCCGCTGCGCGACCTCTTTCTGGAAGAACGCAGTGTTGGTGCGCAGCGCTTTCAGCACTGCCGTCTCGTCCTCGCCCATCAGCGGCTTCACGTAAGCCTTGGCGTTCCTGAGGTCCGGCGTCATCCGCACCTCGGTCACGCTGATCGTATGCGCGCGCAGCACGTCGTCATGCGCCTCGCCCCGGGCGAGCAGTTCGGACAGGATATGCCGCACCCGCTCCCCCACCTTGAGGACGCGGACGGATTGCTGTTCGGACGAAGACGCGTGCTTTGCCATCGCGGGTCGGCGAGCGGACTAGAGAGTCCGCTCTTGCTCCGTCACCTCGAACACTTCGAGCTGGTCGCCTGCGCGGATGTCGTTCGTATCCGCCAGTACGACACCGCATTCGAGACCCGAGCGGACCTCATCGACGTCGTCCTTGAAGCGCCGCAGCGAGGCGATCGTCGTGGCCGAGACGATGACGTCGTCGCGCGTAAGGCGCGCATGGACGCCCTTGCGGATGATGCCTTCGACCACGAGCAGGCCTGCCGCCTTGTCCTTCTTGCCGGACTTGAAGACTTCCTTGACCTCGGCGCGGCCGATGACGTTCTCGACCTTGAGCGGCCCGAGTTCCCCGAGCATTTCCTTCGTGATCTCTTCCGTGAGGTGATAGATCACGTCGAAATACTTCATCTCGACATTGTCGCGCTTGACCAGTTCGCGCGCCTTGGGATTGGGGCGCACGTTGAAGCCGATGATCGGCGCATTGCTGGCGGCGGCCAGCTGCACATCGCTTTCGGTGATGGCACCCACTCCGGCATGCAGGACGCGCACCTTGATGTCGTCGTTCGACAGGTTGTGGAGCGCCGAGTTGATCGCTTCGACCGACCCCTGCACATCCGCCTTCACCAGCACCGGGAATTCGATCACGTTCGACTGGAGGCCAGCGAACATGGTGTCGAAATTGGTGGGGGCGAGCGCGGTTCGCTTTTCGGTCGCCTTGGTCTGGCGGAACTCCGCAACCTCGCGGGCGCGCTGTTCGTTCTCGACCACGGTGAGCGTGTCGCCTGCATTGGGCACGCCGCCAAGGCCCAGGACCTCGACCGGCATGGACGGCCCGGCTTCCTTGATCTGCGTGCCCTGATCGTTGACGATCGCACGGACACGGCCGCTCTGCGTGCCGACCACGAACGTATCGCCGCGCTTCAGAGTGCCGCGCGTGACCAGCACGGTCGCGACCGGGCCGCGGCCCTTGTCGAGCTGCGCTTCGATCACGGTCGCCTCGGCCTCGCGATCGGGTCGCGCCTTCAGTTCGAGCAGCTCTGCCTGGAGATTGATCGCCTCGAGCAATTCGTCGAGCCCGGTCTTTTCCTTGGCGGAGATTTCGACATCCTGCGTGTCGCCCGACATCTTCTCCACGATGACTTCGTGTTCGAGCAGGCGGTTGCGGATATTGTCCGGATTGGCTTCGGGCTTGTCGACCTTGTTGATCGCCACGATCATCGGGACGCCGGCGGCCTTGGTGTGATTGATCGCCTCGATCGTCTGCGGCATCACGCCGTCGTCGGCGGCGACAACCAGCACCACGATATCGGTGACATTGGCACCGCGCGCACGCATTTCGGTAAAGGCGGCGTGGCCTGGCGTGTCGAGGAAGGTGACCGCGTCGCCCTTCTTCGTCTTCACCTGATAGCTGCCGATATGCTGCGTGATGCCTCCGGCTTCACCCTTCACCACATTGGCACCGCGCAGCGCGTCGAGCAGGCTGGTCTTGCCGTGATCGACATGGCCCATGATGGTGACGACCGGCGGACGCGGACGCAGCGTCTCTTCGGGATCGTTGTCCTCTTCGTTGACGATGTCGACATCGGCTTCGGACACGCGCTGGACGTTGTGGCCGAACTGATCGACCAGCAATTCGGCGGTATCCTGGTCGATCGTCTGGTTGACGGTGACCATCATGCCGAGATTGAACAATTCCTTGACCAGGTCCGCGCCCTTTTCGGCCATGCGGTTGGCGAGTTCCTGCACGGTAATCGCCTCCGGCACCACCACGTCGCGAACCTGCTTTTCGCGCGGCTTGCTGGGGCCGCCATGCGTGCGACGCTCCTTTTCGCGAGCACGCTTGAGCGCGGCGAGCGAACGGGCCCGACGGCCCTCGTCCTCGTTCAGCGCCTTGGTGACCGACAGCTTGCCGGAACGGCGCTTGTCGGGACGCTCCGCGGTCGTCGCGGTGCGCGACTTCTTGTCGTCCTTCTTGGGCTTTTCGGGGCGCTTGGGCTCGGGCCGGGCAACCGGCGTGAAGCGACGCGGCGCGGGCGCGGCCGGAGCGTCGGCTTCACCGGTTGCGGCATTGCCCGTTGCGGCATCGGAGGACGCCTCCTGCTCGCTCGCGGAGGCTGCCTCGGCTTTCTTCTCGGCGCGGGCGGCAGCATCCTTTTCGGCCTGCTGCTCGGCTTGCTTCTGCGCTTCCTTTTCCTGCGCCTTGGTCTCGGCGCGCTTCTTCTCGTCCTCGACGGCCTGTTTCGCCTCGCGCTCCTCACGGACGCGCGCTTCCTCGGCCATGCGCAGGCGGTCTTCCTCGGCCTCGCGCTGGAGGCGGGCGACGCGTTCCTGCGGCGTCTCGTCGGACGGCGCGGGACGCTTGGGCGCGGGAGCCTTCGTAACCGGCGCGGGCGCCGGGGCCGGAGCGGGGCTCGGCGTCGGGGCCTGTGCCGGAGCGGGCGCAGGCGCCGCCTCGGGAGCCGGAGCGGGCGCAGGCGCGGCCTCGCCAGGCTTCACGAGCTTGCGGCGGCGCTTCACCTCGACCGCCACCTTGTTGGTGCGGCCATGGCTGAAGGTCTGCTTGACCTCGCCCGGCTGGCTGCCCTTGAGGGACAGCGGCTTGCGGGCAGGTTTCTTGTCGTCGTCGCTCATCTAGCTCGTTCTTTCTTCCGTATTCGTCTCGCGACCCGCCCCAATGGGAGCCGCCGCGTCGTCATTCATGTCGTTCGCGTCCCGATCCGCGTTCGGTGCGGCGCCTGGGGCCGCGCCTGAGTCCGCGTTCCGGGCGGGAGCATCGGATGCGCTCCCGGTAAAATGGACCAGTCGTTGCAGGAGTCCTGCGATCCGCGCCGCCGCCGCGGGATGCCCCACGGCCAGATGCACCACGTTCTCGCGGCCCAATGCCACAGACAGCGCCATCCGGTCCAGCGGCAAGACGAGGCCGCGATCGCCGCTGCCCTCACGCTCGCTCCCGACGCGCCAGGCCTGGTCGAGCTTCTTGCGCCCGTCCTCACTCGCATCTTCGGCGTGGAACAGCAATGCGACCGCCCCGCCGCGCGCCGCTTCGGCGATGCGCTGGGTGCCCAAGATAAGACTTCCCGCCCTCAGTTCCAGTCCCAGCCGGTCCAGCAGGATGCGGGCCAGAGCGTTTTCGATCTTTTCGGGCAGATCGGGCGGAATTTGGAGATCGCCGGACTTGAACGCCCGCGCCAGCGCCGCCTTCAGACGGCCCTTGGCGATGGCATCCTCCAGTTCCGCGCGCGTCACGCCGATCCAGGCGCCCCGCCCCGGTGCCTTGGCCTGCACATCCGGCAGGACCAGGCCCGAAGGCGATACGGCAAGCCGGATCAGCCCCTCGCGCGGCGAGGATTCGCCTGCAAGGATGCAGCGCCGGTCGCTCTGCTTGCGGTCGGCACGCGCAGCCTTCCGGCCCTCGCCCCCATCAGGGGACGAAGCCGGTTCGGCTCGGTCTGTCTGGGACGCTAGGCGCTCATTGTTCGGAGTCCGCATGCGCGGCCTCCTGTGTTTCGGCGGCAGGGGCGGCCGCAGGCTCTTCATCCTCGAACCAGTGTGCGCGGGCAGCCATGATGATCTCATTGCCCTGCTCTTCGTTCAGACCGAATTCGCCGAGCACGCCGCCCTTGTCTTCAGGACGCTGCGCGGGACGGCGCATCGGCGGGCCGCTCATATCCCCGGGCGCCGGCTGGCGGCGGCGCGGCGCTTCGCGCTTCTTGGCGATCAGTTCGTCGGTGGCGAGATCGGCCAGATCGTCGAGCGTCTTGATCCCGGCCTTACCGAGCACGACCAGCATCTGTTCGGTCAGATGCGGCAATTCCGCCAGATCGTCTTCGACGCCAAGCTCGCGGCGCGTTTCGCGATGCGCGGCTTCCTGGCGCTCGATCGCTTCCAGGGCACGGCTCTGCAGTTCCTCGGCCAGCTCCTCGTCGAAGCCTTCGATAGCGGCCAGCTCGTCCAGTTCGACGTAAGCCACTTCGTCCAGCTCGGCGAAGCCTTCGGCCACGAGCAGCTGCGACAGCGTCTCGTCCACGTCGAGCTCTTCCTCGAACATCTTGGAGCGTTCGGCGAATTCCTTCGAACGCTTCTCGCTCGCCTCTTCCTCGGTCATGATGTCGATCTGGTGACCGGTCAGCTGGCTGGCGAGGCGCACGTTCTGGCCGCGGCGGCCGATTGCGAGAGACAGCTGGTCGTCAGGCACGACGACTTCGATGCGGCCCTCTTCCTCGTCAAGCACGACGCGTGCGACGGTGGCGGGCTGGAGCGCGTTGACGATGAAGGTCGCCTGCTCTTCGCTCCAGGGGATGATGTCGATCTTTTCACCCTGCAATTCCTGGACGACCGCCTGGACGCGGCTGCCCTTCATGCCGACGCAGGCCCCGACCGGGTCGATCGAGCTGTCATGCGAGATAACGCCGATCTTGGCGCGGCTGCCCGGATCGCGGGCGGCGGCCTTGATCTCGATGATGCCGTCGTAGATTTCGGGCACTTCCTGCGCGAACAGCTTGCGCATGAAATCGGGCGCGGCGCGGCTGAGGAAGATCTGGGGCCCGCGATTGTTGCGTTCCACCTTGGTGATAAGCGCACGCACGCGCTCGCCCACACGCGCGGCTTCGCGCGGAATCTGCTGGTCGCGGCGGATGACGCCTTCGGCCCGGCCCAGATTGACGATGACGTGGCCGAATTCGACCGACTTGATCACGCCGGTGATGACTTCGCCCGCGCGGTCCTTGAATTCCTCATACTGACGCTCGCGCTCCGCATCGCGGACCTTCTGGAAGATGACCTGCTTGGCCGACTGCGCATCAATGCGGCCGAGATCGACCGGCGGCAGCGGGTCGACGATGAAATCGCCGATCTTGGCATCGTCCTGAAGCTTTTGCGCGGCCTTGAGATCGACTTCCTTGAAATAGTCTTCGACCTCCTCGACCACTTCGACGACGCGCCACAGGCGCAGGTCGCCGCTGTTCGGATCGAGCTTGGCGCGGATGTCATTCTCGGCGCCGTAGCGGGCGCGCGCGGCCTTCTGGATCGCCTCTTCCATCGCTTCGATCACGATGGATTTGTCGATCATCTTCTCGGATGCGACCGAATTGGCGATCGCGAGGAGTTCGGCCTTGTTGGCGGAAATGGCACTGGCCATCAGTCGTCTGCCTTTTCTTCAGTTTCGACGATTTCGTCGGCGCCGCTCGTATCGAGCGGCTGGGTGGCGGCGATCAGCGCGTCGGTCAAGACGAGCTGCGCCGAATGAATCTGTTCGCGCGGGACGCTGATTTCGCCCGCCTTGCGATCGACGACGGTCACCATGCCATCCTCGATACCCTTGAGATCGCCGCGCAAGGTGCGCTGGCCGTCCCAGGCCTTGTCCATGCTGATCTTGACCTCATGCCCGGCCCAGTCGGTGAAATCCTTCACGCGGGTCAGCGGGCGGTCGATTCCCGGCGAGCTGACTTCGAGGTGATAGGCCCCGTCGATCAGCACTTCGCCCTCTTCTTCGAGCGTATCGATCCGGTCGGAGATACGGCGCGACAGGGCGGCGCACTGTTCGATCACGAGCTGGCCGGTCTTCGGATCCTCGGCCATGATCTGAAGGGCCTGCCCGCCGTCTCTGGCCTCGGACGGCATCATCTTGACGCGCACAAGCTCGAAGCCGAGCGCCTGGGCTTCGGGTTCGATCACTTCGGTCAGACGCGCCAGATCGGCCATTCGTTCTCCAGATTTGACAGGCATCGCAGCGACAGAGCTTCGTGGCCGGCCCCTCGCGGCGCCAGCCCCTCCAGTGTCGCGACAATGTCGGGATGTGTGTGAGATAGAGCGAACGGCTCCGACTTGCAAGTCGGAAACGGATAGGCCACCCAATCCTCGGTTTAGCGGATGGGGTGAAAATGAAGATTTCGACAGTGTTCTTGGGGATGTCGGCTTTCGCGCTATCGGCGTGTGGGGCAGACGAGAGCGGCAATGGTTTGGTAATCGGAAGCGAAAATCAGACCCGAACCGTGTTCGTGACGCTTGACGGTGCAAAAGATGACATTTTCCCGATGCTGACCGCTTTGGGTGAAGAAGATCTGGTCATCGAGACAACGCATTCGCAATTTCGTGCAGATCAGAATATTCAGGCCGTCGAAATCCGCTTCAACGATCGCATTTCTCAGGAACGCCTCGATAAGCTCAAGCGAGAAGCGACCGCCAAGGGACTGGATTATAAAACGCGCATCGTAACCGAATTCAGCTGATCAACCATCTTCGCCCAGCCCGTGCTTCTTTATGCAGTGACGCAGCTGGTCGTAGCTGAGGCCCAGCGCCTTGGCGGTCTGGCGCTGGTTCCAGCGGTGCTTGCCGAGCGCATGTTCGACGATCGCCCTCTCGTGTTCGTCCACCGCGGCGCGCAGATCGGCGATCGAATCGTAGTCGAGCGCTTCTGGAGCCGCCGCGGTCGCCCCAGTCGCCAATGCCGCTCGCTTGTCCGACGGCAGGGGTAAGGGCGCAGGCTTCCACGGGCTGTCGAACGGATCGAAGATGACGTGGCCGATGGGCGTTTCCCAATCGTCCCAGCGATAGACTGCGCGTTCGACCACATTGCGCAATTCGCGGACATTGCCCGGCCAGGCGTACTGCTCCATCTGTTCGCGGACATGGTCGGCAAAGCCGGGCCAGCCGTCCCAGCCGATTTCCGCCGCCATGCGCCGTCCGAAATATTCGGTCAGGACTGCCACATCACCCTCGCGCACCCGCAGGGGAGGCAGCGTGATCACTTCGAAGCTCAGGCGATCGAGCAGGTCGGCGCGGAAATCGCCGCGTTCGGCCTTGGTCGGCAAATCTTCATTGGTGGCGGCGACGATGCGGACGTCGACCCGTACAGGGCGGCTCGCGCCGATGCGCGTTACCTCGCCATATTCGACCGCGCGCAACAATCGCTCCTGCGCGCCCATCGACAGCGTGCCCAGCTCGTCGAGAAACAGCGTGCCCTTGTCCGCTTCCTCGAACCGGCCAACCCGCTGCTTGGTCGCACCCGTGAACGCGCCCGCCTCGTGGCCGAACAATTCGGCCTCGATCAGCGTTTCGGGCAGAGCGGCGCAGTTCATCGTCACCAGCGGCTCGTCCCAGCGGGTGGACAGGCGGTGGAGGCGTTCGGCGATCAATTCCTTGCCGGTCCCACGCTCCCCGATGATCAGGACAGGCCGTCGCATCGGCGCGGCGCGGCTGGTCCGCTCCACCGCATCGAGAAACGCGAAGCCCGCAGCCGCCAGACCGCGATCGCCGCTCGCCTCGAAAGCGCGGAGAACCGCGTCAAGCTGCGCACGCTGATGAGCACCGAGCGGACCGACGAGGCGCTGGCGCGCTTCGACCAGCTCGAACGCCGCGTCGATTACGCTGAAGGCCGCGCCGATGCGCTGTCGATCGCCGACGATGGCGACCGCAACTCGCTGGCCGACGAGATCGCCGCGCTGGAAGGCTCGGACGCGATCGACGACGAACTGGCACAGATGAAAAAGGCGCTCGGCAAGCCCGAAGACGCCGGAAATAAGGAGGGTTGATCCATGGAAGAAGTCTTTTTCGTTGTCGCTCTGCTGATCGCCCTGCCGTGGATCGTCCTTCACTACGTCACCAAGTGGAAGACCTCCGCCAGCATCACGACCGATGACGAGGCCCTGCTCGAAGAGCTCTACAATCTCGCCAAGCGACTGGACGACCGGATGGACACGGTCGAACGCCTGGTCGCCACCGACAATCCCGATTTCAAGCCCGCCCGCCTCGTCCATGACAGCGAGGTCGACAACCAGCAGCTGCGCGAACTCGAGCAGATGATGGCCGAGAAGAAAGGATCGATGAAATGAACAGCCCCCGCACCACTCTCTATCGCGACAAGCAGAATGCGAAGCTGATGGGCGTGTGCTCGGGCCTCGCGGATTATACCGGGGTCAATGTGTTCTGGCTGCGCATGGCAGTCGTCATCATGGTCCTCATCACCGGCTTCGCCCTGCCCGCATACTTCATCGCCGGCCTGCTGCTCGATAAGAAGCCGCCCTATCTCTACGCCGATCAGGACGAGAACCGCTATTGGCAGCGCGTGCGGCAGAGCCCGAAGCGCACGGCCCGCGAAATCCGCGCCAAGATGAAGGACGTGGATCGCCGTCTGGCCGAAGTCGAAACATTCTATGTCAGCTCGAACCCGCGGCTCACCGCAGAGATCGAGCGCCTGCGCTGAGGGGCGCAGGATAAGGGGAACAGGAGGAATTACGAAATGGATCTGGGAATTTTGATACCGCTTGCAGGTATCGTCATGGGGTGCGGCATTCCGATGGTCGCCATCTGGTCGAAGCAGAAGATCAAGGTCGCGGAAATGCAGGTTTCCGCCACTGCGCAGCACACCGCCGAACGCGCCGCCCAATATGCCAGCCAGGTCCAGAAGCTCGAAGACCGGGTCCGCGTCCTCGAACGCATCGTGACCGACAAGGGCTATGACGTCGCCACCCAGATCGAGGCGCTGCGCGACACCCGCACGGTCGAAATCGAGGATAGCGGCACGCCGCTGCGCTTCGAAAAGCGGGAGATGGCATGATGCAGTTCACCGACCTCCTCCCCTATCTCGGCTGGATCATCGGGGGTGCCTTCACGCTCGGCGCGGCCGGGATCGTCGCCTCGGTCCATACGACCCGGCTCAAGATCAAGAACGGCTATCCGCTCGAAGGCATGTGGGGCCAGTCCTTGAAGCCGGGCAACACCAGTCAGGCGCAGGAGCGCGTGGCGCTACTGACGCAGGAAAACGCCCAGCTGCGCGCCGAGATGGGCGCGATGAAGGACCGGCTCGCCAATGTCGAACGCATCGTCACCGACAGCGGCTACCAGCTCAGCCACGAATTCGAGCGGCTGAAGGATAGCGGCAAGGAGGCGAACTGATGGGCTGGGAAATCATCCCCATCATGATCGGCTCGGTCGCGCTGGTCGCCATCGTCCTGGGCATCGCGCAGGACACCTTCCAGGCCTGGCTCAAGCACAAGGAAAAGCAGATGGAGCTGATGGCCAACAAGACCGCCGAACAGGCCGCGCAATACGCCGCCAAGGCGCAGAAGCTGGAAGCCCGCGTGCGCGTTCTCGAACGCATCGCCACCGATCGCGGCTCCGATCTCGCCATGCAGATCGAGGATCTGCGCGACGGCGGTGAGCTGAAGGAGAGCGTGCAATGACCGGTTGGGCTCTGGTTGCGCTGGTCGGCATCGTCATCTGGGGGATCGTCCAGATCTACACGCGGCGCCACGATCATACGCTGGGCGTGACGCGCGACGAGGACGGCAATCCCGTCTTCGCACCTTCACGCGATGACGGCGAGTCGCGCGAAATGCGCCGCGAGGTCGAAAATCTGCGTGAACGCATCCGCGTGCTCGAACGCATCGCCACCGACAACAATTCCCTCGACGCGCGCGAGACGCGGCGGCTTTCCGCCGAGATCGACGCGCTGCGTACCGAGGACGAGAAACACGACAAGGACTGAAGGGCCTGGGGCCCGTTTGAGGAAAGGACATGAGGGAAATGTTCGAACCCACCATCATCATCGCGGCCGCCGCCCTGATCGGGCTGGCAATCACGGCCACGGCCCTGCTGGTCGGCTGGCGCGGCTGGCTGGCGCTGAAAGAGCGCGAGCTGGCCGGCATGAACCACGCGCCCGAAACCGGCAGCACCATCGGCGCGGCCCGGATCGAGATATCCGACCTGAAAGAACGCATCCGCAAACTGGAAGCGATCGCAAGCGGGGTGGATTTGTGAAGCGAAGCGCCTAGATGGCGGGCATGCGCTCACTCGACGACATCGCCGAAGAATATGAATTCCTCGAAGGCGACGAACGCTATCGCCTGCTGATCGAGCTGGGGCGCGATCTGGAACCCATGCCCGATGCGCTCAAGACCGACGCCACTCTGGTGCGCGGCTGTTCGGCGGCGGTGTGGGTCTATCCCACCGGCGATGCAGGCCAGTTGCACTTCCTCGCGGACAGCAATGCCGCGATCACCAAGGGCATCGTCGCGCTGGTGGTCGCCGCCGTGCAGGACAAGCCCGCCGGCGAGGTCGCGAAAATGGATGTGGCGGACGCGCTCGCCCCGTTCGATCTCAAGAACCAGCTGTCGAGCAACCGCACGCAAGGGGTGCCGAACATGATCGCGCTGGTGCAGGAACACGCCGCGCGGCTGTCCGCCTGAACGGCGCGGCGCGGCGCTCCCCATCATGCGCCGCCTCTATCTCGCACTCGGTTTGCTGAGCCTGGGGCTCGGCGCGATCGGCGCGTTTCTGCCTCTCCTGCCCACCGTTCCGTTTCTGCTGCTGGCCGCCTTCTTCTTCGCGCGGGGCAATCCCGCATGGGAGAAGCGCCTGCTCGACCATCCGCGCTGGGGACCGCCGATCCGCGAATGGCGGGCGCGGCGCGCCATCGGGCGGCGGGCGAAAATCCTCGCTCTGGTCTCGCTGGCGGCGGGCGCGGTGCTGACCTACTGGACGCTCGGCACGCCCTATTACTGGATTTCGCTGGCGGTTCTGGCGATCACGGGAAGCTGGATCGCCACGCGTCCCGAATAGCTAGCCTGCGCGATCCAGCCCCGCGCTTTCGCGCACCACCGCCTTGCCCTCCTGGCGCTGGCGCTTCAGCTCGGCCTTCAGCTTCGCCGGATCGCTCGCGAACACGAAGCCGAAGCTGACGCCGCCTTCCTTGCCCACGGTCGCGTGGTGCAGCTTGTGCGCCTGCACCAGCCGCTTGGCATAGCCGCGCTTGGGCACCCAGCGGAACAGGCGCTGGTGAACCAGCCCGTCATGGATGATCGTGTAGATCAGGCCATAGCAGGTGATCCCGAAGGCGATCCACCACAGCAGGTCCGAATAGACATAGCCGATGGCGAACATCGCGAACACGATCGTGCCGAAAGTGACGGCGTAGAGATCGTTCTTCTCCAGCGTGTTATCATGCGGTTCGTGATGGTCGCGATGCCATGCCCAGCCCCATCCATGCATCACGTATTTATGCGCCCACCAGGCGAATATCTCCATGCCGACGATCGACAGGAACACAGTCAGGAGGATGGCGGGAAGGCTCACGGGCGGGTCTCTTGGACGGTCATGGAACGCCGCGCGGCGGGCAGGCCCCACCAGGGGACGTGCGGAGCGCGGTGATGTTCGTGATGATAGCCGAAATGGAAACACGACACCAGCGATGCGAACGTCCCCAGATCGTCGCTCCGCGCATTGTGGCGGTCGGCGAAACCGTCCTCTGCATGGCGATGCGGGCGAAAGGTGCCGAAATAGAACAGCTGGAGCGAGGACCCGATCGCGGGCAGCCCGTACAGCAGGACGATATTCGCGATCGGAACGCCGAACACCAGCCAGTAGACGGTGACGACCGTGCCGACGAAGGCCATCGACTGCCAGCCGAAATAGCGACGCAGGAACACGCCGTACCAAGGCCAGAACCGCGTGGGATGATCCACGCTGAAATCGGGATCGCTGGCCGTGCCGGGCGCCTTGTGATGGGCGAGATGGGCGCTCCGCATCCGCTTCCACCCGAACCCCGCATAGACGAACAGCAGGAAGCCCCCGATCATATCGTTGATCCGTCCGCCGCCCGGCACCAGCGATCCGTGCATCGCATCGTGGCTGGCAATGAACATGCCGACCGACAGCCAGCACAGCAGCGCCGCCATCACGAAGGCGAGCGGCAGGCTGGCCCAGGTCAGGTCGAAACCGAACATGGCGTAAAGATGGAGGCCCAGCCATGCGGCAAAGATGGCCGCCGTCAGCGCAAGGCCGGTCGCGGCCTGCAATCGCGGCCCCGGGGGCGCGACGGCTCTTTCGGTTCGGCTGGGCATGACAGGAATATAGGAGCGCCGCCGCATCGGCGCAAAGGTTTCCCGGCGGTTGGCCTCAGGCCTCGGTGGTCTTGGCCTTTGCGGGCAGCCCGAAAAAGGTTTCGGCCACGGCCTTGCTGATGCGCGCCGGCCGATGCGTTTCGCTGTCGAGGCAGCACCACATGCTCTGCACTTCGGCCAGGACTTCCTCGCCCCGGCGAATCACCGTGTTGTAGAACGAGCGCGCGCCGGCGATCTTTTCCAGCACGGTTTCCGCGATCACCGCATCGTGCAGGAACGCCGGGCGGCGATAGGTGATCTCGTGCTTCAGGGCGACCCACGCCTTGCTCGCCACCTCTTCCGCAGGGGCGAGTTTCTGCCAATGGGCGAGCACCGTGTCCTGCACCCAGCCGAGATAGCGGGCGTTGTTCACATGGCCCATGAAGTCGATGTCTTCGGGGTGGACGGTAATCGGATGGCTGAAGGGCTTTGCTGACATAAGTGTCAGTTAGCGCATTAAACCTTACCTTTCCATGACATTCGTAATCCCATCGCGCATTAAGGCGTTGCCGTCTTGCGCGGGCGCGGGCCGTGCCGCACACAAAGCATCATTATGGCCAGCCGCCCCCGCACCCTCTACGAAAAGATCTGGGACGCCCATGTCGTGGCGCGTCCCGACCGCACCGATTCCGACGATACCTGCCTTCTCTATATAGACCGACATCTGGTCCACGAGGTCACGAGCCCGCAGGCCTTCGAGGCGCTGAGACTGGCCGGGCGCACGGTTCGCAGGCCCGATCTGACGCTGGCCGTGCCCGATCACAATCTGCCGACCACTGCGCGGCTCGCGCCCGATGGGGCCCGCCTCCCCATCGACGATCCGCAAAGCGCCGCGCAGCTCGCCGCGCTTGAGCGCAATGCGCCCTCCTTCGGCATCCGCTATATTGACGCGGTCGCGCCCGAACAGGGGATCGTCCATGTCGTCGGCCCGGAACAGGGTTTCTCGCTTCCCGGCGCGACGATCGTGTGCGGCGATTCGCACACCGCCGCGCATGGCGGTGTCGGCGCGCTGGCTTTCGGGATCGGTACCAGCGAGGTGGAGCATGTGCTGGCGACCCAGACGCTGCAATTGCGTCGTTCCAAGACGATGGAAATCCGGGTCGAGGGCGAACTCGGCCCCGGCGTCACGCCCAAGGACCTGATCCTTCATATCATCGGCGTGATCGGCACGGGTGGCGGGACAGGCCATGTGATCGAATATCGTGGGACTGTTTTCGAAAATATGAGCGTCGAAGGACGGCTGACAGTCTGCAACATGTCGATCGAAGGCGGCGCGCGCGCCGGACTGATCGCGCCCGACGATACCGTTTTTTCCTATCTCAAAGGCCGCCCCTACGCGCCGCAGGGCGAGGCGTGGGATCGTGCGGTCGAATGGTGGCGCTCGCTCCGCACGGATGAAGGCGCCGTCTTCGACAAATCGGTCGTGATCGACGCCGCCGATGTTGAACCGACCGTAAGCTGGGGCACCAGCCCGGAAGACGTGATCGCGGTCGGCGCAAAAATCCCTTCGCCCGACAGCTTTGCTGACCCCTCGAAGCAGGCCGCCGCGCGCAAGAGCCTCGATTACATGGGGCTCGAACCCGGCGTCGCGATAGCCGATGTCGGGATCGAGAACGTCTTCATCGGCAGCTGCACCAACAGCCGGATCGAAGATCTGCGCGCTGCGGCCGAAGTGCTGCGCGGGCGGAAAAAGGCGGCGAGCGTGCGCTGGGCGATCGTGGTGCCGGGATCGGGCCTCGTCAAACGGCAGGCGGAGGAAGAAGGGCTCGACCGCGTTTTCACCGATGCCGGATTCGAATGGCGCGAGCCGGGCTGTTCCGCCTGCCTCGCCATGAACCCCGACAAGGTGCCGCCGGGTGAACGCTGCGCCAGCACCTCGAACCGCAATTTCGTCGGCCGTCAGGGCCCCGGCGCGCGCACCCATCTGATGAGCCCCGCCATGGCCGCCGCTGCTGCCGTCACCGGGCGCATCGCCGATGTCCGCCAGCTTTGATCTTGCCAGCCTTCGCCACCTTCCGCATGAGACTTCCATGAGCAAGCTTCCCAAATCCACCGCCGCGATCGCAGGTGCGATCGGCTCCGCCGCCATTGCCGCCGCGCTGCTGTATGCCGGCAAGCGCAAGCAGAAGTCGGATCGCAACAAAGCCAGACAGCCGGGTCCGATCCCCTCCGGGGAACAGCCCGAAACCGACTGATGCGCGCCGTTTCCACCATCCACGGTCGCGCCATTCCGCTGGGACTCAAGAACGTCGATACCGACGTGATCATCCCCGCGCACTGGCTCAAGACGGTCAGCCGCGAAGGCCTGGGGAAAGGCGCGTTCGAAACGATCCGCCAGGCTCCGGGAAATCCCTTCGACGTTGAGGATTTCGCCCGTGCGCCGATCCTGATCGCGGGCGACAATTTCGGCTGCGGGTCGAGCCGCGAACACGCCGCCTGGGCCATGCTCGACATGGGATTGACCGCCGTGATCGCGCCCAGCTTTTCCGATATCTTTTCCGGCAACGCCTTCAAGAACGGCATATTGGCGGTCGAACTGCCGCAGGATCAGGTCGATCGGCTGCTGGAAGTCGCGCGCACCGATCCGATCACAATCGATCTGGACAACCAGATCGTCACGACCCCGTTTCAGGATCGTTTCGCCTTCGATGTAGACCCGTTTCGCAAGCGTTGCCTGCTGGAGGGTCTCGACGAGATCGGCCTGACGCTCGCAAGCGGCGATGCCATCACGCATCACGAGGCCGGCCGGGCGCAGGACCTTCCCTGGCTGGATTGCCCGCTGGCCGTCAGCCGCTAAACCCAATTCAACGAAAATCAGGAGAGAGCCGCCATGAAAGCAGTCTTGTCGAAAGAAGTCGGCGGGCCCGAAACGCTCGTCGTCGAGGAACTCGAAAGCCCCACGCCGGGCAAGGGCGAGGTTCTGATCGATGTCGCCGCCTGCGCGATCAATTTCCCCGACAGCCTGATCATCAAGGACATGTACCAGATGAAGCCGCCCCGTCCTTTCTCGCCCGGTGGCGAGATCTCGGGGACGATCGCCGCGCTGGGCGAGGGCGTCAGCGGCTGGCAGGTCGGTGACCGGGTGATCGCCGGGACCGGCGCGGGCGGCCTTCGCGAACAGGTGGTCCTTTCTGCCGCGCGCCTGTTCAAAGTCCCCGAGGGTATCGACCTCGTGCAGGCCAGCGCGCTGCTGATGACTTACGGCACCACCATCCACGGCCTCAAGGATCGCGGCGACATCAAGGCGGGCGATACCGTGCTGGTGCTCGGCGCGGCGGGCGGCGTCGGCCTCTCGGCGGTGGAACTCGCCAAGGCCTATGGCGCACGCGTGGTCGCCGCCGTCTCGACGGAAGAAAAGGGCGAAGTCGCGAAAAAGGCGGGTGCCGACGAGGTCGTGATCTACGACCGCGCCCCGTTCGACAAGGACCAGTCGAAAGCGCTCGCCCAGCAATTCAAGGACGCCGTGGGGCCCGAAGGTGCCGACATTGTCTACGACATCGTCGGCGGGGACTATTCCGAACCGGCCCTGCGCTCGATCGCGTGGGAGGGCCGGTTCCTGGTGATCGGTTTCCCGGCGGGCATCGCCAAGATGCCGCTCAACCTCACCCTGCTGAAAAGCTGCGATATTCGCGGCGTGTTCTGGGGCGCCTTCACCGCACGCGAGCCGGAGAGGAACGCCGCCAATATTGCCGAACTGTTCCAGCTTTGGCAGGACGGCAAGATCGCCCCGCTGATCAGCGAGACCTACCCACTCGACAATGCGCACGAAGCCATCGCCAAGCTCGAAAGCCGCAGCGCGATCGGCAAGCTCGTCGTCACGATGTAAAAATCCGGTGCAGCGACCGGCTTGCCCGCGTCTCGCCGCGCGCCTATCTGCGCGGCGACCTGATTTTTCGAGAGGATGACGATTATGGACTTCAAGGATCGCGAGCGGGGCGAAGAAGCCAAATTCGCTTTTGACGAGGAAAACGCCTTCAAGATCGCCGCGCGCCGCAACCGACTGCTCGGCGAATGGGCGGCGGGCCTGATGAATCTGAGCGACGAGGAAACCGACGCTTACAAGAAGGCGGTCGTCCAGGCCGACTTCGAGGAAGCGGGCGATGAAGACGTGATCCGCAAGCTGCTCGGCGATCTGACTGCAGCCGATTGCGACGTGACCGAAGCCGACATTCGCAGCAAGCTCAATGAATGCAGCGTAGAAGCCCGGCGCCAGTTCATGGGTGAAGCATCCGGCGGGGGGGCCTGATCCCATGCCGATGGCAGCGGACGAGATCGACCGGCTGATCCGCGAAGGGCTTCCCGAAGCCGAAGTGACGATCCGCGATCTGGCAGGCGACGGGGATCATTACGCCGCCCATGTCGTCAGCCCCGCCTTTGCGGGCAAGAGCAGGGTGCAGCAGCATAAAATGGTCTACGAGGCCCTGGGCACGCGCATGGGCGGGGAACTGCACGCCTTGCAACTGACCACCCAAGCCCCCACGTCCTGACCACCCGTTTTCAGTAATCGAAGGATCGGTCTTTATGTCCGACGTAAAAAGCCGCATTTCCGACATCGTCGGCGCCAACGACGTCGTCCTTTTCATGAAGGGCACACCGCTTTTCCCGCAATGCGGCTTTTCCAGCCGCGCGGTCGCCATTCTTGATCATTGCGGCGTCGGCTATGAAAGCGTGGACGTTCTGCAGGACATGGAAATCCGCCAGGGGATCAAGGCCTTTTCCGACTGGCCGACCATTCCGCAGCTTTATGTGAAGGGCGAATTCGTCGGCGGCAGCGACATCATGATGGAAATGTTCGAAGCCGGCGAAATGCAGGCGCTGATGGATGAAAAGCAGGTCGCCAAGGCGGAAGGCTGATCCCGACCGGACGGGCTTAACGCCCCGCCCCGCGCAAAACTAAAAGTAAGCCCCCGCGACGACCAAATCGCGGGGGCTTCTTTTTTGCGGAAGAGGCAAGCCAAAAACCAGGAACGGCCCGCCTCCGATCGAAGACTTCTGGAGACGGAGAATACTAAGCACTTTGCGTGCCAAATCGCTCGATCTGCACGAAACCTAATCCTCTATGGTTAACGAAACCCTGCGATATTTCCCCGGTGTAAATTTTTCCGACAACATCGATGTGCGGCCCTGCTTGGCAAGACTGCCCCCGGCATGCACTACTCGCCTTTATGCCCCCTCCATCTGATCCGATTCCCGCCGCCACCCTGGTCGTCTTTCGCGAAGGACGATCTGCGCCCGAGCCCGAGATCCTGATGGTCGTTCGCTCAAAGCAATTGCGGTTCGCCGGCGGAATGGCCGTCTTCCCCGGGGGCCGCGTCGATCCCGAAGACCGCGATCTGGCAGCGCGACACGCACCGGGCGAGACCGAAAACGTGCAAGACGATCTAGCGCACCGGATTGCCGCGATCCGCGAGACGCTGGAGGAGACCGGGCTGGCACTGGGATTGTCCGGCGCGATCGACGCGGAAAGCGCTGCTGCGGCGCGAAAACTGGCGCTTCAAGAGGGCGCGCTCGCCCCGGTGCTGGACCGGTTCGGCTGGAAGATCGATGCGCAAGCATTGGTACCCTTCGCGCGCTGGCTGCCGCTCGGCCTGGCGCATGACCGTATTTTCGACACGCGCTTCTATCTCGCCGATCTCGGCACCGGAGCCGTCGATGTGGCCGTCGACGAGACCGAGAACACGCGCCTGTTCTGGACCAGCGCCAAGGGCGCGCTTGCCATGGCGGACGAAGGGGAGATTTCGGTAATCTTTCCGACGCGGCGCAATCTCGAACGCCTGGCCCAGTTCGCCAGCTACGAAAAAGCCCGCGCTCATGCGCTGGCTACTCCCGTACGCACGATTATCCCGCAAATCGACGAAAGCGGCCCACAGCCGATGCTCCGTATTCCAGAGGATGCAGGCTATCCTGTTATCGAAGAAGCGTTCGGCAGCGCGCAAAGGGGATGAGCGAAGTCGGAGAACGGGCCGATAGCGGCTTGCGCAAGCGTTCCACCCACAACAGGAGCACGGACAGGTTTATGCCGCACCTACTTGGCGCCGTGCTCGCCGGGGGACGCAGTCGGCGGTTCGGATCGGACAAGAGCGATGCGCTGCTGAACGGCAAGAGCCTGCTCGCCCATGCCATCGAGTCTCTGGACGAGCGCGTCGCGCAGGTCGTGGTATGCGAGCGTGATTCCTCGCGGCGCCTCGCGGAAACGCAAATCCTTGCCGACCGTCCGGAAGCGGGCCTCGGCCCGTTGGGCGGATTGTGTGCCGCGCTTCATTTCGCGCACGAAAAAGGTTTCGACGCCGTGCTGACCGTTCCGGTCGATGCGCATCCCATTGCCGACGATTTGCTCGCCACGCTGGAAGCACCCGGACCTGCCGTTATCGCCGACCACTGGCTGTTCGGCATCTGGCCGAGCGCTTTGGCGCAGAAACTTGAGAACCATCTGCACAGCGGCAATCGGTCCGTTCGGTCCTGGGTGGAGGCGTGCGGCGCGGATCGCGTCGAGTATCGCGGTCGCCCGCCGATCAATGTCAATGGGCCCCAGGCTCTGGCTGCGCTGGAGACAGGGATGGCGCTCGGCGCGGGGGCGGAGACCCATCCGGTGCGGGAGCTCGACTTCGAAACTCTCGACACTTCGGATGCGACACGCGTGGTTCCGGTCGAAATCCCGATCGCCATCGAGTTCAACGGCATCGGATATGCCGTGATGATGGCCACGCCGACCGATCTGGAAGATTTCGTGACCGGCTTCGCCCTTGCAGAAGGGTTGGCTCGCCCGGAAGAGATCGACGGGGTCGATTTATTTGAGACCGGGGGTGGCTGGGTCGCGCGCGCCAATCTGCCTGCGCGCAGTCATCAGCGTCTGCTGGAACGTGCTCGCAGCCGGGTTTCGGAAAGCAGCTGCGGCATATGCGGCATCGATTCCGTGGCGGCGGCGCTCGCCCCGATCGATCCCGTGGACGCGATTCCCACGGTCGGTCCCGCCGCGATCAAGCGCGCGCTCGATACCATGCGGTCGTATCAAAAGCTGGGCCTGGCCACCGGAGCCGCGCATGCCGCAGCCTTCTGCAATTCGGAAGGCGATATCGTTCTGGTCCGCGAGGATGTCGGAAGGCATAACGCGCTGGACAAGTTGATCGGGGCGCTCGGCCGCGCCGGGGTCGATCATCGGGAGGGGTTCGTACTTCTTACGGCCAGATGTAGCCAGGAGCTGGTCGAGAAGACGGTGCGAGCCGGGATTCCCATGCTGGCGACGATCAGCGCCCCGTCCAGCCTTGCCATCGCCCGAGCGCGCGAAGGCCGCCTGACCTTACTGGCGCTGGCGCGAAGCGATACCGCGCTCGTGGTCAACGATCCTCACCAGCTCTTCGCGAAGAACCGGCCTTAGCCGACTAACGGATGGCCAGCGCGTCGAGCACCTCCGCAATCGCGCCATAGACCCGAGCGAGTTGCTCGGCCGTGATGCAATAGGGCGGCATCACGTAGACGGTGTTACCCAGCGGGCGCAGCAGAACGCCGCGTTCGCGAAACATCGCCAGCATGCGCGGGGCGAGGTCCGAGAGGTAGCCGTCCGCTTCGCCCACATCTAATGCCGTGATCGTGCCCACCTGCCTGGCGCCGCGAACCAGAGCGTGGTTTTTCAATTGCTCCAGATGCTCTTCCTGTCGCCGGGCGAGCGTGGCGATCCGCTCGATCACCGGCTCCTCGCGCCAGATTGCGAGATTGGCGTTCGCCGCGGCGCAAGCGATCGGGTTCGCGGTATAGCTGGACGAATGGAAGAACATCCGCGCGCGATCGGGACTCAGATGCGCTTCGAAGACCGGCTCGCTCGCCATCGTCACTGCCAGCGGAACGGCGCCGCCTGTCAGCCCTTTCGACAGGCAGAGGATGTCGGGCTCGATCCCCGCCTGTTCGCAGGCCAGCAGCGTGCCCGTGCGGCCCCAGCCGGTCATCACCTCGTCCGCGATGAACAAGGTGCCGTATTTCGCACAGATGCTCCGCATTTCCGACAGGACACGCGCCGAATACATCAGCATGCCGCCTGCCCCCAGAACCAGCGGTTCGACGATGAAAGCGGCGGCTCCCTCCCTGCACGCGGCGTCCAGCGCGTCGTATGTCGCCTGCTCCAAGCCCGACGCTGGAAAGGGTATCGAGGTGACGTCGAACAGCAAGGGTTCGTAAGCGCGGTTGAAGGCCCCGCGTGCGCCGACCGACATCGTGCCGATGGTATCGCCGTGATAGCCGTTATCCATCACCACGATCCGGTGCCGATCCTCTCCCCGATTGAGCCAATAGCCGAGCGCCATCTTGAGCGCGACTTCCACGCTGGTGGAACCGGAATCGGAGAAGAATACCCGCGTGAGAGTGTCGGGCATCAACGCCCGCAAGCCGCGCGCCAGATCTTCTGCGGGCCGATGCGTCCAGCCAGCGAAGATGATCTGGTCGAGCCGCGCCGCCTCCTCGGCGATGGCCGCCGCGATTTTCGGGTGTGCGTGGCCATGCGTCGTGACCCACCAAGACGAGATCGCATCGATCATCTCGCCGCCGTCCTTGCGGTACAATACCGCGCCATCGGCACGCGACACTTCCGGGATCGGTTCGTTCAATCCGTGCTGCGTAAAGGGGTGCCAAATGGGGGGCTTGCTCACTGGAAATCCTCCAGCGCGAAATTGTCGGAAAAGGCGAGCGCTAGCGAGTCCGCGTCGAGGGACTCGAGCATGGGCAGTCGTCCGAGCCGCCTGACGCCGCCGATGGCGCAGATCGTAGTCTCGCTATCCTCCTCCGCCGCGCCGACGAAGGCCATGCCGTGGATCGATATTCCGCGACTGCGTAGCGCTTCGATGGTGAGAAGCGAGTGGTTGATCGTGCCGAGCCCGGTGCGCGCGACGATCACCACTGGCGCGCGCCACGCCGCGAACAGATCGGCATAGAGCAGTGTCCGCGTGACCGGGACCA
>NZ_LWFF01000087.1 GCF_001635685.1 Erythrobacter sp. HI0063
TGTTCGATCCGCCAGCGCCGATCGCCCGAAAAGCTGTCGGAAATATCGGCGACGGCATTCAGCGCTTCGGCATTGGCGGCGGTCCCGATCGCGTGGACGGCGATCTGGAACTGGCCGCTGGCGGCGCGTACCATAACGTTGCGCAATTGCGCCGGGCTCATCAACGGCAGGCCGGTATTGCCCGGATCGTCGGCATAGGGCTGCTTCAGCCAGGCCCCACGCGAACCGAGCGCC
>NZ_LWFF01000088.1 GCF_001635685.1 Erythrobacter sp. HI0063
ATCGTTGACGCCGTTATTGTTGATATCGGCATTGAAGAACGCGAAGTCGCGGCGGAAGATCAGGCCCGAATTGGACGAGATCGCGAAGTTGGGGAAGGACCGGAACGCGAGCGAGGGGCTGGCGACCGCCCGGTCGATCAGGGCCTGTTCGGCAGCGGTCGGCGCTCTGCCGCCGAAGATCGCATCGTATCGCGCCGTACCG
>NZ_LWFF01000089.1 GCF_001635685.1 Erythrobacter sp. HI0063
AAGAAGCTGCCGGGCCCGCTCTATGTCGTAAAGGCACAAATCCATGCCGGCGGCCGCGGCAAGGGCAAGTTCAAGGAACTGGTCCCCGACGCCAAGGGCGGCGTGCGCCTGTCGAAGAGCGTCGAGGAAGTCGAAGCGAACGCCAAGGATGCTCGGCAACACGCTGGTGACGATCCAGACCGGCGACGAGGGCAAGCAGGTCAATCGTCTCTACGTCACCGACGGTGTCGACATCGCGCACGAATATTATCTCTCGATGCTGGTCGATCGCGCCACCGGCCAGGTCGCCATGATCGCATCGACCGAGG
>NZ_LWFF01000090.1 GCF_001635685.1 Erythrobacter sp. HI0063
GTTGGGGTGAAGTCTCGCTCAGCACGGAATCCCTGCGCTGGGTGCGCCCGCTGTCGGGCATCGTCGCCTTGCTGGGTGACGAGGTGGTCGCATGTGAGGTCCACGGCGTCACCAGCGGTGCTGTCACGCTCGGCCATCGCTTCCATCACGCGGGCGACATCACTATCGGAAGTACCAACGATTATGCGCTGAAATTGCGCGC
>NZ_LWFF01000091.1 GCF_001635685.1 Erythrobacter sp. HI0063
CATTCGATCCTGGGCGCGGAAGTGGCGCGCGAATTGTGCCCGCGGTTCGGCCTCAACGAAAACGAGACCGAGCTGGTCGCCTGGCTGGTGCTCCATCACCTGTTGATGAGTCACACCGCGCAGAAGCGCGACCTGACCGATCCCAAGACGGTGGAGGATTTCGTCGCCACGGTGCAGGGGCTGGAACGGCTGCGCCATCTCGCCATCCTGACCGCCGTGGACATCCGCGCCGTGGGGCCGGGAACCTGGAACAGCTGGAAGGGTCAGCTGCTGGGCGAGTTGTTCGACCTATCGCAGGAGCGCTTGAGGCTCGGCCATGCGCGGCATGGGCGGCACGAGCGCGTGGCGGCCAAGCGCGCCGAGGTTTCCGAACGGCTGGGCGCGCGCAGCGATCTCGTCGCCAGCGTGGGCGAGCGGTTGGACGATGCCTACTGGATCGCCGAACCGGCCGATATCGCCGCGATCAATCTGGTCCATTACCACGCCGCGCGCGAGGCCGATCACGCGCTCTCGATCCATTGCGAATTCTACGAGGAGCGCGGCGCCACGCTGGTGACAGTGATCGCCGCCGACCATCCCGGCCTGTTCTATCGCATCGCGGGCGGCATCCATTTGGCGGGTGGGAACATCATCGACGCGCGCATCCACACTTCTCGCGACGGCTGGGCGGTCGACAATTTCCTCGTGCAGGATCCGCACGGTCGCCCCTTCATGGAGGAGGGCCAGCTCGAACGGTTGAAGAAATCGATCGCCGATGCGCTCGCCAACCGGATCGACCTGGAACCGCGCCTGGCCCAGCGCCCGCTGCCCCACAGCCGGTCCAAGGCGTTCGACGTCGATCCGCGCATCGTGTTCGACAACAAGGCCTCGAACCGGTTCACCGTGATCGAAGTCAATGCGCGCGACCGCTCGGCGCTTCTCAACCGCCTCAGCCGGGCGCTGTTCGAAGAGGGGCTGGTGGTCCAGTCGGCGCATATCACTGCCTATGGAGAGCGCGCGGCGGATACCTTCTACGTCACCGACGTAACCGGCTCTAAAATCACCGGCGAGGCCCGTCTCGCCCGGATCGAGGCCGCCCTGCTCGAAGCGGCAAGTGATGCATTACAGGCACGGTTGGAGGACGCTTGAACGGCGCCTGTCGATAGATTGTTGCAAGTTTGCCGTGCATAGCTATGCAATCATGTCATAACCATAAAACTCAGGAGAGAGTGCATGAAATCCCAGTTCGCGTCGTTACGCGTGCTCGCCCTGCTTGGGGCCGGTGCGGCGATGATTCCCCAAGCCGCCTATGCTCAGGACCAGTCTCCCGACGGTCAGCTCGAAAACGCCGATGTCGAAGACAACAATGTCATCATCGTGACGGCGCAGGGCCGTGCGCAGGTTCTGGCCGACGTTCCCGTGGCCGTTTCCGCCGTTTCGGGCGAAACGCTGCAGAATTCGGGCACCAGCGACATTCGCGAACTGAACCAGGTCGCCCCCTCGCTCCTCGTCTCCTCGACGGGTAACGAAGCGAACGGATCGGCCCGTATTCGCGGCATCGGCACCGTCGGCGACAATCCCGGCCTCGAAAGCTCGGTCGCAGTGTTCGTCGACGGGGTCTATCGTTCGCGTTCGGGTAGTGCGCTGTCCGAACTCGGCCCGCTCGACCGAGTCGAAATCCTGCGCGGCCCGCAGGGCACGCTCGGCGGCCGTAACGCCTCTGCCGGTCTCATCAGCATCTACACCGCGCCGCCGGAATTCCAGTTCTCGGGCTACGGTGCCTTCACCTACGGGAATTACGACGCGATTAAGGTCGAAGGCGGCGTGAACGTGCCGCTCGGCGACACCATCGCTGCGCGTGTCGACGGCGTTTATTTCGAGCGTGACGGCTTCTACAACGATGTCGTCAACGACGTGAAGATCAACAATCGCGACCGGTATCTGGTGCGGGGCCAGTTGCTGTTCGAACCGACCGAGAACCTGACCTTCCGCCTGGTCGGCGATTATTCGAAGAAGGAAGAGGCGTGCTGCGCCGCGACCTTCGTGCAGCCCGATTTCGCACCGCTGGCCCGCGTATCGCCCGGACTCGATCCGTTCACCCGCCCGGTCGGCGGGTCGCCCGCGCTGACCAGCACCGGCAACCCGATCGTCAACATCCTGCTCGGCCTCGGCCAGAATCCCAACGCGCTGACCCAGTCGACCTTCAACCGCGATATCTACATCACGCCCGGTCGCAGCTATGACGGCGAAACCGAGGATTACGGGGTTTCCGGCGAACTTAACTGGGATTTCGGCAATGTCACGCTGACCTCGATCACCGGCTATCGCGAATATTCGAACTTCCAGGGCTCGGACACCGACTACACGCAGGTCGACCTGCTCTATCGCGCGCCCAACGAATTCGGCGGCGCGCGCGCGTTCGAAACCTTTACCCAGGAACTGCGCCTGTCCGGTTCGGTCTTCAACGACCGGCTCGACTGGCTGGTCGGCGGCTATTACGCCAATGAAGACCTGACGGTTAAGGACAATCTGCGGTTCGGCACCCAATACGGCACCTTCGCCAATTGCCGTATCGCTCTGGCGATCAACCCGGCGCTCGCCAACCCCGGTGCCGCCAATTGCTTCGGCCCCAATATCGCGGCGCTGACGCTCGCGAATGGCGGTGCTGGCGCCTTCGGCCCGGCGACGCCGCTGATCGTGGGTGCGATCAACAATCTCGCCCAGGTCCGCGATCGCGGTTCGACCGGCGACCAGTACAATCAGAACAGCGAAAACTTCGCGCTGTTCACGCACAACATCTTCCACATCACCGACAATATCGATCTGACGCTTGGCCTTCGTTACACCAACGAAACCAAGACGCTGGACGCCACGTTCGGCAACGACAACGTGTTCTGCCCGGCAAACCGTGCCCTGCTGCGTCCGCTGCTTACCAATCCGGCGCTCGGCGGCTTGGCGGGTGGCCTGCTGGCGCTGTCCTGCCAGGGCAATTCGACGTCCGAATTGAACGGCGTTTCCATCTCGGACGAGCGGGACGAGGACGAATTCACCGGCACGGCGATCCTGAGCTGGAAGCCGACCCCCGACCTCATGACCTACGCGTCCTATTCGCGCGGGTACAAGGCGGGCGGCTTCAACCTCGACCGTTCGGCACTGTCGAACCCGGTGGCGTTCAACGCCGCCGCGATCAATCCGTCGGTGCTGCAGTTCGCGGAAGAGACCGTGAATGCCTACGAAGTCGGCGCGAAGTACTCGACCCGCGAATTCGGGCTGAGCCTCGCGGCGTTCCGCCAGGAATTCACGAATTTCCAGCTGAACACCTTCAACGGTTCGGTCTTCCTGGTGCAGAACGTCAATTCCTGTGACGACAATCTGGGCGGTGCCGATCAGGATGCCAGCGCCGCTACCGGTGCCTGCAATCCCGACGCGGTGGCCCCCGGCGTGATCGCGCAGGGCGTGGAAGTCGAAGCGACGGTCAACCCGATCCGCGATCTGGGCTTCACCTTCGGCTTCACCTATTCCGACACCAGCTATGAAGACAATCTGATCGGGAACGACAGCGGCGTGCCGCTCGATCCGGCGCTGCGTCTGCTGCCGGGCGACAATCTGTCGAACGCGCCGCAGATCGTGGCGACCTCGTCCGTCACCTGGACGCCGCCGCTCGGCGAGAGCGGAATGAAGGGCCTGGTCTTCTTCAACGTCCGCATGACCAGCGATTACAACACCGGTTCGGACCTGCTCTACGGCAAGGAACAGGACGGGTATGCGATCGTGAACGGCCGTATCGGCCTCACCAACATCGCCGATCGCTTCGCGGTGGAAGGCTGGGTGCAGAACCTGTTCGACGTGGATTACACGCAGGTCGCGTTCAACACCTCCTTCGTGGCGCCGCAGCAGACCTTCTCGGCCTATCTCGCCGAGCCCCGGACCTACGGGATCACGGTGCGCGGCAAGTTCTGACCGGTTTACCGATTGGAGAGGAGAAGGGCGCCCCGCGAGGGGCGCCCTTTTTCGTATCCGACCGATTGCCTTGGGAACGGTGGGACGTCAGTCTCGCGGGCCGAACAGCGCCGTGCCCACGCGCACATGCGTCGCGCCAAGCATGATCGCAGTCTCGTAATCCCCGCTCATCCCCATGCTGAGATCGGGGAGGCCATGATCCAACGCCAGCTTGCCGAGCAGGGCGAAGAAGGGCGCGGGTTCGATATCGGCGGGCGGCAGGCACATCAGGCCGCGCACCGGAATATCGGCGTCGCGCGCCTGGTCGAGCAGGCCGGACAGTTCAGCGACCGGGCAACCGCCCTTCTGCTTCTCGTCGCCCACATCGACCTGGACGAAGCAGGGCACGCGCCGACCGGTCTTGTCGAACGCCTTGGCGAGCGCCTTGACCAGGCTCGGCCGGTCGAGCGCGTGGATGCAATCGAACAAAGCCACCGCATCCTCCGCCTTGTTCGACTGGAGCTGGCCGATCAGATGCAGTTCCGCGTCGGGAAACCGTTCGCGCAAGCCCGGCCATTTCGCCTGCGCTTCCTGCACCCGGTTTTCACCGAACGCGCGCTGCCCCTGTTCGAGCAGCGGCTCGATCTCCCCGGCGGAGCGAGTCTTGCTGACCGCGATCAAAGTCACCTCGTCGGGCTCGCGGCGGGCGATCTTGCAGCTATGGGCGATCGCCTCGCGAACATGGGCGAGTGGGGTTGAAACGGGGGCGCGTTCGGACATGGGGCGCGCTATAGCGGTTGCGTGACACAGTGCCAGCCTTCCGCCGATCTGCCTTGCCTCTGGCTCCTGTCCGATGCGCGCAACGATGCGCAGCTCGAGGATTCGCTCGACCGCCTGCCGCCGGGATCTGGCTTCGTATACCGGCACTATAACCTCGCCCCCACAGAGCGCGCCGCACGGTTCGAGGTGCTGGCGGAGCATGCGAGAGAGCGCGGCCATCGCATCGTCCTGTCGGGCACTCCGGCGCAGGCCCAAGAATACGGCGCGGACGGAATCTACGGCGCCACCGACCGGATCGGCCCGCCTCGCCCCGGCCTTCTGCGGCTCGCCACCGCGCATGATGCAGGCGAACTGGCCGCAGCTGAGCGCGCGCGGGCCGATGGCGTGTTCCTGTCGCCGGTCTTTCCCACGCGCTCGCATCCGGGCGGCGCATCGCTGGGGCGCGAGACATTTCTCGCCCTCGCCCGGTCCACCACTCTCCCCGTGATCGCTCTGGGCGGAATGACGGTTCATCGCGCCGCCGCGCTCGACTGGCCGCGCTGGGCCGCCATCGACGGTCTGACCCGTCTGCCGAACAGCGCTTGACCTCGGACTCCTGCCCCACTCATAACAGTACCGAGCCGCATAGGGGGCGCCCTAGTACGAGACAGGGCGGGAAGGATCTTTCATGGCAAGCCAGGCAATGACGGTAACCGACTGGAAGGCCGCCTTCCGGCGCTCGCTCCGGCGTGCAGGCCAGATCGCGGGTGCCGCCGTGCTGAGCCTCGGCACGCTGTTCCTGGCCCTGTCGCTCGCGAGCTATGCGCAGACCGATCCCAGCCAGTCCACCGCCGCCGCCGATAGCGATATCGCCAACTGGATGGGATCGAGCGGCGCCTGGGCGGCGGAACGCGCGCTGTATTATTTCGGCCTCACCGCCGTGCTGTTGCTGCCACTGCTCTATATTTCAGCCCGCCGGTTGTGGCGCGGGATCGAGACCGACAGTTCCGCCGATGAAGGCCGCTGGTGGCGGCCCTTCGCCATGCTGCTGGCCGCCATGGTCCTGCTCGCCACCGTGCTCGCGCTGGTGTTCGAAGGCAGCGCCAATGGGCTTCCGGCCGGGTTCGGCGGGCTCGCGGGCCTGCTGGGCGCGGGCGGGATCGAGGCCGTGGCAGGGCGCTTCCCCGAAGGCGCGTCGGGCTGGATCATCGCGCTCGCCGGGATCGTCGCACTGTTCGGCGGAGGGGCGCTGGTCACGCGCGTCTTCGCGATCGACTGGGTGCAATTCCTGACTCTGCCCGAATTCCTGCGCCGCGCCCCGCGCATCGCGGACAAGATCGCCGACAGCGAGATCCTTCCTCTCCCCCGCCGCAAGGAACGCCGCGCGCGAGCCGAAGAAGCTGCCGAACCGCTTGCGGAAGAGCCCGCTTCGCCCCGCCGCGCACCCGAAATCTCCGATCCCACGTCCGCGCCGCGGCGGGCGGAACCGGCGGCCAAGCCCCGCCAGCGCGACATGTTTGCCGAATACGATCTGCCCAGCCTCGACCTGCTCGCCGATCCGGGTGAACAGAAGGTCGCGAAGCTCGACAAGATGGCGCTGGAGCGGAACGCCCGCCTGCTCGAAAACGTGCTCGACGATTTCAACGTCAAGGGCGAGATCGTGGCGGTGCGCGCCGGCCCGGTCGTGACCATGTACGAGCTGGAACCCGCGCCGGGCATCAAGGCCAGCCGCGTGGTGGGCCTCGCCGAAGATATCGCCCGCAACATGTCCGCGATCAGCGCGCGCGTATCCCCGATTCCGGGCAAGACCGTGATCGGTATCGAACTACCCAATGCCGACCGCCAGACGGTCGCGTTCAAGGAACTGGCCGAATCGGAAGATTTCGCGGAGGCCAAGGGCAATCTGCCCATGATCCTGGGCAAGGATATCGCGGGCGAACCGATCATCGCCGATCTCGCCGCCATGCCCCACCTGCTCGTCGCGGGCACAACCGGGTCGGGTAAGTCGGTGGGGCTGAACTGTATCCTCTTGTCGCTGCTCTATCGCTTCACGCCGACCGAGTGCCGCCTGATCCTGATCGATCCCAAGGTGCTGGAGCTCAAGAGCTACGACGATATCCCGCACCTCCTCTCCCCCGTCGTGACCGAACCGCACAAATCGGTGCGTGCTTTGAAATGGGCGGTGGGCGAGATGGAGAAACGCTATCGCATGATGTCCAGCGTCAATTCGCGCAACATCCATTCGTTCAACGAAAAGGTGAAGGCCTCGATCGCCAAGGGCGCGCCGCTGGGCCGACGCGTCCAGACCGGCTTCGATCCCGAAACCGGCGAGGAGATCTACGAGGAAGAACAGCTCGATTACGAAGTCCTGCCCCAGATCGTGCTGATCGTGGACGAGTTGGCCGATCTGATGGTGACCGTCGGCAAGGAAATCGAGGTGCTGATCCAGCGCCTCAGCCAGAAGAGCCGCGCGGCGGGCATCCACCTCATCATGGCGACGCAGCGCCCCTCGGTCGACGTCATCACCGGCGTCATCAAAGCGAACCTACCGACCCGGATCAGCTTCAAGGTCACCAGCCGGATCGATTCGCGCACCATCCTCGGCGAGCAGGGATCGGAACAGCTGCTGGGCAAGGGCGATATGCTCTACAAGCCCAATACCGGTGCGATGGTGCGTGTGCATGGGCCCTTCGTGTCCGACGAGGAGGTCGAGGCGGTGGCCGATCACTGGCGCGGCCAGGGCACGCCCGACTATGTCGATGCCGTCACGGAAGAGCCGGAGGAAGGCGGCGGCTTCGGCTTCGACGACGAGCTGACGGCGAGCGACGATCCCGAAGAGCGCAAATATCGCCAGGCCTGCCAGATCGTATTCGAGAACCAGAAGGCGAGCGGATCGTGGCTCCAGCGCCAGATGGGCGTGGGCTACAACACGGCGGCGAAATGGATCGAGCGGATGGAAAGCGAAGGCCTCGTCAGCGCATCCGACCATGTCGGCCGCCGCGAGATCTTCCGCGATCGCGACGGGAACCCGATCTAGACGCCCGGCGCGGATCGAAGCGCCCGAACGGGGGAGTGGCCTGAAATGCAAGATGCCGCGCGGATGCCGATCCTGGCCGGAGCGATCCTGTTCCTGCTGGGCCTGATCGAAGGGGTGCTGGTCCAGTCCTTCCTCAATCCGCGCATGGCGCTGTCGGCGCATCTGACCGCCGTTCAGAGCGGCATTGCGCTGATGATCTTCGGCCTGGTCTGGCGCTGGGTCGCGCTGTCCTCGCTCTGGTCCGCCGTGGCGCGCTGGAGCGTGGTGGCGGGCATATACGCCCTGTGGTTCGGCCTCACCCTGTCGGCTGCGACCGGTGCGGGCGACAGCCTGCCGATCGCGGGTGCCGGTTACGATGCCGGCCCGCTCGCGCAGACGATGGTCTCGGTTCTTGTGCTCGGCGGAATCGCCGGAATGACGGTGGGATGGTCGCTCTTCGTGGTCGGACTGGTGCGAGGCTTCCGCACGGAACGATGAAAGCGCCTTTCGATCGAAAGGCTTTCACCGCAGGTTCGGTTGTGTATTATCTGGGCAATACAGGTGTATCGTCCAGATAAGGGGAACCTCACATGACCATGCTTCGTAAAGCCAGCCTAACCGCTCTTGCCGCCGGGCTGCTGTCCGGCACGCCCGCTCTAAGCCAGGACCCTTCGATGACATCACCCGCCGCGACCGCCCCTGCCGGGCAGGATCTGTCCGCCTATCCGCTGATCGCGCGCGAGGCGCTGTTCGGCAATCCGACGCGCGCCTCCGCTCAGATCAGTCCTGACGGCGCGTATCTGACATGGCTTGCGCCCAGGGACGGGGTGCTGAACATCTGGCTCGCCCCCGCTGACGATCCCGATCAGGCGCGCGCCATCACCGGCTCCACCGACCGGCCGATCCGCCAGTATTTCTGGGCGCCGGACGGAAAGAGCGTGCTCTACGTTCAGGACAAGGGCGGGGACGAGAACTTCCTGCTCTACGGCGTGAACGTGGAAACGGGCGCGGAAACCACGCTGACTCCGTTCGAGGATACGCGCGTCCAGATCATCGGCGCATCGACCACGATCAAGGACGCCATTCTGGTCAGCCTCAACAATCGCGATCCGCGCTTTCATGACGTCTATCGCCTCGACCTCGGCTCGGGAGAGCTGACCAAGCTGATCGAGAACGAAGGCTATGCGGGCTTCATGGCCGACGACAATCTCGACGTGCGGGTGGCGCTGCGCCCCAACCAGACCGGCGGCATGGATGTCTTCAAGGTCGAAGACAATGTGATCGCGCCGGAACCCTTCAGCTCCACCGACATGGAAGATTCGCTGACGACATCGCCCGCCGGCTTCACCACCGACGGCAAGACCATGTATTGGTACGACAGCCGCGGGCGGAACACCGCCGCGCTCGTCGCCATGGATGTTGCCACGGGTGAGACTCGCGTTATCGCGGAGGACGAGCGCGCCGATATCGGCGGTTCGATCCGCGATCAGGATACCGGCGAGATCGAGGCCTATTCGGTCGATTACCTCAAGACAGAGTGGACCGCGACCGATCCCGACATCAAGGCCGCGCTGGATTTCCTCGATGCCAATCTGGAAGGGCAATACGGGATCCAGTCGCGCACCGACGACGATCGCAAATGGATCGTGGGCAACGATCCGGTGGTCGAGCCGAGCGCCGCCTATCTCTACGATCGCGACGCCGGAACACTGACGCGGCTCTATGTGGGGCGCCCCGAACTGGAAGACGCGCCTTTGCAGCCGATGCACACGCTAGAACTGACGAGCCGCGACGGGCTGACGCTGCCGAGCTACCTCACTCTGCCGCCGGGCAGCGACAGCGATGCAGACGGTGTGCCCGACAGCCCGGTGCCGATGGTGCTGCTGGTCCATGGCGGACCCTGGGCGCGCGACGGCTATGGCTACAATGCCACCCACCAATGGCTCGCCAATCGCGGCTATGCGGTGATGAGCGTCAATTTCCGTGGCTCGACCGGATTCGGCAAGAATTTCATCAATGCCAGTAATCTCGAATGGTCGAAAAAGATGCATGACGATCTGATCGACGCGGTCGAATGGGCGGTGAACGAGGGCATCGCGCCGCGCGATCAAGTGGCGATCATGGGCGGGTCCTATGGCGGCTATGCCACGCTAGTGGGCCTGACCTTCACGCCCGAAACCTTTGCCTGCGGCGTGGACATCGTCGGGCCATCGAATCTCGAAACGCTGCTGTCGACCATTCCGCCTTATTGGGCCCCGCTGATCTCGCAATTCCATGACCGGATGGGCAATCCCAACACGGAGGAAGGGCTGGCGCTGATCAAGGAAGCCTCCCCCCTCTACAAGGCGGACCGGATCACCAAGCCGCTGCTGATCGGCCAGGGCGCGAACGATCCGCGCGTCAATCAAGCGGAAAGCGATCAGATCGTGGCAGCCATGGAAGAGCGCGGCATTCCGGTGACCTATGTCGTCTATCCGGATGAGGGCCACGGCTTCGCCAAGCCTACCAACAACATCGCCTTCAACGCCGTGACCGAGAATTTCCTCGCCGCGTGCCTCGGCGGACGGGCGGAAGCGATCGGCGATACGCTGGGCGCTTCGACCGCCGAAATCGTGACCGGGGCCGAGTTCGTCGAAGGGCTGGAGGCCCAACCGGGCGGCTAGGCGCGCCGATCGAGCGAGGGGATGGCGGCGAGGAAATTCGTGATTTCCAGCCGCCGCCTCTCTTCGAGAGCCAGCTCGCCGTCCACGCCGAGCCGCCATTGCAGCGCGCGGCTTTCCGGCTCGCAATCGAGCGCGTCGTAGAGCCGGGCCTGCTCCTCGACCTCGCCCTCGCTCCGCGCGAGATCCGCTTTCACCAGCGCATCGCTTTCGCGGCGCAGAGCGTCAGCGATTTCAGCCAGGCTCAGTTCGGGATGATACTGCACGCCCCAGAAGATGCCCCGATCGTGGCGGATTTCGGCGGCCTGTACCGGCGTGACCGCATTGCCCGCCAGCACCAGCGCGTTGTCGGGCAGGCACTCGACCTCGTCGGCATGGAGCGCGGGCGCATCCCACACGGCGGGACGCCCGGCGAGCAGAGGATGATCGCGCCCCTGCGCCGTCGCGGTGATCCGGCGCGAAATTCCCGCCTCCAACCGTTGGGGCATCCGACGCACCGTTCCGCCCGCCGCTGCGACCGCGACCTGCAATCCCGCGCAGGACCCGAAAGAAGGCGTCCCGCTGGCGAACACAGCCCGCATGAAGGCGAGCTGACGATCGACTACCGGACTGTCCTCGTAAACATGCAGCGGCGATCCCGTGATGAAGACCGCATCGTACGCCGCGATGTCCTTGGCCGAGAGCGGGAGCGCGCCATCGTCGGAGGG
>NZ_LWFF01000092.1 GCF_001635685.1 Erythrobacter sp. HI0063
GATGCGGCGCGGTTGGCTGGCATGGTGTCGCAATCGACGCGGGTGATATTCGAAGCGTGACGGCATCGCCGGTGCAGGCTATCGTCATGCAATGAAGTTCGCCGATCGCATACTCACTGTCATCATCACCGCCACGGTCACCAGCATGGTCTGGATCGTGGCGGGTGGTAGCCTGATCGAGAATGCGGGCAGCGACAGCCAGCTCGAAAAGACAAGCCCCGCCAAGGCTG
>NZ_LWFF01000093.1 GCF_001635685.1 Erythrobacter sp. HI0063
GCGCGATCATCCGATGGCATGTCCTTGTGATTGCGATCTTTTCCCTGCTGCTTGCGAGCGCTCTCAGCCGTCTTCGTTCGTTTGGTCGCATGCAGGCCTATGTCGGTATCGTACTCATAATCTTGGTCGCCATCGTTGTGGCCGCCAAGTTCGGAGTTCGTGCCGAATTCTCGGATCCCGTCGCCCTTCTGGCGATCTATGGAGGGCTAAGAGCTCTCGCACGGTACAAGCGTCGCCATCTGCTGATCGAGCCGCGCAGCAATTTGCCGAATTTCGTGGCTCTGCATCGGGATTTGGGAGGCGATGCCGTCGCACCGCAACTCGCCATCATCGTGGCCAAGGTGGCACGTCTCGATTCCGTTTTCACAACTCTGAGTCCGAGCGAACAGCAACGCTATCTGCGCCAGATCGCCGATCGTCTGGCATTCGGTCAGAGCGGC
>NZ_LWFF01000094.1 GCF_001635685.1 Erythrobacter sp. HI0063
ATTTTCCTTATTTATGTACGATAAGCGCAGCTTGCAGAAATGCGTCGACGCCCTCCGGAGGGGAGGATGCCGGAGCGTGCGCTTTCGTGGTCGGAGGGTGCCCCAGCGGGGCCGGGGGCGAAAAAAGACCCCGTCCTGCGCCAGCCGAACTCGGAGCCGGACGCGGGACGGGGTTTATGGGTGATTTTGCCGCCCCCTGCTCACCCCTGTCGAAAGGGCCAGTTGGCCACAGTGCAAAG
>NZ_LWFF01000095.1 GCF_001635685.1 Erythrobacter sp. HI0063
GCTCAAAACCAAAAGGGCCCCGGGAGACCGGGGCCCTTTTTCGTTATTGCTTACGCAGTCGAGGGCGTGATGGTCGGAACGTCAGGCGTTTTACTCCACCGCCATCTCCAGCGCCCCGTCGCCTTCGTCGATCCTTACCGAGCTGCCATCGGGCACTTCACCGCGCAGCATCTTGTCGGCGAGGGGATCCTGTACGTAGCGCTGCACGGCGCGCTTCAACGGACGCGCGCCATACACCGGATCGTATCCGACCCTCCCAAGCCAGCGCTTCGCCGCATCGGTCAGGTCGAGCGTGATCTTGCGATCCTTCAGGAGCTTCTGGACCCGCACGACCTGGATTTCGACGATCGGGGCCATGTGATCCTGCCCGAGACGGT
>NZ_LWFF01000096.1 GCF_001635685.1 Erythrobacter sp. HI0063
GGATTTCAACCCGCTAAGCTGGCAACTGGCTTTCGTCATCCCTGCTGTGACGGCTAAAGAGTGCGCCGTTTGGCTCAATCGAAGTGTGAACGGGCGCGGTTTTGTCGTGGCTGTACCGTTCATTCTTGTGATTCTCGGCTTTGTTCTAAAGGCCAGCCTTCGCTATCTTACCGATATCGACCTTCAAGAACAGTTCCTGTTCTCCAAATCACATCTGGGC
>NZ_LWFF01000097.1 GCF_001635685.1 Erythrobacter sp. HI0063
GCCAGGATCGGTCGGCGACCAGCCGACCGCAAGCGCGACCGCGCGCCCGCAGGTGCCCCGAAGCGAAGCTGAGGGAACAGCACCAAGGAGAACCCGCGGAGGCGGGTTCACTTTAAAAAAAGGACCCAAAACTCATGCCCTTCTGGCTCGCCCGTCGTCGCGACGGGCAGGACGAGGACACGATCCAGCGGTTCGATCCGCGGTTCTGGACCGTCAATTT
>NZ_LWFF01000098.1 GCF_001635685.1 Erythrobacter sp. HI0063
AATCTGGTGGCGANTGCCTGCGACGCGGCGGGCGATGCCGAACATCCCACGGTCACAGTGCGCACGCGCTTTGCCAGTGGGTTGGTCTTCAATGCGATCCGCTTCGGCAAGAGCACGCGGCTTCCGATCGAAATCATCGTCAGCGACACGGGTCCGGGCGTCGATCCTACGTTACGCGATCATATCTTCGAACCCTTCGTGACCGGAAAGACTGGCGGGCAGGGCCTCGGCCTCGCCCTCGTGCGAAAGCTGGTCCGCGATCTGGGCGGCCGCGTGAGCCACGAGCGTGACGAGCGCGCGGGGCTTACTCACTTTCGCATCAACCTGCCGGTCGCCGAAGGAGCGGGCGCATGAGCTTTTCGGTCCTGTTGGTCGAGGACGATCGCGCCATCGCCACGGTCGTTTCGGAAGCCTTGGGTGACGAAGGCTATCACGTGGCGGCCTGCACATCGATCGCCAGGCGCGACGAATTGCTGGCCGAAACCCGGTTCGACGTGATGCTGACCGACATCGTGCTCGAGGATGGCGACGGGCTCGACGATATCGCGGCGCTGCGCAAACGCGCGCCCGATATGCCGGTGATCGTCCTGAGCGCCCAGAACACGCTCGACACCGCCGTGCGCGCCAGCGACAGCGAGGCGTTCGAATATTTTCCTAAGCCCTTCGATCTCGACGCGCTGCTGAGAGCGGTGGCGCAGGCAGTCCAGCGAAATGTCGGGCAGGGCGGTGACAGCGGGCCGAGTGAGCAAGGCCTTCCCTTCATCGGCCGCAGTCAGGCGATGCAGGGCGTCTATCGCATGATCACCAAGGTGCTGCGCAACGATCTGACCGTGCTCGTCACCGGCGAATCGGGCACGGGCAAGGAATTGGTCGCAGAGGCGATCCATCAATTGGGATCGCGCCGCACGGGGCCTTTCGTGGCGATCAACATGGCGGCAATCCCGCACGATCTGATCGAGAGCGAATTGTTCGGCCACGAACGCGGCGCGTTTACCGGTGCGGTGGCGCAGACGATCGGCAAGTTCGAACAGGCCAATGGCGGCACGCTGTTTCTAGACGAAATCGGCGACATGCCCTCCGAAGCGCAGACCCGGTTGCTGCGCGCGCTGCAATCGGGCAGCATTCGCCGGGTCGGCGGGCGCAGCGAAATCGCGGTGAACGTGCGCATCGTCGCCGCCACCAACCGCGCGCTCGGCCCGATGATCGCGGCCGGCACGTTCCGCGAGGATCTGTTCTATCGCCTCAACGTGGTGCCGATCGAATTGCCGCCCCTGCGCGAGCGGCGCGAGGATATCGCCGCGCTTGCTCGCCATTTCCTTGGGCTGGCCGCAAACGAAGGCCTGTCGCGCCACACGATTACGGACGGGGCGGTGGAAGAACTCGCGGCATTGCCCTGGCGCGGCAATGTCCGTGAATTGCGCAATGTCGTCTTTCGCCTGGCGCTCAATGCGCGGCAGGAAGCGATCGACCGGTCGCTCGTCGAAGAGGTCGTGGCGGGCGAGACCCGCGCGCCCGGCACCCCTGCGACAGACGGATTTGCCGCCGCGCTCGATGCGTTTCTGGCGGAAAACGCCCCCCGGCCCGGAACGCTCTATCACGCAGCTCTGGCGCGGTTCGAAAAACCGCTGGTCGAACATGCATTGCGCGCGATGGACGGCAACCAATTGCGCGCGGCCGAATTGCTCGGCATCAACCGGAACACCCTGCGCAAGAAGCTCGACGAGCTGGAAATCGAGCCCGAGCGCTTCGCCCGGCGACGGTAGCGGGCGTTTCGGCGAATTTGGGCTTGCATATAGGCCACACCATCGTGGTAACTGAGCAACGATGGCAAGCCAGGCCTTTTCCTCTTCGCGACCCACACCCCGGTGGCTGCGCCGGTTCGTGGTCGCGGCGCGGCGTTCGAACGTCTTCTTCCTGCTCGAAATCTTTTTCGCTGCCGCCTTTCTGGCCATGGTGGCGAGCACCTGGCTAACCTTTTCCGAAGCGCCGCCGGGCGGCCAGTCGCTGCCCTCGCGTCAGGTGGCGGGCCTTCTGGTGGGGACGCTGGTTCCGGCAATGGCGCTGCTCGTCCTGCTCGGACGCAGGATGGCGATCCGGCGCGCGGCGGGCAGCACGGCGCGCCTGCATGTCCGCCTCGTCTTCCTCTTCTCCCTGATCGCTGCCGTGCCGACTCTGCTGGTGGCCGGATTCGCGGCCTTCCTGTTCCAGTCCGGCGTGGATTTCTGGTTCTCCGACAATTCGCGGGGGCTGATGGAGAACACGCGGCAACTCGCCGAAAGTTTCTACGAAGAAAATCAGGTCGATGTCGGTAACGAGACCGTGGCCATGGCGGGCGATATGCGGTTCTATCTCGAACGCGGATCGCTGGTGAACGAGGCTTTTCCGAACTATTACCGCTACCAGGCCGAACCGCGCGATATCAGCGAAAGCGCGATTCTGCAGGCCATGCCGGATGGTACAGTGCGCACCGCCTTCCTGTACGGCGTGAACGAAGGCACCGAACCGGCGGCGTTCGCGGAACGGTTTCTCGATCGGGTGCGGCGCGGGGAACCTGTCGCGATCGAGGGCAGCGAAGGCCGCATCGAAGCGCTGGCGCCGATCGATCGGGAGAGCGGAATTTATCTCTACAATTCGCGCACGGCGCAGGCGGATTCCTTCCGCAGCTGGCAGGCCGCGACCAATATCTCGACCGCCTACGAAGCGCTGACCCTGCGGGCGCGTGCGTTGCAGTTGCGCTTCAATCTGGCGCTGTTCTTCGTCAGCCTGGGCCTCGTAGGCCTCGCAGTATGGTTCGCGCTGCGCTTCGCGGATCGGCAGGTCGAACCGCTCACCAGCCTCGTCGTCGCCGCGCGCGAAGTGGGTGGGGGCAATTTCGCCATGCGCGTCGACGGGCGGACGGGAGCGGACGAGATCGGCCTGCTCAATCGCGCCTTCAACCGCATGACCGCGCAGCTCGAAAAGCAGACCGACGCGCTCGTATCCGCCAACCGCCAGCTCGACGAACGGCGCGACTTCATCGAGGCGGTGATCGAATCGGTCAGCGCCGGGGTGATGTCGATCGATGCGCGCGGGCGCATTCTGCTGATGAACGGCCCGGCCAAACGCCTGCTACTCGCAAACGAAGGCGGCCAAGGCGAAGGGGGTGGCGAAGGCGAGCGCACGGTCCACAGTCTCGTTCCCCAGATCGCGGCCATGGTCGCGGGTGGATTGGAGCAGGGTATTGTCGGCTATTCCAAGGGCAGCGAGCTTTTGACGCTGGCGGTAAAGATCGCGCCCGAGCGGGACGGGCACGTCATCACCTTCGAAGATATTACGCGCCAGCTGCTCGACCAGCGTCAGGCCGCCTGGTCCGATGTGGCGCGGCGCATCGCGCATGAAATCAAGAACCCGCTCACGCCGATCCAATTGGCCACCGAGCGGTTGAAGCGCCGCTATCGTCGCCAGATCCTCGAAGATGGCGAGCTGTTCGACGAGCTGACCGATACGATCAAGCGCCAGGTCGGCGATCTGCGCACGATGGTGGACGAATTCTCCAGCTTCGCGCGCCTGCCAAAGCCCGTGTTCCGACCCGAAGACGCGCTCGACCTGACGCGGCAATCGCTCTTCCTGCAGGAAGTCGGTCATTCGGATATCGACTATCGCCTCAGCGGCGATATCGAAGGCCCGATCCGCATCCAGTGCGACCGGCACCAGTTCGGCCAGGCGCTCACCAACGTTCTCAAGAACGCCGCCGAAGCGGTCGAGGCCGAGGCCGCGCGCAGCAGCGCGCCCGATTATCGCGGCCGTATCGATGTCGCCATCGAGGCGGGGCCGGACAGCATCTCCGTGGCGGTCGAAGACAATGGCGTCGGCCTGCCCAAGGATCGCGAGCGGATCGTCGAACCCTATGTGACGACGCGCGAGCGTGGCACGGGCCTCGGCCTCGCGATCGTCAACAAGATCGTCGAGGAACATCGTGGCGACATGCAATTTTCGGTGCGCCCCGAGGGTGGCACGCGCGTGACCTTGCGCTTCGCGCGCGATCCCGGCCGGGCGCATGACGCGCCGCAGGGCGGCGACGAACAGAATTCGGATAAAAGGTAAGATACACCATGGCATTGGACATCCTGATCGTCGACGACGAACGCGACATCCGAGAGCTGGTTTCGGGCGTTTTGAGCGACGAAGGCTACGACTGCCGCACTGCAGGCGACAGCACGTCCGCGCTCGAAGCGATCGACGATAAGCGGCCCAGCCTGGTCCTGCTCGATGTCTGGCTGCACGGCAGCCCGATGGACGGGCTGGAAGTGCTCGACGCGATCAAGGTACGCGAGCCCGATCTGCCGGTGATCATCTTTTCCGGCCATGGCAATATCGACACGGCCGTCTCCGCCGTCAGCCGCGGAGCGATGGATTTCATCGAGAAGCCCTTCGAGGCCGAGCGCCTGCTCCACCTCGTCGAACGGGCGACCGAGACCGAGCGGCTGCGGCGCGAGAACACGCGGCTGAAGAGCACGCTAGTCGGCGGCGAGGAGTTCAACGGCAACAGCAATGCAATCACGCAGGTACGCGCCACGCTCAAGCGTGTCGCCAATACCGGCAGCCGCGTCCTGATCTACGGCCCGGCTGGGGCGGGCAAGGAAGTCGCCGCGCGATTGCTGCATTCCTGGAGCCCGCGCGAGAACCACGCTTTCGTGATCGTCAATTCCGCCCGGATCACGCCGGAACGCTTCGAGCATGAATTGTTCGGTGAGGAACAGGACGGCAAGCTGGTGCGTCCGGGCCTGCTCGAACTGGCGGATGGCGGCACGCTGTATCTCGATGAGGTCGCGGACATGCCGCTTTCGACTCAGGCGCGCATCCTGCGGGTCCTGACCGAACAAAGCTTCGTGCGGGTCGGCGGATCGCGCCAGATCGGCGTCGACGTTCGCGTGGTGTCATCGACTGCGCGCGATCTGCAAAGGGAGATGGAAGAAAAGCGTTTTCGAGAGGATCTGTTCTATCGCCTCAACGTGGTCCCCGTCACCGTTCCCTCGCTCGCGGAGCGGCGCGACGACATTCCTGCGCTCGCCGAGCATTTCTTCGCTCGCTACGCTGCCGAACAGGGCTTGCCCCCGCCCACGATCGGGGAGGAGGCGATGGCGGCGCTTCAGGCGTATGATTGGCCCGGAAACGTGCGCCAGCTACGCAATGTGGTCGAGCGCACGGTGATCCTCACTCCGCGCGAGGAGTTCGATACTGTCGAGCCCGACATGCTGGCAGGCGAAGTCACCGGCGGCAGGCTCGGCGGCGGGCAGGCGCTCACTGCGATGATGGGGGCGCCGCTCAGGGAAGCGCGTGAAAATTTCGAGCGCGAATATCTCTCGGTCCAGATCCGGCGGTTTTCCGGCAATATTTCGAAGACGGCGACCTTCATCGGCATGGAACGTTCGGCCCTGCATCGCAAATTGAAGCTTCTGGGCATGACCGACCGACGCGATTAGGGGAACCCGCCGCCCTCAAGACTATTTGCCAATAGAGCGTGGCATTCCCACATAAGCTTGCAGAAACACCGAACCTTTCTCGCCAATGGGTGGGAAAAGGTCCCGATTGCGGTTCGACGATGGAGAACCGCCAAAGAGAACAGGAGGCAGATAAATGTCCGAACGCACTCTCAGCGCCCGCCCGCGCCCTCCCAAACCGGAATCCGAAGCGGAGGATCGGCCGGCCGCGAAAGCCAAGTCTGCCAAAAAGGGCGGGAAGCCGCAGAATCTGCAGGACGCGTTCCTGAACCTGCTCCGCCGCGACAAGACGCCGGTCACGATGTTCCTCGTCAAGGGCGTGAAGCTGCAAGGCATCATCACCTGGTTCGACAATTTCTCCATCCTGCTGCGGCGCGACGGCCAGTCCCAGCTGGTCTACAAGCACGCAATCTCCACGATCATGCCCGGCTCGCCCGTCGATGCGAGCCAATTCGCCAGCCAGGGATCGGGTGCGAAGCAGCGGCTGTTACAGGACGTGTTCCTGAGCAGGGTGAGCGAGGCGGAAACTCAAGTGACCATGTTCCTCGTCAACGGGGTTATGCTTCAAGGAGCGATTGCCGCCTACGATCTGTTTTGCATGCTGCTCGAACGCGAAGGCTATGTGCAGCTGGCCTACAAACACGCCGTTTCCACGATCCAGCCAGCCACCTCGGTCGACCTGACCGAGGACGATGAGGACGATGCGCTCTGAGCTTCGATGATGACCTGATGGGCGAAGTGTCGCGCGGAGCCCGCGCGCTCGTCGTGGTGCCTGACATTCGCAACCAGTCCCGCGATCTCGACGCGGAAGCGCGCCTCGAAGAAGCGAAGGGCCTGGCGTTGGCGATCGGTATCGTGGTTGCGGAAGGCATCGTCCTGCCAGTGCGCGACGTGAAGCCGAACACGCTGTTCGGATCCGGTCAGGTCGAGAATATCGCCACCAAATGCGAGCAGGACGAGATTGAATTGCTGGTGGTGGATGGGGCCTTGAGCCCGATCCAGCAGCGCAATCTCGAAGAAACGCTCAAGCGCAAGGTGATCGACCGCACCGGGTTGATCCTCGAAATCTTCGGCGAGCGAGCAGCCACGGCTGAAGGTCGCTTGCAGGTCGAACTCGCGCATCTCGACTACCAGCAGAGCCGCCTGGTGCGCAGCTGGACTCACCTCGAACGCCAGCGCGGCGGCTTTGGCTTCCTCGGCGGGCCGGGCGAGACGCAGATCGAGGCGGACCGGCGCATGATCCGCACGCGCATGGCGCGTCTTCGCAAGGAACTGGAACAGGTCCGCAAGACCCGCGCCCTGCACCGGGAACGGCGGGGAAGGGCGCCTTGGCCGATCATGGCGCTGGTAGGCTATACCAATGCCGGCAAATCCACGCTTTTCAATCGGATGACGGGCGCGCAGGTGATGGCGGAAGATCTGCTGTTCGCGACGCTCGACCCGACCATGCGCGCCGTCGCGCTGCCGGGGATCGAGAAAGCCATTCTGTCCGACACGGTGGGCTTCATTTCCGATCTGCCGACGCAACTCGTCGCGGCCTTTCGCGCAACTCTGGAAGAAGTCACGGCAGCCGATGTCATCGTCCATGTCCGCGACATGGCGAACCCGGACGCTGCGGCGCAAAAGCGCGAAGTCCTCGACATCCTGTCGGATCTGGGCGTGATGGACGAAGATGGGATCAGTTCGATCCCGATCATCGAGGCGTGGAACAAGTGGGATGCGCTTTCGGACGAGCGGCGCGCGGAAATCGAACCGCTTGCGACCGAAGACGAGGATGTGATCGCTATCTCTGCTGTTACCGGCATGGGCGTCGATATTCTGACGGACCGGTTGGGACGATTGCTGACCAGTGGAGCGCGCCGTTACGCCATCACTCTATCGGCTGCTGACGGTTCGCGGATTGCGTGGCTGCACGCGCACGGTCAGGTTTTCGACGATATTCCTGCCGATGCCGACGGTGTTCAGGATGGGGAAGGGCCGTTTCGCACGCTGGATGTGCGCCTGACCGATAAGGAGTTGGGCCGGTTCGAAACGCTGGGAGACGGCGCGACCGCCGAGCCGCTTATTCGTCGCGCTTGACCGCCTGCCAGAGTGCTTCCTGCTGATCGAGCGAGAGCTCGGCAAACCCGCCCGCCGCCTTGCCTTCCATCGCACGATAGCGGCGTTCGAATTTGGCGTTGGCCGCGCGTAGGGCGCTTTCGGCATCGATCCCGTGGGCGCGGACGAAGTTGACGGCGGCGAAAAGAAGATCCCCGGCCTCTTCCTCCATCATTTCTGCAGGAGCCGATTTAAGCTCCTGAATTTCCTCGATAATCTTGGCCTCGGGCCCTTCGGTGTCGGGCCAATCGAACCCGTCACGCGCGGCGCGCTTCTGCAATTTCTGCGCCCGCAACAAGGCCGGAAGCGCCAGGGCGATACCGTCCATCGAACTTGTGCTTCCCTTGGATTCCCTTTCGGCCGCCTTGAGCGTTTCCCAACGCGTTTCGCCCATCGTGCCATCCTCGTCACCGAAGATATGCGGATGGCGCGCTTCCATCTTGTCGGCAATCGACCGCGCCACGTCTTCGAAAGCGAACAGGCCGGCTTCCTGCGCCATGCGCGCATGAAAAACGACCTGGAGCAGCAGATCGCCAAGCTCGTCGCGCAGATCGGCCATATCCTCGCGCGCGATCGCGTCGGCGACTTCGTAAGCTTCTTCGAGCGTATACGGCGCGATCGACGCGAAATCCTGCGCCAGATCCCATTCGCAACCGCGCTCCGGATCGCGCAGCCGCGCCATGATCGCCAGCAGGCGGTTCAGTTGAGGGTTCTCGGTGGCGCTCATAGCAGGATGATAATATATATTATGTTAAATACGGCAGCGCACAGGGAGGTCACGAAACTGCATCGATGAACAGCACGACAATGCCGAAGATCGCAACCCATGCCCCCGCCATCAGCAGCGTGCGCCGCAAATCGAGCCGATGTGTCCGCAGTGCGCCAAGCGCAAGGACGAGAAAGCCGACCAACGAAATGATCGATACGATCTGATACTCGTTCATATCTTCATCTCGAGACCATCGAAGCCGACCGTCACATGTTTAGGCGCTTCGTCGCATAGCGTCCTGTAATCCATGCTTTTGTCGAGATGCGTCAGGACCAGCTTGCGCGCGCGGCATTGCTTGGCCAGATCGACCGCCATGTTCACCGTCGCGTGAGAAGGATGCGGATCGCGGCGCAGACAGTCGCTTATGATTACGTCCGCGCCGTCGAAGCATTCCAGCATGCCATCGGTGATTTCGCTGTAATCGGTCGCATAGACCAGGCTGACGCCATCCGCGTCGAAGCGATATCCAGTACTGGTGGTCGGACCATGCGGCATTTCGACTGCGGCGAGGCCGAATCCAGCCACCATGCGGACATTTTCGACTGGCTTGATATCGATCAGCGTCGGATAACCGTGCTGGCCTTCGAATATGTAATCGAAGCGGCGTTTGAGACTGGCCATCACCGGCGCGCGCGCCAGGCCCGGCAGCGCGTTGCTGCGCGAATAGCGCATGACGCGCAGATCATCGATGCCATGGCAGTGATCGGCGTGGTCGTGCGTCCACAGCACGGCGTCGACCCGGTCGATCCGATTGGTCAGAAGTTGGTTTCGCAGATCGGGTGAAGTGTCGACCAGAACCCTTTGGCCTGCATCGTTTTCTACGATGATGGATACGCGACTACGGCGGTTTCGCGGCTCGTTGGGATCACACGCTCCCCAATCCTCGCCGATCCGTGGGACGCCGGTCGACGTGCCCGAGCCGAGCATCAGGAATTTCACGGGCGGTCCGCCTTGCTGAACAAGGCGTAGAAATTGTCGGTAGTTCGGGCGGCGAGGTCCTCCAGCTTTTCACCCCTTAATTCGGCGAGGAAGCTGGCCGTATCGCGAACAAATCCCGGCTCGCAAGTCTTCCCGCGATGCGGCACGGGCGCGAGGAAGGGACTGTCGGTTTCTACCAGCAAGCGATCTACAGGTACTGTCCGCGCAACCGCCTGCAAGTCTCTGGCGTTCTTGAAGGTCACGATGCCCGACAGCGAAATCGACAGGCCCATTTCGAGAACCTTTTCGCCGAATTCGGCCGATGCGGTGAAGCAGTGGATCAGCGCCGGAAACTCGCCCTTCCCCATCTCGTCGCCCAGAATTTCAAGCGTATCGTCCTCGGCATCGCGCGTGTGGATGATAAGGGGCAGGCCGGTCCTTCTCGCCACGGCAATGTGGAGGCGGAACAGGCGCTTTTGCGCTTCTCGATCGGAATGCTCGTAAAAATAGTCGAGCCCGGTTTCGCCGATCCCGATCACGCGCGGATCCTGCGTGGCTTCGAACAGCGTGTCTTCGGTCAGATCCTGGTGATCGTCCGCATTATGTGGATGGATGCCGACGCTTGCATAGACGTCGGTCGCGCGATGGGCGGTGGCAATTACCTGATCCCATTCGCTGCGCTTGGTCGAGATATTCAGAAAAGCCCCGATCCCCGCCGTGCGCGCGCGGTCGAGAACGGCATCCTGTTCTTCAACGAGACCCTTATATTCCAGGTGGCAATGGCTGTCGACAAGCATCAGGCGGCCTCATTTTCCGGCAGTTCGAGGCGCGGAAAGACGGGTTCGGGCTTGCCGATTCGATGCCCGGCAGCCACCAGCGCGCCGTACCAGCTCTCATCGGCGAGATCGCCAAATCCGCGCCGGTCTTCGGCCACGCCCAGCATGTCGAGAACGGCCTTGGCCTTGCTCGGCACGACGGGCTGTATCGCCAGAGCAAGATCGCGGATCGCGATGTAGAGCGTCAGCAGCACCGCTTCCATCCGCTTCGGATCGGTCTTGCGCAAAGCCCACGGCGCTTGCTCGTCCACATATTGGTTGCAGGCCCACACCGCCTCCATCCACGCTTCGATCCCGACGCTGAAAGCAAGGCCTTCGAATTCACGCGGCAGTGCTTCGCGACAGGCCTCCTGCACCTTGGAAAGCAAGGCCTTATCCTCGCCTGCTACCTCGTAATCGAGAATGGCGCCGTCCATGTTCTTGGCGATCATGGACAGGGTGCGCTGCACAAGATTGCCGAAGCTGTTGGCAAGTTCCGCATTGCAGCGCGTGACGATCGCCTGAGGCGAATAGCTCCCGTCCTGTCCGAAGGCGACTTCGCGCATCAGGAAATAGCGAAGGTTATCGACGCCGAACGTTTCGGCGAGGTCCAGCGGATCGGTGACGTTGCCGACCGATTTGGATTCCTTCTGGCCGCGATTAAGGATGAAGCCGTGGCCGAAGACTTTCTGCGGCACGGGCAGATCGGCGCTCATCAGGAAAGCCGGCCAGTACACGGTGTGGAACCGGACAATATCCTTCCCGATCAGGTGCACGCTGGCGGGCCAGAATTTGCGCCATTCCTCGGTGTCTGCAGGATAACCGAGCCCGGTGATGTAGTTGGTCAGCGCATCGACCCAGACATACATTACGTGCTCGTCACTGCCCGGCACCTTTACGCCCCAGTCGAAGCTGGTGCGGCTGACCGAAAGATCTCTGAGGCCCTGCGAAACGAAGGCTATCATCTCGTTCCGCCGGCTTTCGGGTTCGAGAAAGCCCGGCCGGTTGAGCAATTCGAGCAGTCGGTCCTGATAATTGGAGAGACGGAAGAACCAGCTTTCCTCGACAGTCCATTCGACCGGCGTGCCTTGAGGCGAAAGGCGGTTGCCGTCCTCGCCCTGGGTCAGCTCGCTCTCGTCGTAATACGCTTCGTCGCGGACGGAATACCAGCCCTCGTAACGGTCGAGATAGAGATCGCCTTTGGCTTCCATCGCGCGCCAGATCGCCTGGCTGGCGGCATGATGATCCGCTTCGACAGTGCGGATGAAACGATCGTAAGAGATATCGAGAGCGTCATCCATCGCCTTGAAATAGCCGGACATTTCGTCCGCCAATTCGCGCGGCGTGCGGCCTTGCTCATCGGCCTTGCGCGCCATCTTCAGGCCGTGTTCGTCGGTGCCGGTCTGGAACCGCACCTCGCGACCCTTGAGCCGCTGGAAGCGCGCGATGACATCGGCGGCGATCGCTTCGTAAGCGTGGCCGATATGGGGGCGACCATTGGGATAATTGATCGCGGTGGTGATATAGAAGGGCTCAGACATTGGCGCGTTCGCTAGCCGGGGCTGCCCCTGCGAGCAAGGTGCCGATTTCCATCGCCAGCAGGCCTGGATCGTAATTGTACGTCGCGAGCTCGCCGGTTAGGCGAACCAGCTCGGCATGCGCTTCGACACGCGGCGATAGCGCCGCGGCGGGAACCGCCTCTATCCCTTCGTCAAGGATCGAGCGTGCGAGATCGAGCGCTGCCTCCAGTCTGGCGCGATCGGGCCGCGCGCCGAGCGAGGCTGCCAGCTCTCCACGCAGGACGAAACCGGCATCGCCCTGTGCGAGGATGCGCCGCATGAGTTCGGCGACGGGGCCGAGTCCGCTGGCAATGAAACCGAGCGCGCGGCCCGGCGATCCAGCAGCGGCGGCGATGGCGGCGGAACGGGTCTCCGGATCGCTGTCGGGGGCCTGCGCCGCAAGGATCGTCGCCATCGCATCGTCGGAAAGGGCCGCGAAACGCAGCGTGCGGCAGCGCGAACGGATTGTCGGCAAAAGGCGCGAGGGACGATGGCTGACGAGCAGGAAATAGGTTCCGCGCGGCGGTTCCTCGAGGCTCTTGAGCAGCGCGTTGGACGCGTTGCGCTCCATATCGTCCGCCGGATCGATAATGATCGCGCGCCTCTCGCCCAAGGTGGGGCGGGTGTTCAGCCGCTGCTGCATCGCGCGGATCTGGGCGATCGCGATGTTGCGCTTGACCTCGTACGGTTTGCCCTCCTCGCGCTTCTTGTCTTCCTTGTCGTCCTTGGGAAGGTTGGTGAGCACGTGGATGTCGGGATGCTGATCAAGCTCGGGCGCGGCGCCGACCAGTTCGCGCGCGGCGGCAAGGGCGAATTGCATCTTGCCGAGGCCCGCCTTGCCCGCCAGCAGCCAGGCGTGATGCATCCGTTCGCCTTCCAGCGCATCGCGCCAGGCGGCGCGCGCAGGCTCGTGGCCGACAAGGCTCACGCTTGATCGTCCAAAAGCGGCGAGACGGCTTTCCAGACCCGGTCGGAAACGGCGGCGAGCTCACCCACGCCGTCTATCACCGCGAACCGATGGGGCTCCGCATCGGCGAATCCCAGAAAAGCGGCATTGACGTGCGCGTGATAGTCGGAATCGCGCCCGCCGATCGCATCGCTCACGCCTGCGTCCCGGTCGGCGAGGCGGGCGGCGATCGTCGCTTCGTCGGCGGCAATAACGATCGTGAGGTCCGGCAACAAATCTTCGCTCCCCGCTCGATGCAGGTCGCGGACCAGATCGTCCCCCAACCCACCGGCTATCCCCTGATAGGCGCGGCTCGAGGCGATAAAGCGATCGCAGACAACCCATTTGGCAGCAGACAGAGCAGGCCGGATTAGTTGCGCGACGTGATCGGCGCGCGCGGCGGCGAACAGCAGCGCTTCAGCGCGCATCGGCCAGCCTTCGCCCGGCGGATCGAGCAGCAAGCCGCGGATCGCCTCCGCGCCCGGCGTTCCACCGGGTTCGCGCGTCAGCACGGTATCAATACCGCGTGCCTCCAGCCTTTGGACGAGCAGCCGGGCCTGTGTCGATTTGCCCGTCCCCTCCCCGCCTTCGAATGCGATGAAACGGCCCCTCTTGCCAGCACTCATCCCGCCCAGCCCCACAGTCCGTTGAAGACGCGCTGAATGACTGTCGCTTCGCTGACCGGCCGTTCGGCATAAAGGGGCAGCGTGTTCACCTGTTCACCGTCGACCGTCACGATCAGCCGAGCGATTTCCTCGTCGTCGGCGATGGGCGCACGCAGCGGCCCTTCATACCGGACGGAAAGGTCCACTTTCGGCATCCTGCCATGGGGCACGGAAAGGCGCACCGGGCGCGCCGACACCAGGCCGATTTCGGACACGTTGCCATCCTGCACCCGCGCCGTTGCCACCCGCTCGCCAGTCTCGAACAGGCGACGGCTGTCGAAATTCGCGAAACCCCATTCGATCAGGGCGCGCGCCGCATCGTTGCGTTCTCGTCCGCGCGGCGAGGCCGCAACCACCATGACGAGGCGCCGCCCATTGCGCTCCGCACTGCCGAGAAAACCGTAGCCCGCCTGATTGGTGAAGCCGGTCTTGATCCCGTCCGCCCCCGGAACGACGCCGCTGATCGGATCGTGATTGTTCTGGCGAATGCCGTTGTATTCGAGACCCTTCTTGCCGACGAAATGCCCATATTTGGACGGATGGCGCTGGATCATCGCGCTTCCCAGCGTGACAAGATCACGCGCGGTTACGAATGTCTGCCCATCATCCATCCAGCCATTGGGCGTGTTGAAATGACTGTCCGCCATGCCGAGCCGCGCAGCGGTATCGTTCATCGCCAGGCTCCACCGCGCGACCGACCCGGCAGCCCCTTCGGCAAGAACGACGGAAGCATCATTGGCAGAAACCGTTGTGATCCCGTGCAGCAACTCATCGACCGTGATGCGCGCATCGTGGGGCAGATACATGGTCGAGCCCTTGCGATTCCAAGCGCGGAACGTGTCCGGCCGAACGGTCATGACCTGCTGCGGGAACAGCTTGCCCTGCTCCATCCACTCGAAAGCGACCATGGTGGTCATCACCTTGGTGATGGATGCGGGCATGAACCTGCGGTCTTCCTCCCGGGCGAACAAGGTCTGTCCACTCGACAGATCGACCAGCATGGCGATCGGCGCTTCGTAAGGCGTCGGCACGCGAGGAGCGGTGGGACTGGCGGCGCGGCTCGACGATGTGATCGCGATCGCGCCGGCCAAGCCGAGAGTCAGGAATTTCAACGCTGCGCGCACATGGTCTCCCGCACCGGGAGCGCCCAGCGCCTTATCTGATATCGACGATGAGAGCGTCCCTATAACCCGCTGCGCGCACCTTGGCGAGCGCGGCGCTCGCCTCTCCACGGTTCGCGAAGGGGCCGACACGGACGCGGAATAGCGAGCCGGTCGGTTCGAGATAACCGCCGATCGCATCGACGACCTTCTGGGCCGAGGCGCGGGTCGAATAGGCGCCCGCCTGGACTGCCAGAGTTCCGCTCGCCGCAGGAGATGGCGACGGTGCCGGGGCAGGAGCGGGAGTTGGTGCCGAAGTCGGAGCAGGCGTGGGCGCGGGGCTCGGTGTGGGTGCCGGGGATGGGGCCGGAGACGGATTCTCCTCCGTCGTTGGATCGATGGTTTCGATCGGCCCGCGTGTGGCCACATCGGAGGAACCGGCATCTTCGCGCGCCAGCGACGCGCTGCCGATGGGGGGCAACTTGCGCTTCAACACGTCCAGCAGGCCCTGGGGCGTTTCCATACGCAGGTCGACGCTGCGATCGGCGCGCAATTCGGCGCGCTGGTCTTCGGGCGGATTGACGCGGCGCACACGTATCGGCGTGTTTTCGCCAGCGCCCAATTGCGCGGCTGCAGCACGCGAGAGACCCAGAAGGCGGGAATTCGTCATCGGCCCCCGCCGCTCCACCCGGACGAGAACGGTGCGCCCACTTTCAAGCGACGTGACCTCGACGTAACTCGGCAGGGGAAGCGTGCGATGCGAGGCGGAGATTCCTTCCGCGTCTGTATCGTCGAGCGTCGCGTAGCCGACTTCGTCGTAATTCAGAGTGTCGGCGGGTGTGTAAGTAATCCCGTCGATCGTAAAGGGCTCACCCAGCACCATCGGATAATCGGCGGCGGGACCGGTCGGGATCGAGCGCGACGTGCTCGGCACCGAGGGCTCAGACGCGGCGTCGAGCCCGCCGAACCCGCCCAGCCCGCATGCAGCGAGCGAGAGCGTCGAAACGCCACCCAGAAACAGCCTGCCTGCGCGCGAAATCGGTGCCTTCCGATCCTTAACGGGAAATCTCATCGGCCAGCAGCCCCACACTCATCGCGTAATAATTCGAGCAGTTGTATTCGAGGATAACCCGATAATTTGTGGTTAAGAGCCATGCCGGGCTGCCGGGCCCGTCGGGGCGAAACAGCGAGACCATGGTGCCGGGCGGCAGCGGACGCTGGGGCTGGATACCGAGCGCGCGCCACTCCTCCACCGTCTTGAACTGGCTGTGGCGTTCGTGAACGCGGGGACAGACCGGAGCGACCAGTTCGGTCGCCACGCTATTCGTATCGAAGCTCGACGGCACGTAAGCTGGCACACCCCAGGGTTGGCCGCTGCGCCATCCGGCGTCGCGGAAATAATTGGCGATCGATGCCAGCGTGTCACTGCGATTTGTGAAGATGTTCGCGCGCCCATCCCCATCGCCGTCCGTCGCGAGGCGCAAATAGACGCTCGGGAGGAATTGCGGATTGCCGAAAGCACCCGCCCAGCTTCCCTTCAGTTCGGAGCGCGGATAGCCCTTGTCGGCAACCTTTAGCAGATCGATGAATTCGGCTTCGAAAAGATCGCGGCGGCGCCCTTCCCAGGCAAGCGTGGCCAAGGCCTGCGATAAGTCGAACCCGCCACGCACCGCACCATAGGCGGTCTCGTGCCCCCAGATCGCGACGAGGATGTCGCCGGGTACGCCGTATTCCTGTTCGATCCCGCGCAGCACTCCGCTGGCCGAATTATACTCGCGCCGTCCGCCATTGATGCGCGCGGCATCGACATGCCGTTCGATATAGTTCGACAAGGGCGGATATCCGCTGCCCGAGGAAGACGAGCCGGGCTGACCGCGATCGAGTTCGATGACACGGTAATTCGGTTCCAAACCTGCGGTCATGCGCGCAATGGTGTTCTCACTGACCCCCTGCGCGCGCGCCTTTGCGATGACGAGTTGAAGATAGGCATCGAAGGACAGATTGTCTTGGGCTGCAGCGGGCGAGGCTATCGTGAAGGACGACAGGGAAAGGGCGGCGCAGGCTAACAGGTGCTTGAAGGTCATGGGGCCCCTTGTCTCACAGGCGGGATGAACGCTGAATGTCGTTTAGGGGTTACCCGAGAAGGCCTTCTTCTGTTCCGAAATTTTTCGCTTCGGTGAATGTCCCGATTTCGAAGCGTGACAAGATCGCCAGAGGGCATTAGCGCGATCCATACGCGGACAGGTGGCAGAGCGGTTGAATGCACCGGTCTTGAAAACCGGCAAGGGTGTAAGCCCTTCGTGGGTTCGAATCCCACCCTGTCCGCCATTTCTCCTCTCAGATGGCCAATCTTCACGCGAAAGGCCGGATCGGCATGATGTCCTACCCGGCCCGGTTTGCGCTAAATAGCGTCAGTCGCGCTTGTCAGTCTCGCCTGCAAGCGACTGGTCCTGACGCTGCTTTTTTGGATAATCTTCCGGCTTCACGCTGGACTGGTTCTTGAGAGCGATGTGATCTTCCACAATTCCGCCGTCGCGATCGCCCTCCGGCTCGTCCCGCTCGCCTTGGGGATCGTCGTCGATTTCATATTCCATTCCGGTGTCTCCTCTCTCTAACAACGCACGAGGGCGCGTCAGGGCACCGATCTTTTCTGGCGAAGCGCCGAAATGCCGGGGAGCAGCGCCCAGTCGAGTGCCGTCGCGATCAATGCGGCCCCTTGCGCAGGATCGTGTCCATCTGTTCGCGCAGGATCGGGTCCCACTCGGAACGCAATTCGCGAACGCGCGCGATCAGCGCTTCGTTTTCGTGGTAAGGCATGTCGAGCCTATAGAGGTTCGCGATATCCACCATCGTGCTGCGGTCCATCTCCTCGAAAGCGTCCGCCGCAGCTTTGGCCTGGTCTTCGTCCATGCCTAGCGCTTCGAAAGCGGAACGGCCCATGCGCAGCGAGCTGTCATAGGTCTCGCGTACGATGTCGCGACAGCCATAAGCCCATAATTCGTAAACGTGATTGCGATCGATCGCGCGGGCGAGAATGTGAAGATCGGGATAGTTCTTGATGGCGTAACGCACCAGTCTGTCGATCTGCTCGCGCTCATCCAGCGCCACGACCAGCAGCTTGGCCTGCGCGATTCCCGCCGAGGCAAGCAGGTCCGGGCGGGTCGCATCGCCGAAATAGGTGCGGAAGCCGAATTTGCGCACGATCTCGAGCTGATGCGAATCGTAGTCGATCACCGTCGTGGAATAGCCGGCTGCCTGCAGCATCCGATCGACGATCCCGCCTATCCGACCGCGCCCGGCGATGATGACGGGGTTCTCTTCCTCGATCGCGTCCGCCTCGCGCTCGTCCCTCTCGCAATAGGCGTGCGCCACAACCTTGTTGTAGAAGATGAACAAAAGGGGCGTCATCAACATGGTCAGCGCGACAACCAGCAGCATCAGATCTGCGAGCGCAGTGTCGAAGACGGCGTTGGCGATGCCGAAAGATATGAGGACGAAGGCGAACTCGCCCGCTTGCGGGAGGCTTAGCGCGAACAGCCAAAGCGCCTGCTTTCGCAATCCGTAGAGCCAGCCCACCGCGAGGAGAACGAGCATTTTCGCGGCGATCGTGACCAGCGCCCAAAACAGTACGGTCGGCCAGATGTCGCCCGCGAGGGTAAAGTCGATTCCCGCACCGACCGTGATGAAGAATAGCCCGAGCAGAAGCCCTTTGAACGGGTTGATATCGCTTTCCAGCTCGTGCCGGTATTCGCTGGTCGCCAGGACGACACCGGCGAGGAAAGCGCCCAGCGCGGGGCTGAGGCCCACAAGCGACATGAGAAGCGCGATCCCGATCACGACGACCAGAGCGGCGGCGGTAAACAACTCGCGCAGATTTGCCGCGGCGATATACCGGAACAGCGGGCGGATCGCATAAATCCCGATGGCGATGACCGCGCCGACTGCCACGATCCGCGCCAAGGCAGCCATCCAAACCGGCATCGCGGCGGTCAGGTCGATCCCGCCGTGATGCGCCGCCTCCCCGGCATGCGCGCTCGTCGCATCCAGCAATTCCGGCATGGCGAGGAAGGGCAGCAGCGCAAGGATCGGGATCACCGCCACATCCTGCACCAGCAAGACGCTGAAGCTCGCCTCGCCCCCTTCGGAGCGCATCAGATTCTTCTCGGTCAGCGTCTGGATGATGATGGCAGTGGAGGACAATGCGAGCACCATCCCGATGGCGAGCGCGGTGCGCCACGGCTGATCGTCGAGCAGAGCGATGCTGGCTATGGCGAGCGTCGTCAGGAGCACCTGCCCTCCGCCTAGACCGAACAGCTTGCCGCGCATTTCCCACAGGCGCTTGGGTTCGAGTTCGAGCCCGACGATGAAGAGCATCATTACCACGCCGAATTCGGCGAAGACCTGCAAGGCTTCGACATCCACGCGCAATGTCGCGAGCAGCGGGCTGATCGCCATGCCAGCGAGAAGATAGCCCAGTACGGAGCCGAGGCCGAACCGGCTCGCCAGTGGAACGGCGGCAACGCTGGCCACCAGAATGAGAAAGGCGAGGATCAGAAAACCGGTCAATGCGCCTTCCTTAATGCAGCGTCAGTGCGGTTCAGATGTGAAGCGCTCGTCCGTAACTCGCCAGCACGCTTTCATGCATGGATTCCGAAATCGTGGGATGCGGGAACACCGTGTTCATCAGTTCCGCTTCGGTCGTCTCCAGCGTCTTGCCGACAACGAAGCCCTGGATCATCTCGGTCACTTCCGCGCCGACCATGTGGGCACCCAGCAATTCGCCGGTCTTGGCGTCGAACACGGTCTTCACGAAGCCCTCCGCCTCGCCCAGCGCGATCGCCTTGCCGTTGCCGATGAAGGGGAAAGTGCCTGCCTTGACCTCATGGCCGGCTTCCTTGGCTTTCGCCTCGGTCAGGCCGACGCTGGCGATTTGCGGGTGGCAGTAGGTGCAGCCCGGGATATTATTGCGGTCGAGCGGGTGCGGATGGACGTCCTTGTTGCCAAGTTCCTTCGCGATCGCTTCGGCACAGGTGACGCCTTCGTGGCTCGCCTTGTGCGCCAGCCATGGGCCGGGGGTGCAATCGCCGATGGCCCAAAGGCCCTTAGACTTGGTACGACCATAGGGATCGATCTGGATGAATCCGCGATCCATCTCCGCCAGCTTTTCGACACCGATATTCTCGGTGTTCGGGACGATGCCGATGGCGGTTATGCAGTGGCTGAATTCAGTCTCCGTGACCTTGCCGTCCTTGCCCTTGATCTTCGCCTTCACGCCGGTGCCGGACACCTTGATGTCCTCGACGCCTGCGCCGGTCATGATCGTCATGCCCTGCTTGGTCAGGCTCTTTTCGAGAAAGGCGCTGACATCCTTGTCCTCGACCGGCACGATCCGGTCGAGCATTTCGACCACGGTCACGTCCACGCCCATGTCGTTATAGAAGCTCGCAAACTCGATCCCGATCGCACCGGATCCGATGACCAGCAGCTTGGTCGGCATTTCCGTCGGCGTCATCGCGTGGCGATAGGTCCACACGCGCTTGCCGTCCGCCTTGGCGAAGGGCAGATCGCGCGCACGCGCTCCGGTGGCGACGATCACGTGCTTGGCGGTGAGCTTCTCCTCGCCCTTCTCCCCCTTGACGGTCAGCGAGGTCGGCCCGGTCAGAGTGCCTTCGCCCATATGGACCGCGATCTTGTTCTTTTTCATCAGGTGCGTGACGCCCTGATTGAGCTGCTTCGCGACGCCGCGGCTGCGCTTCACGACCGCGTCGAGATCGGCCTCGATCTCGCCTGCGATCTTCAGGCCGTAATCCTTGGCGTGTTTCGCAAAGTGCATGATCTCGGCCGAGCGCAGGAGCGCCTTGGTCGGGATGCAGCCCCAATTGAGGCAGATCCCGCCAAGCAATTCGCGCTCCACGATGGCGGTCTTTAGCCCCAGCTGCGCGCAGCGGATCGCCGCGACATAGCCGCCGGGGCCGGAGCCGAGAACGATGACGTCGTTGGAAGTGTCAGCCATAAATCTCTCTAATCGTTAGCCGAAAGGGCCGCCTGGCCCGTCATCCGAACCGGACGCGGCTTGTCGTCGTCGTCGAGCAGGACGAATTTGAACGTGCCTTGCGCGACCATGGTTTCCGCCGCGCCATTGCGAGTGCGCGCAACGGCTTCGACTGCGATGGTGAGCGAAGTGGTGCCCGTTTCGGTCACCTCGCCATAGACGGACAATTCGTCCCCCACCTGCATCGCGCCGGGAAAGCCGAAATCCGTTGCCGAGACGACCACTGCCTTGCCCTCGCCCGAGCGGCTTGCGAGCGATCCCGCGCCGAGCGCCATCTGGCTCATCAACCAGCCACCGAAAACGCCGCCATACGGGTTGGTGTCGCTTGGCATGGCGGTGACGCGAATAAGGGGAGAACGATCGGGCATGGATTATCCGGCCACCAGTTTGAGGAAATCTTCATCGACCCAGCCCGAACGGCAAGGGCCTTCATAGGCTCGGCGCGTCGGCACCGGCGATCCGGTGCCGCAATCGATCGGATCGTCCGCATCGGGCGCATAGACCACGCCCATCCAGTCGCCGACCTTCTGGCACATCGAGAGACCGCGCCCGGCCTCGATACGGTCGATCACTTCGGCACTGCCGGCCGGCGCCGCGAGCACCGGAAGACTTTGCCCATCCGCGCCGAGATTGGTCACCCGACCGAAGCTGGCGCAGGCATCGAAGCGCGGCCCGTCGAATCCGATCTGCACCGCGCGTGCGCTGGGCGCGGCTCGAGCCTGCGGTGCATCGTCCCTCGCCCCATACTCGCCGCGCGGCCCATCGCGCTCACTGCAAGCGGACACGGAAAGAAGCAGAGCGAGAGCCCCCGCCGAAAATTCAATCAAGCCGCGCCGATGGCTCAAACCACCAGCCCCATCGGGTTCTCGACCAATTGCTGGAACGCCTGCATCAGCGCAGCACCGTCCGCGCCGTCGATAGCGCGGTGATCGAAGCTGCCGGTGGCGCTCATCACGGTGGCGACGCCCAGTGCGCCGTCGATAACATGGGGCCGCTGTTCGCCCGCGCCGACCGCCAGGATCATCGCCTGCGGCGGATTGATGACCGCGTCGAATTGCTTGGTGCCGAACATGCCCAGATTGGAGAGCGAAGCCGTGCCGCCCTGATATTCGTGCGGTTGCAATTTGCCATCGCGCGCCTTGCCCGCAAGTTCCTTCATCTCGGTGGAAATCTGTGCGAGCCCCTTGCGACCAGCATCGACCACGATGGGCGTGATCAGGCCGCTCGGCGCGGCGACGGCGACCGAGATGTCCTGGCGGGTATACTGATGCAGTTCGTCACCCTGGAAGCTGACATTGCAGGAGGGCACCCGCGCCAATGCGCGGGCGAGCGCCTTGATCAGCAGATCGTTGACCGACAGCTTGATCCCGTCCGCTTCCAGCGAGGCGTTCAGCTGGCTGCGCAGCTTCAGCAACGCATCCAGACGCACGTCCACGGTCAGATAGATGTGCGGAATGGTCTGCTTCGCTTCGGTCAGACGGCGCGCGATCACCTTGCGGACATTGTTGAGCTTCTGCGCTTCGTAAGGCGCGCCGAACTCGCTTTCCGCAGGCGTTTTCGCAGGTGTCTTGGGGGCGTCCATCGCCTTGTCGCTTCGCGCGGCGTCCTTCACTGCCAATTTGCCCGGCTCGGCGTTCTCGACATCGGCCTTCACGATCCGACCGTTCGGCCCGCTGCCCTGCACTCCTGAGAGATCGAGCCCCTTCTGTTCGGCGATACGCTTGGCAAGCGGCGAGGCCACGATGCGATCGCCCGAAGGTGCGGGAGCGGAATTCGTCGAAACCGAGGCGGTCGGGGCCGGCGAGGACTTCGTCGGCGTCGAAGGCGCCTCTTCGGTGCGCCGCTCCTCTTCCTCGACCTTTTCCTCGCGAGCCTGTTCGGCGCTTTCGCCGCCGGCGGGTGATGCCTTCGCCGCTTCGTCCACGTCTTCGCCTTCTTCGGCGAGCATGGCGATCACGGTGCCGACCTTGACGCCTTCGCTACCCTCTTCCACCGCAATGGACGCGAGCGTGCCTTCGTCGACCGCTTCAAATTCCATCGTCGCCTTGTCGGTCTCGATCTCGGCCATGATGTCCCCGGCGGACACCTTGTCGCCCGGTTTGATCAGCCAGCGCGCGAGGGTGCCTTCCTCCATGGTGGGCGACAGAGCGGGCATCTTGATCGGAGTGGGCATGTTTTACGCTACGTCCTCGCGCGGGAAGCTGACGGTTCGGTTCGCTGCTCCTCTGCCCAAACCGGGCAGGCCCCGCAAGGCCCTTGCGGTGAATACGAATTTACCGGATACGCGCCGGCACGAGGGGAAGGGGACCGATGCGCAATTATCTGGTCGTGATGGACGAGACCGACGAAGCGAAGATTGCCCTGCGTTTCGCCAGCCTGCGCGCCGCGCGCACCGGCGGTGCGGTGCACATCCTGGCGCTGGTGCCCCGGCAGAACTTCAACGCGTTCGGCGCGGTGCAGGCGACGATCGAGCAGGAGGCCAAGGATCGCGCCGAAGTGATGGCCAATTCCGCCGCTGGAAACATCTTCGCCGAAAGCGGCAAGATGCCCCAGATCGCGGTGCGCAGCGGGAACCCGCAGGAGGTCGTGCGTAATTACCTGAACGAGCGCGAGGACATCGCCGCCCTCGTCCTCGGCGCCAATCGCGAAGGTGGCCCCGGCCCGCTGATCACCCATTTTGCCCACGATGCGGGCAGCCTGCCCTGCCCGCTTTATATCGTGCCGGGCGGCCTCGACACCGAAGCGGTCGACCGGTTGGCCTGACGCCGGATCAGGTCAGGGTGCCGCGCGTCGGATAGCCCTTGTCCACCGTGAACATCAGCCCTTCGAGCAGATCGTCGAGATCGGGCCGCGTGAACGGCGCACTCTGGACGACGGCGAAATGCAAGGTGCCGTCCGGCTTGACCACGAACAGGCCGGGTTCCGAAAACATGTCCGGCTCCTCGCTCCCTTCGCGCTTTTCGGAAATGTAGAGGCCGTATTCGCGCGCCTTTTCCTCGCTCAGTGAGTGGGCGAGCGGGAGATCGTGCGTGTCCCACTCCTCATGGCTCACCGCCGCCCGTTCGGGACTGTCCATCGAGATCGCGAAAACGTTGATGCCCTTGTCCGTGAACTCGTCGAGCTTGCCGCCGAGTTCGGTAAGGTATTTCTTGCAGATCGGACAATGCTTGCCGCGATAGAACACGAGCATCGTGAAATTCTCGGGATCCTGCTTTTCGAGTTCGAAGCGCGCCTCGATCGTGAGCGGCAGGTCGAGTGCGGGAATGGGCTGGCCGGGCTTGAGCATCGGTGAAATCTCCTTTGCTCTTCAATGGCCGGGTGCCCGTCCCCGTTCCGTCATTTCTTCTTGCCGCGCCCCTGGTGGCGAATGTTCTTCGGGCGCCCGCGCTGGCCTTGCGCATGTTTCTGACGCGGCGCGCCCGTGCCTTTGCTTGGGCCTTTGCCCGGACCCTTGCGATGCGATTTCTTCGGCGGCGGACGATCGCCCCGCTTCTCGATCCGTTCGCCATCGCTTTCGGGCACTTCGAATTTGAGCGCGCCGGTCAAAGCATTTGCTTCGGCAAGCTTCAGCTTCAGTCGGTCCCCCACGGCGTATTCCGTGCCGCTGCTCTCGCCGATCAGCTTCTGCGCTGCATCGTCGTAACGGAAATATTCCCGGCCCAGCGTGCTGACCGGGACCAGCCCATCGCCGCCGAGCTTGTCGATCGTGGCGAAGAAGCCGAACCCCTGAACACCGGTGATGCGGGTGTCGAACGTTTCCCCGACGCGGCCCGAAAGCCAGGCGGCGACATAGCGGTCGACCGTGTCGCGTTCCGCTTCCATCGCGCGGCGTTCGGTCTGGCTGATCGCATCGGTGATGTTGCTAAGTGCGGTTCTGTCGCGGTCCGACAAACCCGTAGCTTCAGGTAGGTCGAGCTTCGTCTTGGGTTGTTCGAGCTTGTAGGCATCCACAAGCGAACGATGGACCAAAAGATCGGCATAGCGGCGGATGGGTGAGGTGAAGTGGGCGTAGCTGCCCAGGGAAAGCCCGAAATGCCCGGCATTGGCCGGCCCGTAATAGGCCTGCGTCTGGCTGCGGAGGACGGCTTCCATGATCAGCGCCTTTTCCGCCGGATCGGACACGTCCTTGAGCATGCGGTTGAAGAGGCCGGCCGTTATCACCTGCCCCAGCGCGAAGCTGCGGCCCTGGCTTTCGAGATACTCCTTGAAGGCGGAGAGCTTCTCGCGGCTCGGCTGTTCGTGAACGCGGTAGACGACCGGAGCCTTCTTCGCTTCCAGCGCCTTTGCCGCAGCGACATTGGCGGCGATCATGAAATCTTCGACCACGCGGTGCGCGTCGAGCCGTTCGCGTACGGCGATCTCCTCGATCACCCCTTCATCGTTCAGTCGTACCTGCCGCTCGGGCAGATCGAGGTCGAGCGGATCACGCGCCTGACGCGCCTTGTAGAGCAGCTTCCAGGCACCCCAGAGATCCTGAAGCGTCTTATCCGCCGATCCGTCATCGATGGCTTTCTGGGCGTCTTCGTAGGCGACATTCGCCGCCAATCGCACGATCGCGCGAGTGAAGCGCCAATCGGTGATCTTGCCGTCGGACGAGATCGTCATGTGACAGGCCATTGCCGCGCGGTCCTGCTCCTCGACGAGAGAGCAGACATCGGCGCTCAACACTTCGGGCAGCATCGGCACAACCCGGTCGGGGAAGTAGACAGAATTGCCGCGTTTTCTCGCTTCGCGGTCGAGCGCACCGCCGGGGCGCACGTAATAGGACACGTCGGCAATGGCGACGATAGCCTTGTAGCCGCCGTTTCCGTCCGGCTCCGCCCAGATCGCATCGTCGTGGTCGCGCGCATCGGCGGGGTCGATGGCGACGATGGGGACATCGCGCAGATCTTCGCGCTTGTCTTCCGACAGGGGCAGATCGACCGCACGCTCCGCCTCGGCCATCGCCTCTTCGGGGAAGATGTGCGGGATGCCGTGCTTGGCGATGGCGATCAGGCTGAAGCTTTTGGGTGCCAGGGGATCGCCGATCACTTCGACCACCTTCACGCCTGCGCGCTGCGATTTGCCGGTGCGTTCGGCGAGGACGAGTTCGCCCTCCTCCGCGCCGCCGAGATCGGAAATCGGCGAGGAATTGCGCACTCGTTTGTCCACGGGCGCGAGCCAGGGTTTGCCGCCCCCGTCGAACTCGACGACGCCCATGAGGCCTTCGCTGCGAGCGGGGAGCTTCTTGATCGGCGTGGCGCGCCAGCCGCGCTCGGTTTCCTCGTTGCGCGCCAGAACGCGATCGCCGCGCTTGAGCGCCGCCATCTTCTTGGACTCTTTAACGAGCAGGCGCGGCGGCTTTTCGTCGCTATCGGGGTTCCAGTTCTCAGGCTCGGCGAAGACCTCGCCGTCGTCGATCTCGACCACCTTGAGAACGGTTACCTTCGGTACGCCGCCCATCCGGTGATAGGCTGTGCGCTTGCCATCGATCAGGCCTTCTTCGGCCATGTCCTTCAAGCGCTTTTTGAGCGTGATCTTCTCCTGTCCCTTGAGACCGAAGGCCTTGGCGATCTCACGCTTTCCAGCGGGGGTCTCGGAGGTCTGGATGAATTCGAGAATTTGTTCTTTGCTCGGCATGCCTTTATGCTGCCGGTTCTTGTTCTGTTTTGTCATGGGCCCGATATGGGGCAGGTGGGCGCATTTTCCCACCCCTGCCCCGTATCTCGCCAGTCGGCGCTTAGTACGCGCGAGCCAGTAAGATCCGTTCGACCGCAGGATCGCCGGTAAAGATGCACGCTCCATCGGCAGGCGCGGCATCCGTGGGCACGTTGCGGATCGTCAGCTTCAGTGCCTTCAACCGCTCGACCACCTGATCGAGCGCCGCCCCGGTCGGTTTCGACCATTGGACTTCGACCCAGCCGGGATATTTCGCGTCCGAATTGAAATGCGCTTCCACTGCGTCGTAGCTGTCGACGCCGCGCGTTATATTGGCCTCGCGCCGGTCGCGGGCTTCGGTCAGCAGCGCGGCCTGCATATCGGCGAGCACATCGGGGATGGTCTGCCCGGCGATCTCGCGGGTCGGCGCTTCGAAGGCAGGCTTGCCCGAATTCTTGTCCCACAAACGGTCGCGGCGCAGCATCGATACCACGCCGTTCTGCATGTCTCGCCCACCGACTTCGACGATGACCGGCGCGCCCTTGCGCACCCAGTCCCAGCGCTTGGCTGCCGCCTTGCCCGGTTTCGTATCGAGCAATACGCGCAACTTCTCGCCAAGCACATGCTGCCCGGCGAGCGTGGCGCGCAGCCCCTCGCAATAATCGATCAGCGCGGCATCCTCGTCATTGTCGCGCAGCATGGGCAGGATCACGACCTGCCACGGGGCGAGGCGCGGCGGAACGCGCAGACCGTCATCGTCGCCATGCGCCATGATCATGCCGCCGATCATGCGGGTGGACACGCCCCAGCTGGTGGTGTGGGCCAGCGTTTCGCTGCCTTCGCGGTTCTGGAATTTGATCCCGCTCGCAGCCGAAAAATTCGTGCCGAGATAATGGCTGGTCCCGGCCTGGAGCGCCTTGCCGTCCTGCATCATCGCTTCGATCGACCAGGTCTCGACAGCGCCGGGGAAACGTTCGTTCTCCGGCTTCTCGCCCACAATCACGGGAAGCGCTAGATCCTCTTCGGCGCATTGGCGATAGACTTCGAGCATGCGCAGGGTGTGCTCTTTCGCCTCCGCCTCGGTCTCGTGCGCGGTGTGGCCCTCCTGCCAGAGAAATTCGGCCGTGCGCAGGAACATCCGGGTGCGCATTTCCCAGCGCACGACATTGGCCCATTGGTTGAGCTTCAGGGGCAGGTC